>JBLFZR010000108.1:0-4946 GCA_047610595.1 Nitriliruptoraceae bacterium | reverse complement strand
GAGGTCTCACTGCGCGATGTCTGCGTGACGCTGCAGCGCAGCGAGATGGTCCGGCGCATTGAGGTGGAGGTCGGTGAGCTTGTCGCTGAGCTCGGTCGCGAGGGCCGCTTGATTGAGCTGCAGCGGGCTGAGCTGATGAGCGAGGTCGAGGAAGATCGCGTCTTGCTCGTGCAGGACTATCGCGGCGACCGCCGCCGCAAGATGCGGTCGGTGCTCGAGGGTTTGGATGCGCTCGACAGCCATCAGCTCTTGGAGTTGGACGCCATCGCGGCCGCGCTGGACCACGAACCACCGCGTTCGATGGACAAGCGTCTGCAGCCACGTGGGTACCGACTGTTGGCGCGCATCCCGCGACTTCCAACGTCGGTGGTGGCCAAGCTGATCAGCCGGTTCACCTCGTTGCCGCGAATCTTGTCGGCGACGGTGGAGGAGCTGCAGGGAGTCGAAGGAATCGGAGAGGCGCGAGCCCGAGGTATCCGCGATGGGCTGCACCGACTGGTCGAGACAAGCACCCGCGAACACTGAAACGCCATCACCTGTCTTCAGGTTCTGCGTGGACAGCGGATGCGCATCTAGCGTGCAGCGGTGCCTCCTCAGCGCACGCACCCCCTCTGACCTGCAAGAACATGGCGCTTCCAAAGAATTGCCCCTCGACGCTGCAGGGTCCCAGTGCTATTGTCCAGCGCTGTCCGGTCACGATGCGGGCTGCTGCGGAGGGTTGTTAGGGACACGAGATCTGGTCGCCAGCAGCGCTTCCGAGCCTGTCGGCGCCAACCCCGTGCCCGAGCGCCCTTGTGAGCTGCCGGTTGCGTCTCTGGATGCTACGACGGGGCCGACCGGCCCCAGGAATCGCCGGGGTCATGCTCCGGCAGCAGCACAGGAGCCATCCATGGCGTACAGCGTCGGTGACACGGTTGTTTACCCGCATCACGGTGCGGCGATCGTCGAGAGCACCGAGAAGCGCGAGCTTCACGGTGAGCCGTGCGACTATCTCGTGCTCAGGATGACGTACGGCGATCTCACGCTGCTGGTGCCGGCCAGCACCTGTCACGAGGTTGGGATCCGCGATGTCGTCTCTGGGGAGGAGGTCGAGCGGGTGCTCGATGTCCTGCGCGAAGAGGATGCCGAGAAGAAGGGCAGCTGGTCGCGTCGCTTCAAGTCAAACTTCGAGAAGCTGCGCAGCGGCGATATCTATCAGGTTGCTGAGGTTGTGCGAAACCTCTCGACCCGCGACTCAGACAAGGGCCTCTCGGCTGGCGAGCGTCGGATGCTGGCCAAGGCCAAAGAGATTCTCCTGTCCGAGCTGAGCGTGGCCCTGGGCAAGGACGAGCAGCAGACCGATGAGCTCATCGTGCAGGTGCTGCTGGACGCACACGGCGTTCGCTGACCCAGCGCGATGTGGCGATGTTCGCGACACGCCCCGGTCTCGCGCCGGGGCGTGTCGCGTTCGGACAGCTTCGACAGCCGCCCGCTGGCCAAGAGCCGTTATGGCAGCTGGTTGGGGGCGCGTCGGTGACGCCGCGACGTAGGCTGCTGGTGATGAGGAGTCAGCGTGGCGGGTGAGGTTGCAGGCACCACCGTCGTCGAACTCGTACGGCTCGGCGTGGTCGTTGCGACGACCGCGATCGGCTACGAGGTCGGGCAGATGGCCAGCCTCGGGCCGGAACCGTTGTTGGTGGGCGCGACACTCGGCGCGTTGCTGGGATACCTCGCAGGCGGCGTGCTCGGACGCAAGCTGGTCCGTACCGTTGATGAGACCCAGGAGCGTCTACGACGTGTCGAGTCCGTGGTTGTGCTCGCGGGCGCCGTCGGAGCTGTGCTCGGAACCGTGTTCGCGCTCGCGCTTGCGGCGCCGCTGATGATCTTCCCCGGTCGCTATGTCACGATGCCGATCGCGTTCGCAGGTGTCGTGGTCAGCGGCTACCTCGGCGCCCGGATAGGGATCGGCCGTGGCGGCGACCTCGGCCGTTACATCGGCGTGCGCGGTCGCATCGAGGTCAGCTCGCCTGCGCGCGGCGGGGGCGTGAAGATCGTCGACAGCTCGGCTCTGATCGATGCCCGGTTGCTCGCGGTCGCGCGGATCGGATTCCTTGAGGGGACGCTTGTGATCCCGCAGTTCGTGATCGCCGAGCTGCAGGGGCTCGCGGACTGCGAGGATCGACGTCGACGCGCTGCGGGCCGACGAGGACTGGACACCATCAAGGCGCTGCAGCAGGAGCACCTCGTGGTTGTCGAGGTCACTGACGACGATCCGCTTGATCTGCATGATGTGGACGGCAAGCTCGCGCGCGTTGCCCGAGACCGCGACGCGACGTTGATCACACTCGACACCGGCCTGGCGCAGGTCGCCGAGGTTTCGGGGATTCGCGTGATTGATCTACACGCTCTTGCCGCCGCGATGCGCCCACCGGCGATCCCCGGTGACCGCTTGCAGGTTGAGGTCACGCGCACCGGCCGCGAGGCCAAGCAGGGTGTCGCGCATCTGCCTGACGGGACGATGGTCATCATCGAGCGCGGCGCTGACGTGGTCGGCCAGACAGTTGAGGTCGAGGTGACGTCGCTGAACCAGACCAACCGTGGACGGATGTTGTTCGCGGTTATCGCAACCGAGCGGGGTCCTGCGTGAAGGTGCTCGCTCTGGTTCTCGCCGGCGGCAGCGGTCAGCGTGCAGCGCTCGGTCTGAACAAGGTCCTTGCCACGCTCGGTGATCGAACGGTGCTCGAGCGATCGGTGGACGCCCTTCGCACGCACGTGGACCACGTCATCGTGGTGGCGCGCCCGGCTGATCGGGCTGCGATTGTGACCTTGCTCCACGGCCGGGTTACGGCGGTTGTGGACGGCGGGGTGACGCGGCACGACAGCGAGGCAGCGGGGCTCGCGGCGGCGAACGGGCTCGACATCGATGTGGTGTTGATTCACGACGGTGCTCGGCCGCTGGTTGACGACGGCACGATTATGCGAGTGCTGGCGGAGGCAGCTGCAGGCCGGGCTGCGGTGCCTGCGCTGGAACGCCCGGTTCCGGTTGCGCGGTGGCCTGCCGGACACGGTGGATCTGTCCTTGACGGCGCGATCGTCGTCGGTCGCGGGGGGCTGGTAG
Source organism: Nitriliruptoraceae bacterium (assembly GCA_047610595.1). Lineage (GTDB taxonomy): Bacteria > Actinomycetota > Nitriliruptoria > Nitriliruptorales > Nitriliruptoraceae > JBFGFG01. The sequence continues at coordinate 1,849 of JBLFZR010000108.1, read as the reverse complement.
GAGTCCAGACGCCACAAGCTGCGCCCGCAGCAGCGCTGCGTGACGCCTTTGCCCGGGCCCGGGCAGCAGTCGATGCTCCGGCTTCGCTTGTAGACACCGTCGAGCCGCTGCTGCGTCATCGGTCTGATGTCGCGGTCGTCGCCGTCGCGGGCAACGAGCGCAACATCAAGCTGACGTGGCCCTCGGACATCGCGCGCGCCGAGCGTCTGCTCCAGCTCGGCAGCGCGAAACCGTCGACGTTGGCGTTGCGTATGCGGGCTGGGCGGCCCACGGGCGGGCCGCCCGTTGCGCAGCTTGAGGTGGATGGGGTGACTCCGGTCACTGACGCGCTGCGGGTCGTGCGTGACGGCGCAATCGTGGCTGCGGTGGACCGGTCCGAGCTGGTGGATGTGACAGGGGACCTGCTGGTGATGCCGCGCGCGCTGACATCAGGGGTCCAAGACCTGGCGGTGGCCGTCGAGATGGCCGTTGCTGACGGGGCTCGCTTGCGGCTACGGCGTCAAAGATGACGCAGCTTCGGATCGGACAAGGTGTCGACGTGCACCCCTTCAGCGACGCACCGCGGCCGCTGGTGCTCGGCGGGGTGACGATCCCGGGAGCCCGGGGGCTCGCCGGGCACTCCGACGCGGACGCGCTGTGTCATGCGGTGGCGGACGCGCTTCTCGGCGCGCTGGCGCTCGGGGACCTCGGGAGCATGTTTGGGGTCGACGAGCCAGAGGTGGCCGGCGCCGCGTCGCTCAGACTGCTGGCCGAGGTTGTGGCGCGCGTGCACGGGGCGGGGTGGCGCGTGGGCAACGTCGACGCGACCGTCATCGCGCAACGTCCGCGCCTCGCGCCGCATCGTGAGGCGATGCGACGGACGTTGGCTCCCGTGCTCGCTGTCGAGCTCGATGCGGTGAGCGTGAAGGCCACAACCACCGACAAGCTCGGGGCGATGGGGCGCGCCGAGGGAATCGCCTGTATGGCAGTCGTAACGGTGCTGCGGTGATGGCCGAAGATCGCAACCCCACGGGCACCTCCGATCAGCGCAGCGCTGCAGCTGACGGCCAGCCAGAGCAGAGCTTCGGCGGTGTCGCCGCGCTGAGTCAGGCCAACGCGTTGCTGTCTTCACTGCATGACGTCGTGCGCTCGATGACGACGCCGTTGTCTGTGGAGGAGCTGATTCCGTCGCTGCGTTCCCAGCTGGGAGAGGTGTTTCGCCCCGACACGATCGTGCTGCTGTCGGGAGACCCGGCATCCGGCCGTATGGGTGTGGTGCATGCCGAGGGTGCACGGATCGCAGCGTCGGTCGAGACCATAGAGCTCCCCGCAGTGTTGGCCCGTGGACCGCGTGGCCGGCCGCTGCTGCGGTCGGACCTCGCCGGCGTCGCGTCGTTCGGTCCAGCCACGAAGGCCGGCGCGTACGCGTGGCTGTTCAGCCGTGGTCGCGCGTCCGGGTTGCTGGCGCTGGAGCGCGATGATGACGAAGAGCTGCACCCAACGGCTGCCGAGACGTTAGAAAGGTTGTCGCTGCCGCTGGCGCTCGCACTCGACAACGCGATGTGGTTCCGCCGGCTGCGCACGCTCGGCGCCGAGGAGGAGCGCCAGCGACTCGGCGCGACGCTGCACGATCGCTTCGCGCAGTCACTGGCGTACGTGGCGATGTCGTTGGATCGGGCAGGCACGCGGCACCCCGACGACGGTGAGCTGGTGCAGCTGCGGCAGGATGTCCGAGCGACGCTAGGGGAGCTGCGTGAGACGCTCCATGAGCTGCGGCTCACGGTCGACGATGAGCACGGTCTGGAAGACGCGCTCCGCGATCACCTCGGAAGGGTCGAGGAGATGCACGGCGTCATCGCGAGCGTCAAGA
>JBLFZR010000107.1:0-4946 GCA_047610595.1 Nitriliruptoraceae bacterium | reverse complement strand
CCTGCGCAAACAGATCGCGCACCGTTGCCGCGTCGATCTGCACCGTGATGACACCGATCTTGGCACAGTTGTTGCGGAAGATGTCCGCGAAAGACGGCGCGATGATCGCCTTGAATCCGGCATCCTCGAGCGCCCACGGCGCGTGCTCTCGCGACGAGCCGCATCCGAAGTTCTCACCGGCGAGCAGGATGGACGCACCGTCGTGCTCGGGCTTGTTCATCGCGAAGTCAGGGTTCGGCGTCGTGCCATCCTCCAGGAAGCGCCACTCGTGGAACGCGTACGGGCCGAACCCGGTCCGCTCGATGCGCTTCAGGAACTGCTTGGGGATGATCTGGTCGGTATCAACATCGTTGGCATCGATCGGGCACACGGTGCCTGTGACTGAGGTGACTGCGTCCATCAGTTCGTCTCCATCGTTCGAACGTCCACGAAACGGCCCGTCAGGGCGGCTCCCGCAGCCATCACCGGGCTGACGAGGTGCGTACGGCCACGGAAGCCCTGACGTCCCTCAAAGTTGCGGTTGCTGGTCGACGCGGCGCGCTCGCCAGGTCCCAGCTGGTCGGGGTTCATACCTAGGCACATCGAGCAGCCTGGCTCACGCCAGTCGAAGCCGGCATCGCGCAAGATCTGGGCGGTGCCATCCGCCTCCGCCGCCTCCTTCACCAGCCCCGAGCCGGGCACGACCATCGCCCGCATCCCCTCCTTGACCTGCTTGCCCTGCACCAGCGCCGCAACCTCATGGAGATCCGACAGCCGGCCGTTGGTGCACGAGCCGATGAAGACGGTGTCCACCTCGATCTCACGCAGGTCCTCGCCGCCTTTGAGCCCCATGTACGCCAGCGCCCGCTCGTACTGCTTGGCGGTCTGCTCGTCGGGGGCGTCGGCCGGCGTCGGGACCATCTCGCCGATCGAGATCGACTGCGACGGGGTGGTCCCCCACGTCACGGTCGGCTCGATGTCGGACGCCTGGATCGTGATGACAGAGTCAAACACTGCGTCCTCATCGGTGTGCAACGCCTGCCAGTCAGCGAGCGCGGCGTCCCAGTCGGCGTCCCGGGGCGCATGCATGCGCCCCTTGAGGTACGCGAACGTGGTGTCGTCTGGCGCGATCAGTCCGGCGCGGGCGCCACCCTCGATCGACATGTTGCAGACGGTCATTCGCTGTTCCATCGTCAGCTCACGCACGGCCTCGCCGCGGTACTCCACAACGTGTCCCACACCGCCGGCAACGCCGATAACCCGCAGCACGTGCAAGATCAGGTCCTTGGCAGTGGTCCCGACCGGTCGCGGACCGACGATCTCGACGGCCATGGTCTTGGGCATCTGCTGCGGCAGCGTTTGGGTGGCCAACACATGCTCGACCTCGGATGTGCCGATGCCGAATGCCAGCGCCCCGAAGGCACCGTGCGTGGCGGTGTGCGAGTCGCCGCAGACGATCACCTGACCGGGCTGGGTGATGCCAAGCTCGGGGCCGATGATGTGCACGATGCCCTGGTTGCGCTCGCCCATCTCGAACAGCTTGATCTTGAACTCTTTGCAGTTATCCCGCAGAGCCTGGATCTGCTTGGCCGACATCTCGTCGGCCAGCGGCAGCTCGCCCGACACCTGACGCGGGTCGGTCGGGACGTTGTGGTCCATCGTTGCCAGCGTCAGATCCGGCCGACGCACCGTGCGCCCAGCGATGCGCAGCCCCTCAAAGGCCTGCGGCGAGGTGACCTCATGTACGAGGTGGAGGTCGACGTAAAGCAGGGCCGGACCGGCCGCACCCTCGTCGCGGACCAGGTGCTGGTCCCAGATCTTCTCGACCAAGGTGCGGGGAGCCATGAACAATCCTTCAGACAACGTCACGGCAGCGACCGGACGTGCGATAAAGCGGGAGGGTGCGGGTCATGCGAGCGCCGGGCAGCAAACGATCAGCCCCAGCGCGCCGTCTCTGCCGCCTTCGTGGCGCGGTAATCGACCTCTTCGGGCCGCTCGACCTGGATCTCGACCTTGCGGTCAGGGTCGATGGCCGCGTAGGCCGCCGCGACACGGGCAACGAGAGCTAGCTCCTCGTCAGGCGTGTGGTCCGGCGGCACGTTCAGCTTCACGACTGTCATCGTGCGCTCCTTTTGTTGCTCGTGTCTGTCATGCGTGTGTACCTGTCGGCCGCCACGCGTGGGTCTGGACCTTTGCGTTGCATTGCTGCGGCTGCGCCCCTGCCTACACCTTGAACTCGCCGTCGCGCTTGGTCAGCCGATCGGACCGGTTGATGGCGTCGAGGAAGGCGCGAGCGCTCGCCTCGACGACGTCTGTTGCGACGCCGCGACCGGTGAACGTGCCGCCAACCACCTCAATGGTGATGGTGACCGTGGCCAGCGCGTCGATGCCTTCGGTGACAGCGCCGACGTTGAACACCGTCAGCTTCACGTCATCGCGGCCGATGGCCTCACGCGTCGCGGTGCACGCCGCATCGACCATGCCATCGCCGGTCGCGGTCGCGGTGACGTACTCGCCACCGCCAGCCGGCCGGATGGTGACGGTCGCGGTCGGCAGAGTGTCGGGGGTGTTGGCGCAGCTGAAGGATGCGAGCTCGTGCCCCTCCACATCAGCAGCGGCCCCAGAATGGTCCATCACGATCGCTCGAACGTCCTCGAGGGTGAGCTCACCCTTCTTGTCCGCGACCTGCTTGAAGGCTGCGAAAGCGACGTCGACCTCTGCGTCATCGAGCTCGATGGACAGCTGCTCGAGGGCCTGCTTGAACGCGTGCCGGCCCGAGTGCTTGCCCATGATGATCGAGCTGCCCGAGACGCCAACATCCTCGGTGCGCATGATCTCGTAGGTGAGCCGGTCCTGCAGCACGCCGTGCTGGTGGATCCCCGACTCGTGCGCGAAGGCGTTCGCGCCAACGATGGCCTTGTTCTTCTGGACCGAGTAGCCGGTCAGGCTGGACACCAGCTGCGAGGTGCGGGCGAGCTCGGGGGTGTTGACCCCGTGGTCGAGGCGCAGCAGGTCCTGCCGCGTGCGGATGGCCATCACGACCTCCTCCAGCGAGCAGTTACCGGCACGTTCGCCCAGTCCGTTCACCGCCACCTCGACCTGGCGGGCCCCGTTGCGGATGGCCTCCAGCGAGTTCGCAACAGCGAGGCCAAGGTCGTTGTGGCAGTGGACGCTGAGCACGACGCCCTTGGCGTCGATGGACGGGATCTCTTGCTTGAGGCGCACCATCCACTGGCCGAAGTCGTGCGGCAGCGCGTAGCCGACGGTGTCAGGGATGTTGATCGTCGTGGCGCCGGCCTCGACCGCTGCGGTGACCAGCTCGACGAGGAACGACCACTCGGTGCGGGTCGCGTCCTGCGGGCTGAACTCGACGTCGTCGGTGTGCGACTTGGCCTGCTGGATGCCGGCGACGGCGGACGCGATCACCTGCTCGTTGGACGACTTGAGCATCGCGCGCATCTGAATCTCGGACGAGCTGATGAACACATGGATGCGTCCGCGGGCTGCGGGCGCCAGCGCCTTGGCCGCTGCCTCGATGTCGCCAGGCACGCAGCGCGCAAGGCTGGCGATGACCGGGGCCTTGCGGACGGTCTCGCCGCGGGCGTCCAGACGATCTTCGTTGCCGACGGTCTCGGCCACTGCTTTGACCGCGTCAAGGTCACCAGCCGACGCGGCAGCGAAGCCTGCCTCGATGATGTCGACCTGCAGCCGCGCGAGCTGCTCGGCGATCTCGACCTTCTCGCGGGCGTCGAGGCTGATGCCGGGCGACTGCTCGCCGTCGCGCAGCGTCGTGTCGAAGATGGTGACGGTGTCGGCCGGGTTGCCGGTCGCGTCGGTGAAGGCGCCGGCGGCGCTGACGTCGATGGGGTTGCTCATGTGCTGTGTGCTCCTGCTGCTGCGCGTGCCGCGATGGGCTGTGGTCCCCGGTGTCGTTCGCCGCGTCGCTGTCGTGTTGGGGTGGGACAGCGCCGCGGCGTCAAAGAGCCAGAACAGGAAGGAGCAGAAGGACGAGCCCGGTGACCGCCGGGAACAGCAGCGCCACCTCAAGCGAGGTGGCGGACACAGCGAAAGCGCTGGGCTGTGCCCGGCGCGTCTGCGTGTGGTGAGGCTGCTTCATACCCGCAGTGTGGCCGCGCGACTGGGCGGAGTGCAACCTGTCCCGAAAGGGGTTCTCGCCTTTGAACACTTACATGCGATAGGCGCACACCTCACAGTGGGGGCCACGGTGCCGATCTATGCGCGCCGATCTACAGGCGCCGCGCCATCCCGCCGGTCACGTCCACGCCAGGCGAGAAGCGCACCACGTCCGGGGCATGGCCCGCGAGGTCGCCGTAGCCCGCTGCGGCCAACAGCTCATCGTCGAGGTGCTCGACGGTTGCCTCGTGCAGCGGCCATGCCTCGTGGTGCATCGGTGCCATCGCAACCCGGCCACCCCACGCATCAAGGAAGCGCCACCGCGCCGTGAGGAAGTCGTCCAACGGCGTCAGCTCCTCCGCCGGCAGCAGACGACCGATACGCAACGCCACGTCCGTACGCGCGCCGCGGGGAGCGGGCCAGCGGCGCGTGCTGGTCCAACGAATCCGTCCAGGCGACGTCGTCACCGACATCCGCGCCCACATGTACGGCAGCCGAAACGCGCCTCGCGCCACCAGCACCGCCCCAAGCCTTGATGCTTCCAGCGAGTGGAAATACACGCCACGCTCGCCGGTCGCGGTCGTCACGTACGTGCGGACGTTCGTCTCGGGGAAGTCACCGATCCATGGCACGACAGGTGGCAGCCCTGCGGGACGCACGTCACGCATCTCGAACGGGAGCAGCCCCACCCATGCGGACCCATCATGCGTGTCAACCGTGAGACCGTCCGGCAGCATTCGCTGCACCTGCGACGCGGGCACGCGCCAGTGCAGGGCTCCGAGCCGCGCCCAACGCATGCGAAGCACAGCCGGCCGAGGCGTCAGCGGAGGCTG
>JBLFZR010000106.1:0-5006 GCA_047610595.1 Nitriliruptoraceae bacterium | reverse complement strand
GCTGACTTCGGCGTCGTCGGACTCAACGGCATCCCGCGGGTGACGATTGACGAACCCGTGCGGCTGTGGAACCTGGACGCGGACGTACGCGTCTGGCACACCTACACGCGCTGCGCCATGCCGTGCACCGGATCGACGAAGGTGAACTACCCGACCCCTGATGGCGGCACCGGCAAGGGCGACGTCATGAACTTCGACAGCGGGAACATCGGATGGGGGCTGTTGTTTGAGCCCACCACCTCGAGGTTCGGTGCTGAAGATCCGTACGACGAGACGTTCGTCCAACGCAGTCAGTACATCGAGTTCACCCCGGATACGACCGGCACTTTCACCTTCTTTTGCCGTATCCACCCGGGCATGCGCGGGGTGTTCGAGGTCGTCGAGTAGCGCACGGCGAGCTCGACAACGCCACAGCCGATGTAGAACGAAGAGGGACCCATGGGAAGCTGGAAGAAGTTCACGGACAACCTGCCGATGTCGGACAACATGCCGATGGATCCGCTACCGGCATCCAACGGCGAGTTCATCCCGCCACCGCCCAGCACCCAGCAGCTCGCGATCCAGCGTCTGCAGAACGAGGAGGGGGAGAGGCAGCGCCGTCGGCTGGGCATGAGCCGCCGCGAGTTCGTGCGGACCTCAGGTGCCCTCGGCGTTGGACTGTGGTCGGTCGGCCAAGTCATGCCGGGTCGCATCGGTCAGTACACGGCCGGCGCGGCGTACGGCGCCACCCCCGCGATGTTGCAGAATGTCGCGTGTGACCTGCGGTGGCCCGAGGCGCAGCTGAACAACCTGCCGGGTGAGTTCATCTTCGATGTCCAGTCCCACCACATCGACTCCGATGGTGCGTGGCGCGTGAACAACCCCGGTTTCCACGCCGTGTTCGCTTCTATCTGGGAGCAGTCGGGGCCGCTGGGTGGCATGCCGTCCGTGGACGAGAATCAGGTCGTCCGTGGGTGGGGCAAGGGGGGGGAGATCGATCCGATCGAGAACCTGTCGCGGTACCACTATCTCAAGGAGCTGTTCCTCGACTCGTCAACAAACATGACGGTGCTCTCGGCCGTCCCAGCCGAGGAGTCGCAGCAGCCGTTGCCGATCGGTGAGGCGGCGCAGACGGTCGGCGCCGTCAACGCGCTCGCCGGCGGGACCCCACGCACGGTGATGCACTCGTTCGTCATGCCGAACCGTGGCTCGCACGGGATCACCGGGCATGCCTCCCTCGAACCGGTGTTCATGGAGGCCGAGTTCGAGATGATGCAGAAAAACTTCGAGATGTACGGCGACCAGATTCGTGGCTGGAAGGTGTACACGCCGTGGGGCGATGTTCCGATGGCCAGCGGCTGGTTCCTTGACGACGCCGTCGGGATGCGGTTCCTCGAGCAGGTGCGCAAGCTGCACCACAGCCACGGTGCGCCTGCGGTCATCGCGTGCCACAAGGGCTTCGCGCTGCCGGCGTTTGACCAGCGTGCCGCGTCGCCGCGCGATATCGGGCCGGCAGCACGTCGCAACCGCGACATCAGCTTCATCGTGTACCACTCCGGGTTCGACGGCGAGTTCCAGGGGGCGTACCCCGGCGATGACAACGTGAACTCGGCGGACCGCGGCGTCGACTGCTTCGTCAAGAGCCTGCGCGAGAACTCCTACGACGCGCGCCGGTTCGTCAAGCCAGGCCTCGAGCACGGCAACGTCCCGAACGTGTTCGCCGAGATCGGCGCCACCTTTCGCAGCCTGGCCAGCGATCCGGATCAGGTCGCGCACATGCTCGGCAAGCTCATCACGTACGTCGGGCCGCAGCGCGTTGTGTGGGGCACCGACAGCCTGTGGTTCGGCTCGCCGCAGCCAGAGATCGCGGCGCTGCGGTCCCTCGAGTTCAGCGACGAGGCCAAGGAGTTCTACAACCTGCCGCACGGGCTCAACGGGGACCGCTTCGATCCGACCAAGAACGCGCTGAACCCGTTCAGCTACGGCCAAGCGCACCCGGCCGTTGACGATTGGCCCACCGACGTCCAGCAGCACCCCGAACGGTCGATCCGCAACGGGATCTTCGGACGCAACGCGGCGGTTCCGTACAAGGTCGACCCGGACGCGGTGCTCAAGGCGATCGCCTGCGACGACGTCCAGAAGATCCGTGACGCCTACCTGCTCAACCCGGCGACGCCCGCGATCGGGATGGCCCCGGGCGCGAGCAACACGATGCCAGCGCCACGTACGCGCCGCGGGCTGCTGAAGACCGTATGGCCGCACGCGCAGTGGCTGCCATGAGCCGCGCGACCCACCCGACACCGACCACGAGGACCGTTGTGATGTTGCGACGTCTGCTCTCCGCCAGCCTCATCGCCGTGCTATGTGCCGCGCTTCTGGCCATGTCAGACGGCGAGCACACGGCGTACGGGGCGCCGTTCGCCCTTGGGCCGATCGGAGGCGACGAGGGCAACGTCATCCAGGCCGAGGAAGATGGCCGCGTGACGGTGGTGCGCGCCTACCCGAGCCCCGGTGGCATCAGCTGCGTGGGCCGAGCCGGTTACGCACGGCTTGAGGTGCGGCACACCACGCACGTCCCGGTCGACGAGGTCCAGATCGCCTTCACCGAGTCGGTGGTTGACCCGTACACCTTCGTGATCGCCGACGTCCGGACGGCCGACGGCACCTTCGTCGGCAGCAGGCAGCGTCGCGGTCTGATCACGGGTGACGACATGTTGACCGTCCCGATCGAGTGGCCCGATGAGCTGCTTCCCGCGGACGGTGAGGCGCCGGAGCCGGTCGAGCTCGTCATCCAGTTCGGCCTGCAGCTGTCGGGTGCGTGCCCGTCGATGAACGCCGGCTCGCTGCGGTTCACGACCGTCACCGTCCACGACGCCCCTTTGGGATAAATCGGGGCTGGATGCCAGCCCCGTCACGCCCCGCCATCAGCTTTGAGGAATCACACGATGCACCACCGCCGGATCACGCTTTTGTTCACCGCGCTGCTCTGCGCAGCCGCTGTGGCATCGATGCCGCTGCCACCCATCGCGCAGTCGACCGCTGCCGGCCAAAGCGACCTGCCGGGCTGCGCGCAGGCGGAGCATCAGGGCGGTGAGTGGCGCTCGTACAACCACGACCAGAGCAACACCCGCAGCCAGCCCGCAGAGGAGGTCATCGGGACGCTCGAGGTCCCGACGCTGCAGCCCGCGTTCGTGATCGGCGCTTCGGACGCTGGTGGCTCCGGAGACATCACGGGCACGCCGACGATCGCGGACGGGTGCCTGTACTTCGGGACCAACGGCGGCTGGATCGTGGCCGCGAACGCCGACACGGGGGAGCCCGTCTGGGCCACGGAAGTCCCGGACGGCGGTGGTGTGAACTCATCGATCACGGTCGAGGGTGGCCGGGTGTTCGCCGGCGTCTCGCGGGTGAGTCAGCCGTACGTCGTCTCGCTGGATCAGGCGACGGGTGCGCTCCTCTGGGCGACGGTGACCGACACCCAGCGCGGCGCCGACACCTACGGCAGCCCGGTCATCCACGACGGGCTGCTGTTTATGGGCGTCTCCGGCGGCTCGGCCGAGCTCGGTGACGAGTCGGACCGGTACGCGTTCCAAGGCGCGTTCGTGCTGATCCGGGCGTACGACGAGCCGCAAGACGACGGCAGCGTGCTGACGGCTGGCGACATCGTGAAGAAGACCTGGACGGTTCACCCCCCGATGGAGCCGGACGACGAGTTCGCGGGTGTGACGATCTGGTCAACTCCCGCCGTTGACGTCGAGACCGGCTACGCGTACGTCGGCTCAGGCAACCCGTTCAAGCCCGAGGCCGAGCACGAGTACGCCAACTCGGTGCTGAAGATCGACATGAACCGAGACAGCGAGACCTTCGGTGAGATCGTGGCGTCGTACAAGGGGCAGGTCGAGGAGTACTTCCCGGAGGTCGCCGACACACTGCCGTGCGTGCTGGACTTCCCAGGCAACCCGCCCCCGTACTACCCGCAGGGGCTCGGTGCGTGCACCGATATCGACCTCGACTTCGGGGCGTCGCCGAACCTGTTCACGGCGCCAGACGGGCGGACGCTGGTGGGGACAGGGCAGAAGTCAGGCGTTTACCACGTGGCCGATGCGGACACGATGGAGCTGGAGTGGACCGCGCTCGTCGGTCCGCCGTCGCCGATCGGCGGCGTCGTCGGATCTACCGCGTACGCGAACGACCAGGTGGTCGGACCGATCGTTCCCGCTGGCTACCTGTGGGGCGTCGATGCCATCACGGGCAGCAATCAGTGGTTCTCGCCGATCGGTGACGGGGCCCACTGGGGCAACCCTGTGTCGGTGGCAAACGGCGTGGCCTACACGGTCGACTTCGCAGGCAGCTTGAACGCCTTCGACACGGCGACCGGCGCGCCGCTGCTCAAGCGCCCCATGATCATCGATGCCCAGGATGCCTCCAACAGCTGGGGCGGTGTCTCGATCGCGCGCAACACCGTGTACGCCGCGATCGGCATGAGCGGGCTGCCCGAGGGGCACGTCATCGCGTACCGACTCTCAGGGGACACGCCCGAGATCCCGGAGGTCCCGGAAGAGATACCCACGCCTCCGGGGGCCGACGGGACCCACATCGTCACCACCCCCGGCTCGCAGTACTACGGCTACGTGACGAGGGCGATGGTCGCCCAGCGCGACGGCACGCTGACCTACACCAACGCTGACGTGGTGCGGCACGACGTTGTGCAGGACCCCCGCAAGGACGGCGTGGCCGGTGACGGCAGCGCCCCGTGGTGCAACCGCTTCAACGACGGCGAGTGCCCGCTGTTCTGGACCGAGCTGATCGGACTGAGCCAGCAGGTCATCGTGCAGGGGATCAACGAGACCGAGCCCGGCACGTACTCCTACTACTGCACCCTCCACCCGGGCATGGTCGGGACCCTGGTGATCCAGTGATCACGAGGTGGGCAGCACGGCCCGCGTTGGCAGCGTTGCTGCTGGCGTTGCCGATCCTCGCCGGTGCTGCGCCAGCGGTCGAGTGTCGTGAGCTCACGCAGACCGGCG
>JBLFZR010000105.1:0-5013 GCA_047610595.1 Nitriliruptoraceae bacterium | reverse complement strand
TCGGCATGCGCCCGAACCACATCGCCAAGCTGGGTATGGCTCGCACGTTCCAGAACATCGAGCTGTTCGAGAACCTCAACGTCATCGACAACCTGATGCTCGGCCGCCACACCCACACGACGTACGGGGCGCTGGCCTCGCTGGTCTACCGGGGGAAGGCGGCCAAGGAAGAGATGGAGCACCGCGCGGTGGTCGAGGACCTCATCGACTTCCTTGAGATCCAGCAGTACCGCAAGTTCCCGGTCGGGCTGCTGCCGTACGGCATCCAGAAGCGCGTCGAGCTCGGCCGCGCCCTCGCGATGGAGCCCCGGCTGCTGCTGCTGGATGAGCCGGTCGCCGGCATGAACGCCGAAGAGACCGAGGACATGGCCCGGTTCATCCTCGACATCCGCGACGAGCTGCACATCTCGATGATCTTGATCGAGCACGACATGGGTCTGGTGATGGACATCGCCGACCGCGTCATGGCAGTGAACTTCGGTGTGCCGCTGGCGACCGGACTGCCCACCGAGGTGCAGCAGCACCCGGATGTCATCCGGGCGTACCTCGGCGACGGCGGGGTGGGTTCGTCCCGCCGCGCCCAGACGATCGAGGTCAACGGCGAGCGGGACGACGACGACACAGACACGATCACGAGCTACGAGCATGGAGCCCCAGCATGAGCGCCACCCTCGCGCACGACGCTTCATCGATCCCCGCCGAGGGCGGCGGCGCGACAACGATCGCGACCCGCATTCGGGACCGCGCGCGCAGCACGCCTGACGTCGTCGCGCTGCGCGAGAAAGACTTCGGGATCTGGCAAGAGATCAGCTGGTCGAGTTACTGGGAACACAGCACGGAGGTGGCGTATGCGCTGCTCGCGCTGGGTGTCGAGGTCGGCGACCGGGTCGCCGTGCACTCCGAGAACCGCCGGGAGTGGCTGTACTCGGACATCGCAGCCGTCTCGGTCCGTGCAGCGACGGTCGGGCTGTACCCGACCAACCCGACCGCCGAGGTCAAGCACATGCTTGCCGACTCGGGTGCCAAGGTGCTGATCGCCGAAGACCAGGAGCAGGTCGACAAGGCGCTCGAGGTCATCGACGACTGCCCCGATCTGGAGTGGATCGTTTACGTCGAGCCCCGGGGCATCCGTGGCCGCTACCAGCACGCCAAGCTGCTGTACTGGAACGACTTCCTCGCCGGTGGCGCCCAGCACCGGGCCGCCAACCCGGACGCGGTCGAGCGCCGTATGGCGCAGGCGACCACCGAAGACCTGATCACGCTGATCTACACCTCCGGCACAACCGGTCCTCCGAAGGGCGTGATGCTGTCGGTCGGCAACGTCGAGTTCTGCATCGACGTGCTGGTCAACGGTGGCGGCTTCGCTGACCCGCCCCCCGGCCCGCAGGACTCGGTGCTGTCGTATCTGCCGCTGTGCCACGTGGCCGAGCGCATCTACTCGGTGTGGTTCTCGGCCGCGTCCGGGATCACCGTCAACTTCGCCGAGTCCATCGACACCGTCCCGCAGAACCTCGCAGAGGTCCAGCCGACCATTCTGTTCGGTGTGCCGCGCATCTGGGAGAAGCTCGCCGCGGGCGTGACTATCCGGATGAACTCGGCATCGAGGCTGAAGAAAGCCGCGTTCGGCCTGGCCATGAAGCTGGCGGACGGTGTCGGTCGCGACCTTGTCGCAAACGGCGGCGTCCCTACCACCAGCACCCGCATCCGTTACGCCATCGCGTGGCTCATCGCGCTGCGACCGCTCAAGAAGCGCGTCGGACTCTCCAAGGTCCGCTACGCCGCGTCCGGTGCCGCGCCGATCGCGCCCGAGGTGTTGCAGTTTTTTATGGGAATCGGCGTCCCGATGCACGAGGTCTACGGCATGTCCGAGAACTCGGCTGTCGCATCGGCCAACCGGTACGGCCGGGTGAAGCTCGGCACCGTCGGCGAGCCGCACCCAGGCATCGGGCTACGTATCGATCCGGAAACGGGTGAGATCCAGACCAAGCACCCCGCCGTGTTCGGTGGCTACTGGGGCTTGCCAGAGAAGACCCAAGAAACCTTCACGGAGGACGGCTGGCTCAAGACCGGCGACGTCGGCGTCATGGTCGATGGCACCCACCTGAAGATCACCGACCGGATGAAGGACATCATCATCACGGCCGGCGGCAAGAACATCTCACCGTCCGAGATCGAGAACTCGCTGAAGGCCTCGCCCTTCATCAAGGAGGCCGTGGTCATCGGCGACAAGCGCAAGTATCTGACCGCACTCGTTGGCATCGAGCTCGACACCGTGGGGGACTGGGCGCAGCGTCGCAAGATGCCGTTCACGACTTACCGCGACCTCTCAGAGAAGCCTGAGGTGATCGAGCTGATCCAAGGAATCGTCCGTCAGACCAACGAGAAGTTCAGCAGGGTCGAGGAGGTCAAGAAGTTCCGCATGATGACCAAGGAACTCGACCACGAGGACGGTGAGCTGACCGCCACACAGAAGGTCAAGCGCTCGTCGATTGAGAGGCTGTTCGAGGACCTGATCGAGTCGATGTACGCCGGCAAACCCGCCGGCGCCGGCGCAGAAGCCTGAGGGGTCATCATGGAGTTCAACGAGACCGCACGCTTCGTTCAGATGTTCGCAGATGGGCTGGGTAACGGCGCCGTCTACGCGCTGCTCGCCGTCGGCTACGTCGTCATCTACAAGTCCACCGGCGTGGTCAGCTTCGCGCAGCCCGCTCTGATGATCGCCGGTGCGCTGGCCGTGTCCGTCCTCGGGCGCACGTTCGAGCTGCCATTCGTCGCCGCCGTGGGGCTGGGCATGATCTTCGCCGCAGTGCTGGGGTTGATCGTCGAGCGAGCCGCGCTGCGACCGATGGTGGGCAAACCGCCGTTTGTTGCAGCGATCGTGACGTTGGGGGTTGACGTCATCATCCGCAACATCGCCAACCGCATCATCGGGCCCTCCGCCGCGCAGATGAACGACCCGTTCGCGTTCAACTCCTGGGAGCTGCTGGGAGCCCAGATCTCGCATCGCGACGTGGCTGCGATCGCGGTGGCGACCGTGCTGTTCATCATCCTGTTCGCGTTCTTCCGCTACTCGCGCATCGGTCTTGCGATGCGCGCCGCCGCGTTTGATCAGGAGGTGGCCATGGCGCAGGGCATCAACGTCGGCACCGTGTTCGCCCTCTCGTGGGCCATGGCTGCCGCGCTCGCCGCGGTCGCTGGTGTGTTCCTCGCCGGTGAGTCCGGCGTGACCCAGACCACCTTCATCGCCGGGTTCAAGGCGTTACCGGCCATCATTCTTGGTGGCTTGGACTCGATCGGGGGCGCCGTCATCGGTGGCATCGCGATCGGCGTCGTGGAGGCAGCCTTCGCTGTCTACCAAGGCAGCGGGGTCGGCCAGTACGCACCGTGGCTTGGGGACAACTTCAGCCTCGTGTCGCCGTACCTGCTGATGCTGCTGGTGTTGATGTTTAGGCCGTTCGGTCTGTTCGGTACCCCCGAGGTGGAGCGCGTATGAGCACCGACACCAACGTTGCCGACCTGTCCTCGTCGGGGGCCAGGCACGGCGACAACCGTCCTGGGATGCTCGAGCGACCGCTGTCGCGCATGCTGCGTCCTGACACCGGCGCATCTCGTCTGCGCGCACGGCCGGAGCTGTACACGGCGTACGCGCAGGACATGGCGCTTCTAAACACCCGTGGCAAGCAGACCGGGGCCGGCATCGGGTTGATCATCGCGGTGGTCGCACCGTTCCTGCTTGGAAACGACTGGGTGCTGCTGCTCTCAGGTGCGATGGTGTTCGCCATCGGTGCCATCGGTCTAAACATCATCACCGGCTACGCCGGTCAGGTGTCGCTGGGACACGCGTTCTTTGTCGGTCTAGGCGCCTACACCGCTGCAGCGATGTCGGGTGACCCTGACGGATCGCTGATGGGATTGGGTATCACGTTTGTGCCGCTCTGGCTGCTGGCGGCAGGGGTCGTGTCCGCCGTCGCGGGCGCGCTTGTTGCGCCGATCGCACTGCGGTTGAAAGGGCTGTATCTGGCCATCGTGACGCTCGGCCTGGTGCTCCTTGGTGAGCACATCTTCAAGGAGGCGTCGGGCATCACGGGTGGTCCGGGCGTCGGTCGGCAGGGGACGGTCTCGACCTTCTTCGGCGGCCGTTTCGATGTGGACGGCGCGATGTTCGGCGTTGAGATGACGCGCTCACAGAAGGTCTACCTGCTGGTGCTGGTCGTGCTCGTCGTTCTGGGGGTGATCGCCCGTAACGTCGGTCGGTCCGACCTTGGGCGCGCGTTCAGCGCGGTGCGAGATCGTGACATCGCTGCCGAGGTCATCGGCGTCGACCTCACCCGTGCGAAGGTGCTGGCGTTCGTTATCGGATCGTTTTATGCCGGCGTGGCGGGGGCGCTGCTAGTCACCGTCAACGAGTTCTTCGATCCCGGTTCGTTCAACCTGCTGCTGTCGATCCGGTTCATCGCGATGATCCTCATCGGTGGCGTCGCAACCATCAGCGGTGCCGTCATGGGCGCCGTGTTCATCGCGCTGCTGCCGCGTATCTCGTTCGAGCTCGTTGAGCACCTTCCCGAGGCCGCTGGACTATCGCCCTCCGTCGTCGAGGGGTTGCTGTACGGGACGCTGCTGATCGGCTTCCTCATCGTCGAGCCGCGCGGTTTGTTCGGCCTGTGGTTCCGCATCCGCAACTACTGGAAGGCCTGGCCCTTCTCGTACTAGGGGCCAGCACGAGAGATCAGGCTGTGTGGCCGACGATGCGGCCGCAGTCGCACACGGCACCGATGACATACGACTTGCGTAGTAGACGGACCGCAGCCGTACTAGGGTCCGTCACGCACGGCACATTAAATCTCCGGGCGCGTTCCGCGGCCGGCACATCCCAGGGAGAGGGAAAACAAGATGCAGACCCGAAGCACTTGGCGGCGTACCGCCGCACTGCTGGCCGCCGGGGCGATGGTCCTGACGGCTTGCGCCGAGGACACCCCCGACGAGTCCGCCAGCCCCGACGAGAGCGCAGCTCCC
>JBLFZR010000104.1:0-5060 GCA_047610595.1 Nitriliruptoraceae bacterium | reverse complement strand
AAAGCTGCGCTGGCTGCCGGTGTCGATGTCGTGCGTTTGAACTTCTCGCACGGCACGGCTGACGAGCACCGAACTCGGCTCGAGATGGTGCACGAGATCGGACGTCACCTAGGGCGGACCATCGGCAGCCTGGGTGATCTGCAGGGACCAAAGATCCGTTTGGGCATCGTTCCCGACGAGGGTGTCATGCTCGCAGATGGTTCCGAGGTCACGCTCGTCTCTGGTGTTGAGCACCTTGACAGCTTCGACGACGGGGCCGGCGGCGCCGTGCTGCCGGTCGTTTACCCAGGCCTGGCCGAGGACGTCGAGCCGGGTGCGCTTATCTTGATGGATGACGGGATGCTGCGGCTTGTCGTCAGCCGCGTGGACGGCAACAACGTCGTCGCGCGCGTGGTTGCAGGGGGACCGGCGAAGAGCCGCAAGGGTGTGAACCTGCCCGGCGTGCAGGTGTCCGCGGACACGATGACACCCAAAGATCGCGAGGATGTGCAGACGATGGTCGACATCGGCGTCGACTGGATCGCGTTGTCGTTCGTGCGCAAGCCTGCCGACGTCATCGAGCTGCGACAGCACATCAAGCTGATCGGTGGCGACCAGCCGATCATCGCCAAGCTTGAGCGGCCAGAGGCGGTCGACAACCTCGACGCCATCGTCGCTGCGACTGACGCGGTGATGGTCGCACGCGGTGACCTCGGCGTCGAGATCGGCCCCGAGCGCGTCCCCGCTATTCAGAAGCAGATGATCGAGAAGTCCAACCAAGAGGGTAAGCCGGTCATCACCGCGACCGAGATGCTCGACTCGATGATCCGCAACCCGCGTCCGACGCGCGCAGAGGCGTCCGACGTCGCGAACGCGATCTTCGATGGCACCGACGCGGTGATGCTCTCGGGCGAGACCGCGGCCGGCCGATACCCCGTGCAAGCCGTCCAGACGATGGCCCGCATCATCGAGGTCGCCGAGTCGTCCTCGGAGCGCATCACCCGCTCCGCAGAGATGGCGACCGAGCGACTGGACGTCCCCCGCGTCGTGGCCAAGGCGGCCCAGCAGGTGGCCTACGACGTCGGCGCGAAGGCGATCCTTGTGTTCTCGCTGTCCGGCTCATCGGTCCAGCTGGTGTCCAAGCGTCGGCCGTCGGTCCCGATCGTTGGGCTGACGACCAGCGTGGTCGCACAGCGTCGCACCGCTCTGATGTGGGGCACGGAGTCCGCTGTCGTGCCAGAGAAGGATCACACCGCCGACCTCGTGCTGGCGGCCGAGGAGGTCTGCTTGCGGGGCGGCTACGGCCAGCGGGGCGACCCGGTCGTGATCGTGTCGGGCCTGCCCGGCGGCCACGGCGGCACCAACCGGGTGCTGGTCCACGTGCTCGGACAGGCCACCGCCTACTGAGGCATCGGCAGCGTGCATGCTGCAGGGGCCCGAGAGCAGGGCCAGATCGCGGGGCCCGTTAGCAGGGGTCAGGCGGTCAGGCGGTCCGGCGCGGTCGAGGCGGTGGGGGCGGTGGGACGGTCCGGCTGGCAAGAACGGCCGACTCGGCGAAGCTGACAAGGCCTGCCTTGCCGTCGACCGTCAGCTGACCGTCGTGGTACGCGGTGAGGATGCCGATCACGTCGGTGACAGCACCTCCTTCACCGTCCAGCCAGCGGCGAACGCTCACGCGGCGTCCGACGTCGGCTGGCGTGAGATGGTGGACGTGGGCGGCGCGCATCAGCTGGCTCCCTTGCGGCAGATCTTGAGCTCGCGACCGAAGGTTCGTTGGAACAGGCGAGTGCGCCGAGCCAGGTCGCGGTGGGCGATATCGAGGCCGTCGCCGTGCAGCACGATGGTGATGCTGTCGTCGTCGACAGACCCGAGCGTGAGCGACGTGACGGTGTGATCTTGGGTTCGGTTCAGCCCTTTGGCTGCCTGCAGCAGCGCCAGCAGCTTGACGGTCCGGTCGTAGCTCGTGTCGTCCAGCGACGCGGCGGCGGGGAACGTGCGATCGATGCCGCCGGAGCTTTGGAACCGTGCCAACGTCACCAGCTGCGCACACATCGTAGGGCTGAACCCTCGCAGCTCAGCGTGCGCGACGATGTATGCCGCGTGCATCTGGTGCTTGCGCAGGGCCAGCGCGCTGCCGACACCGTGCACAACCGCAGCGTGGTGCAGCAGCTCGCGATCGTGCGGTGCGAGCCCGTGCAGCTGGGCGGTGATGTCCCACAGCTGCACAGCAAGATCGGCGGTGTGCCGGCAGTGCACGTCGGTGCGGAACGCGTCGTGCAGACGGAGCACCTCGCGAGCCCGGAGTGCCGACGGGGCGGGTGCGAGGTCGGTGTCGGCGCGGTCCAGCAGCACCCCCTCGCGCAGCCCCCAGTCACACACCTCGAACCGCTCGACGCCGAGCTGTTCGAGCACCTCGCCCAAGATCGTGGCGGCGACGTGCGCGTGGTCGGCGCGCCGGGTCTTCATCCCGGGGACCGCCGCTCGGCCTGCGCGGTCCAGCTGCTGCAGCTCTCGCCGCAGCGCAAGCAGGCGATCGGTCTTGACCGGCAGGCGGTTCAGGGTCATCGGGACCCAGTCGTGATCTTCGGCCGCGATCACGCGGGCCAACGCACGCACGGTGCCACCGACGGCGACGACGCGGTCGGGCAGCTGCGTTTCGAACGCGCCGCCGGACAGCTCGAGCTCGGAGGTGATCGCGTCCGACAGCCGACGTCGGTCCGCCTTCTGCATCGGGTCGTTGCGGACCAGCGTCGACAGCCGCGACACACCGAGCTTGGTCGTCGTGACGAGGTCTGGCGTCCGTTGGGTGCCGATGGCCAGCTCGAGCGAGCCGCCACCAAGGTCCAGCACCGCCAGCCCAGCCGGTTCGACGCCGATCGCAGCGCGGACGCCGAGGTAGGACAGGCGTGCCTCCTCGTGGCCCGGGATCACCTCGATATGCGTGCCTGCGACCTCGGACATTCGGTCGATCAGCTCAGGGCCGTTACGGGCGTCGCGCAGCGCTGATGTGGCAACAGCGTGGTGTTCGGTCGCGCCCGTGCGCCGCGCCAGCTCGGACAGGTCGGCGACGGATTCGACGGCGACGTCGGCGACGTCGTCTGGGATGTGTCCGAGCTCGGCGACGACCCGGCCCAGATGCAGCATCTGCCGCTCACGCATCACGGGGTCGATGTAGCCCTCGACGGACACATCGGCCACGAGCACGTGGAACGAGTTGCTACCGAGGTCGAGGACGCTGCGCCGCATCAAACCGCCGGGGGTGGCATAAAGCGGGCGTGGGTGACGGAGGCGTGGTCAATCTGCAGCTCCCATGTGGAGCCCTTGGGCCACGCTGCCGCAGCGTCCAGCGCCAGACCTTGCTGCTCCAGCAGCGCCATGAGTCCTCCGATCAGCTCGCCGTGGCTACAAACCACGACGGGGCTGTCCAACGACAGCAGCCAGTCCAGCAGCTGCGCAGGGTCTGCCTCTGCCAACAGATGCGGGGTGATGCGGACCTCAAGTCCGAGGGAGGCCGCTAACGGCGCGACGGTCTCGACACACCGAACTGCTCGGCTGGACCACACGGCAGTGCTGTTGCTGCTCGAGTGCCGCGCAACGAGGGCGTGCGCCTCAGCCTTGCCGTCGTCGGTCAGCACACGCAGCAGGTCATCGCCTCCTGTGCTGCCGCGCCGGCCGGCCTGGCCATGCCGAACTACGAGGTGCCGCATCTCAGCGCTCCGCGGCCGCGGAGCGCTGGCTCGTCGGGAGCGCCGTGTGGTCGGCCATCGCCTCCATCGCTTCCAGCAGCAGCTCGCGGTCCGTGTCGTACGACAGCATCGCGCTGGCTTCGGTGACCGCGCCCCAGCGGGCCTCGTCCACCTCGCGGTCGATCCCCCGATGAGAGGGGTGCCCGTCGATGGCAGTCATCGCCCACCAGCGGACGGTCTTGGGCCGACCCTTACGGTCGGTGTAGTTGATGCGAGTCAGCTCGCGGCCGAGCTCGACGGCGACGCCAGTCTCTTCGTGGACCTCGCGAACCGCGGCATCCTCCCAGCTCTCGGCGTGGTCGAGCTTGCCCTTCGGCAGCGACCAGTCGTCGTACCGCGGGCGGTGGACCATCAGCACCTCTGTGACGCCGTTTTCGGTGCGCAGCACGACGCCACCCGCCGCTCGGACCCGCTCGGTTGCGTTCGCTGCGGGGATGCTCCCCGTGCGGCGAGGCCTGGCCCGGTCCATCGCAAGCGACTGGAGCTTGGCGTGGGACTCGGTGTTGCCGTCGTCGCCGGTCGGGCGGGCCCACGAGCCATCCGGTCGCTGGTGCCACGCCAGCTGATCGTCGGCCAGCAGGGTCGTGAGAAGCTCGTCAATACGCGCAGTCAGCTTGACGTCGGTGACCTGCGTGACAGCCTCGACACGGCGGTGGAGATTGCGGGCCATCAGGTCCGCGGACCCCAACAGGTAGGTCTGCTGGGTGCCGGGCGCGCCGAAGACGTACACCCGGGAGTGCTCGAGGTAGCGGCCGATGATCGACCGCACGTGGATGGTTTCTGACAGTCCGGGCACCCCAGCCCGTAGGCAGCAGATACCCCGCACGATCAGCTCGATCGGGACGCCTGCCTGTGACGCGGCGTACAGCGCCTCGATCATCTCCTCGTCGGCCAGCGAGTTCACCTTGATGGTGATGTGGCCTTCGGTCCCGAGCGCGGCCTGCTCACCGATGAGCTCGATCAGGCGGTTCGACAGCCCGTTGGGAGCCACCAACAGCCGGCGGTAATCGACCTGCCGGCTGTAGCCGGTCAGCACGTTGAACAGGTCCGACAGGTCCGCGCCCAGCTGCGGGTCCGCGGTGAGGATGCCGAGGTCCTCGTACAGCGTCGCCGTCTCGTCGTTGTAGTTGCCGGTACCGATGTGGGCGTACCGCCGCAGCGTGTCGCCCTCGTCGCGCACGACCAGCGCGATCTTGGTGTGGGTTTTGAGCCCGACGACGCCGTACGCCACGTGCACGCCGGCTTCCTCGAGCACGCGCGCCCACTCGATGTTGGCTTCCTCGTCGAACCGGGCCTTGAGCTCGACCAACGCCACGACCTGCTTGCCAGCCTCGG
>JBLFZR010000103.1:0-5073 GCA_047610595.1 Nitriliruptoraceae bacterium | reverse complement strand
CCTCGACGATGACGGGATTGCCATCCTCGTCGAGCTCGATCGGTGCGGCGACGGGACCCTTACGGTCGGCGGCGAGCGACTCAAGAGTCACAACACCCTCGACGTCGACGATGTCGATCGAGACGGTCGCGTGAACCTGCGGGTGGACCTGGACCGGAACCTCGTAGATTCCGATCTCCTTGACCGCCTTCAGCTCGATGCGCTTCTTCTCGATGTTGTGACCACGGTCACGGAGCACGCGGTGGACCTCGGTCACACCAACGGAGCCGTACAGGTGACCACGGTCGTCCACGCGCACCTCAATGCGCAGCGGACGGGCCTCGAGGGTTGCCTTCATCGCCTCGGCATCGCCGAGTGTGGAGGCCTCGTGGGCCTTGCGGGAACGGACGAGTGCCGCCGCTTCCTTCATCGCGCCCTTGGTGGCCATAAGGGCCATGCCACGGGGGACGAGGTAGTTGCGGCCGTAGCCGTCGGCGACGTCAACGACGTCACCGGCCAGCCCTAGGTTGTCGACCTCAGTCTTCAGGATCAGCTTCATAAGTCTGCTCCTCAGGCCGGGGTGTACGGGATCAGAGCCATCTCACGCGCGTTCTTGACGGCGTCGGAGATACGGCTCTGGCACTTCGCGCAGGCGCCAGTGGTACGGCGAGCCTTAATGCGCGCGCGCTCGTTGAGGTACGGCTTGAGCGTCGACAAGTCCTTGTAGTCGATGTACTCGATGCCGGACTTGCACAGTGAGCAGGGCTTCGGCTTCTTCGGCTTGCGTTCCTTCTTCTTGCGGACGGCCATGTCGGGCCTCCAGATCTCTTGAGAGTGTGTGTGTCAGCGACGGAGCGTTGTGGGCTCCGGTCGATTCAGAACGGAACATCGTCGTCGGACGGCGGCGGCGGCGTGTTGCTGCCGGCCACCTGCGGACGCGAGCCACCAGATGAGTTACCCCTGTTGATCTGGGCCTTCGCCCAGCGCAACGACGGCGCAACCTCATCGGCCTCGATCTCGGTCACCCAGACGGTCTGACCATCGCGGTTCTCGTAGCTGCGGACCTTGAGCTTGCCGATCGCGATCGCGCGGTCACCCTTCGAGAACGTCTCAGCGACGTTCTCGGCGAGCTCACGCCAGATGTTCACGTTCAGGAACGTCGTCTCTTCCTGCTCCTGCCCGTCCTTGCTCGTCCACTTGCGATTGCTCGCAAGGCGGATCGTGCAGACGGCGGCACCCGACTGGGTGAAGCGCAGCTCGGGGTCATCCGTGAGGTTCCCGATGAAGGTGACGTAGTTCGACTCGAAGGCCATTGCGGCTCCTTTGTTCAGCGTTGGTCGGCGTCGGGAGAGACGACGACGCGCGGGTCAAATCAGCGCGAAGGCTTCTTGACCCGGAGCTCCGGACGGATGGTCTTGAAGCGGACGACCTCGTCGCGCAGCTTCAGCTGGCGCTCGAGCTCGACGACGGCCTCGTGGGTGGCGCTCATGTCCAAGATTCCGTAGAAGCCGTGCGTGCGCTTCTCGATCTCGTACGCGAACTTGCGCTTACCCCACCAGTTATCGTCGATGACCTCGCCACCCTGCTCAGTCAGGACGGTCTTCGCCCTGTCGAACACGGCCAGCGCGTCATCCTCTTCGAGGGTGTCGCTGACAATCAGCATCATTTCGTAACGGCGCATCGGATGTGCACCTCCTGTGGTCGCCCATTCACGTGGAATGGGGGTCGGCTCCCACGGTCACGTCACCGCCAGCTGGCGGCTCCGCCGTTGGGAGCAGGGGGGTTATCCCTCTCGTTGAGGCTGTTCTGACCGTGCAACACGGCTGCTCCTGACACCGATGACACTTTCGTCAACGGTTCGAGCTCGCAGAACAACCCCGCAAGGGGCACGTCCACGGTACCGAGCGTCTTCGTCTCCCGACAACGGAAGCCTGCCTGATGTGTGTGACAGCGCGCGGATCGCATCTTGCTTCGGTGTGGACAACCCGCCACGACCGGCCTACGGCACCGGCGCTTGATGGGGCCTACGGTGGCTCACGATTTGATCTGGGGGAACCGCAACAGGAGCAGGCGATGGGGGCACAAGTGCTGGACGCCTACGCCGCGCGGCGCTGCTCGGTGCGGACCCAGTGGGACGTGCTACGCCCGGTCACGCCCGCGCCGACGCCCGCGTTCACGGCAGGGCTTGCTGCCGCCAGCGTCGCCTTTAAGGCAGAGGTTGTCGCGCAGCTGCTGGCCGCGCACTGCGACAGCCTCGCGCAGCTCACAACCGACCGCGGCAACGCGGACGGTCGCGAGGCCGAGACGATCGCTTTGATGGACGCCGGATCGCTGCTGATCTACGACGGTCGCCTGCCGTGTGACGTTGCCGGTCGCCGCGTCGCCGAGCCAGACCTGCTGGTCCGCGTCGGCAACGCGCCGACCGACGGCGTCTGGCGCTACCGACCGGTCGACGTCAAGCACCACACCATGTTGGTGCGCGGTACCGCTCTGCCTGCCGTGGTCTGGACTCTGACCGAGCTCAGCGACCCGCGGCACGGGCCCACGCTCGATCCCGAGCAGGCCGCCCGGGTCGGCCGACGCGACGGCCGCGCCCGCGACGACCTGCTGCAGCTGGCGCACTATCACCGGTCGCTCCGCGCCTGCGGCCGGGCTGCAGAGGGCCCCGCGTGGGCCGGCGTGATCGGGCGTGAAGCGCAGGTCGTGTGGTACGAGCTGGGCCGGTCGCGCTGGCAGGGCGGCACGGACGGGCGCGAATCCACACTCGAGAGCTACGACCACCGGTTCGCTCGGCGGCTGGCGATCGCCGACGTGGCCGAGGGGCACCGCACGAACCCGTCGCTGCCACTGCTGGTGGCGCCGGTCCGCATCAGCGAGTGCACCGCATGCCCGTGGCGCGAGCACTGCGACACGCTGCTGCAGGACGCCGGCGACCTCTCGCTGCTGCCACGGCTGAGCTCACGCGAGCGCACGGCGCTGCTCGACGTCGGAGTCTCGACCATCACCGAGCTGGCTGTGTTGGCCGACGACATCGCCGTCGAGGGCATCAGCGACGGTCCGCTCGACGGGTTCGTCGACGCGGCCCGCGCCCGGCTCGGCGACCAGATCGCGTACCGCCGGCAGGGTGTGCGCGAGGTCCACGTGCTGCGCGCCGACATCGAGCTCGACGTCGATATGGAGAACCTCGACGAGGTCTACCTGTGGGGCGTCCATGTCACCGACCGCAGCGGGACCGACTTCCTCGAGAACGGCTACCTCCCGTTTGTGTCGTGGGAGGAGGGCCTGAGCGAGTTCGCTGCGACCCAGCTGTTCGTCCGGTTCTGGTCCTGGCTGACTGCGGTGCAGCAGCGGTGCGACGACGCTGGCCTGTCGCTGGCGGCGTACTGCTGGAGCGGGCCAGCGGCCGAGAACCGGTGGATGCGCCGTTACGCCGAGCGAGCTGGGCGGCTCGACGAGGTCGCGGCCTACCTGGCGACGCCCGCCTGGGTCGACCTCGAGCAGCCGTTCAAGTCACGGCTGGTCACCGGTCACGGGTCAAGCCTGAAGACTGTGGCCCCGATGCTTGACTTCGCGTGGCGCGACGACGATCCGGGCGGCGGCCAGTCCACCGTCTGGTACGCAGACGCCGTCGATTCGTCGCTGCCGCAGGCAGCGCAGATGACGAACCGCGAGCGCGTGCTGGCCTACAACGAGGACGACGTGCGTGCGACCCTGCATGTGCGCGAATGGCTGACCCGCAACACCCCGTTCGCGAGCGTCCGCCACGCCGTGCCAGCTCCTGACACGGCGTGAGGCAGACATCTCCGATAACGCGCAGCTGACGTCGATCTAAACGACGTCAGCGCCGGCGTCAGTCGCGACGACGGCGAACGGCGAACGCACCGCCGAGGGCGAGCAGCGCCGCGATCGCAGCGCCACCGCCGGTGACCGCGAGCTCCGGGTCCTGCTCCAGCGTCGTGTCCTTGACCTCCGGCGGCGTTGGGTTGCAGCCGTCGATCGTCGCGCCGCCGGCCGGCGCGGTTGCGCCAGCAGTCAGGTCACCGAGCGAGAGGCTCACGACCCCGATGGTGCCGGCGACCGAGATGTCCAGCGTCACAAGGCCCGAAAGGCTCGCGGTGTCACCGTCGATAACGACGTCCTCGACGGTGGGGATGCCAACGTCCACCACCACCAGGGGGTTCTCGGGGAACTGCCCCAACAGGTCGACAAGCGGAACCACGTCCGCCGTGGTGATCGGCTGGGTGTCGTTGATGGTGACGATCGGGGTCGTGTACTCGACGGTCATGCCCTCGCCGTCGTGACGCACAACCAGCTTCGGCTGCGTGATCGCAACCTGAATCTCGCCACCGAGCAGCGTGATGGGCGCGAGCAGGACAGTCGATGTCGACTCGACACCGAAGGTGCCGTCATCGTCGCCACCAACAAGCGCGTCAACGAGCTCGATGCGCGACTCGGCGAACGAGACCCCCTCGGGGTTGGAGGTGGCGGCGAGGTCCTGGCCCTCACCGATCCCGTCCGGAGCCACGCGCAGCCCGATCAGCTCGTTGCGACCGTGCGCGATCGTCACGCGACCGTCGGTGATGTCGGGGCAGGAGGTGTTGCCTGGACCGATGTCCAGCGCTGAGGCCTCGGTCGTCGCGAGCTCGAAGCCGATGACCGGGTTCTCGGGCGCCGCGCCCAGCTGGTCAGAGTCGGTCGCCTCGCCCTCAGCCTGGCTGGCGTCGGACTGGACTAGCAGATCCTGTGACAGCGACCCCTCGGTGCCGCCAACCGTCAGCAGGTCGGCGTCCAGGTTCGACCCATGGCCGTACGAGCTGAGCCCAGTGAGGCCGTTGTACGCGATGGTCGCACCGCTGTCGGCGCGCGCTTCGGTGTCGCCGATCACGAGCTGTGCGAGGCCGTACTCACAGTCCAGCGCTTGGCCCAGCACCTCGAGCGACTCGTCGCCACAGCCGACTGGCGTGTTCACGCCTTCGATCTGCAGGAGGTCCGCGTCGGCGATGCCGAAGATCCCTCCGTTGATGTCGGCGCTAGCCGGAATCGTCGTGGTTGCGACCAGCAGGCCAGCCACCACGAGAGTGCGCGAGAATCGAT
>JBLFZR010000102.1:0-5109 GCA_047610595.1 Nitriliruptoraceae bacterium | reverse complement strand
ACCGGGCTGCGACCAGCCCAAGCCCCGAGCGCATCATCAAGCCGCGCACGCAGCGGCTCCGCGACGCTCGAGCCGCCGGAGCGCCCTGCGGCGTCGACCAGCTGGCTCGCACGCGCCACGACGATCAACCGGCCGTCCTCGATTCGCGCCTGCGCACCTGCCTTTGACACGGCTTCAAGCACCTCGTTGGCGGTCGTCAGGCCCGTGACAACCACGTGGACCGGGCCGCCGACGGCGTGGAGTGTGGCGTCGATGACGCGAACGACTGTTGCGGACATGCGATCCCCAAGATTCATAGTCTTTGACACTAGCCCCGCCGGAGCGTGCTCTCGGTTCGTACACGCACGCACGGCCTGCTAGTGACGCAGCAGCGACATCGCCTCGGCGCGCGTCCTGGCGTCGCTCTGCATCGCACCCCGGACCGCTGACGTCACGGTGACGGCGCCCGGCTTGCGCACCCCCCGCATCTCCATACACAGGTGTCGCGCCTCCACGACCACCAGCACGCCGCGAGGAGACAGCGCACGCTCCAGCGTGTCGGCGATCATCGTCGTAAGACGCTCCTGCAGCCCTGGCCGCTTCGCGCAGACATCGACCAGACGCGCGAGCTTGGACAGGCCTGTGACCCGGCCATCGGCGCCCGGCAGGTACGCCACATGCGCTTCCCCATGGAACGGGACGAGGTGATGTTCGCAGGTCGAGTAGAACGGGATGTTGCGGACCATCACCAGCTCGTCGTGACCCGCCGCGAACGTGACCGAAAGCACCTCATCGGGGTCAACGAGCAAGCCACCGAACATCTCGTCGGCGGCCCGTGCGACCCGCGCCGGGGTGTCGCGTAGCCCTTCGCGGTCCGGGTCTTCCCCAAGCGCCTCGAGGTACAGACGAACCGCCTGTTCGAGCTTCTCGTGATCGAAGCCGCCCTTGGGTGGGGTACCCGTGGCATGCAGAACCCGCGCAGCAGCAGCCTGCTGCGCGGTGGCGTCGTCGTCGGTCGTGCTCAGGAGCCGTCCTCCGACGTCCGCGGACGCACCACCCGGCGAACGGTCGCGCGTCCGGCGCTGGCGGTGGTCAGCGACGACCCTGTGCGACCTGAGGCGTCCGGGTGCACGCGACCGAGGCGGCGCAGCCGCTCCATGATCTGGTCGGCAGGCAGCTCGAACGGCGCCTCGGCGGCGCGCGACGGGCGGCTGCGGGTCGGCGCCAACACCGCCTGCAACGCCTCGCCGTCCAACGACTCGACCTCAAGCAGCGTCTCAGCAAGGCTCTGCAACACATCATAGTTGGCGACGAGGATCTCGAGCGCTTCGTCGTGCGCCTCGTCGATCAGCTGGCGGATCTCGAGGTCGATCTGACCCGCGGTGCCACCGCCGTAGTCCGGCGTGTGACCCATGTCGCGACCGAGGAAGGGTTGGCCCTCCTTGACGCCGAGCTGGATCGGTCCGAGCTTCTCGCTCATGCCGAACTGCGTCACCATCTCGCGGGCGAGGTTGGTCGCCTTCTCGATGTCGTTGCTGGCGCCGGTGGTGTAGTCGCCGATCTTCAGCTCTTCAGCGACACGACCACCGAGCATCATCGCCATACGGTCGATCAGCTCGGCGCGCGTGTTGTACGACCGGTCCTCGGCCGGCAGCGACATCGTGAAGCCGCCGGCGCGACCACGTGGGATGATCGTGATCTTGTGGATCGGATCGCCGTTGGGCAGCGCGTGGCCAACAATGGCGTGGCCTGCCTCGTGGTACGCCGTGATCGAGCGCTCACGCTCGGACATCAGCTTGCTCTTGCGCTCGGGGCCGGCGATGACACGGTCGATCGCCTCCGAGAGCTCTGCCTGGCTGATCTCTTTCTTGCCGAAGCGCGCCGCGAGCAGCGCTGCCTCGTTGACAAGGTTGGCGAGGTCCGCGCCGGTGAATCCCGGTGTCGTGCGAGCCAGCACGCGCAGGTCGATGTCGTCCGCCAAGGGCTTGCCTTTGGCGTGGATCTTGAGGATCGCTTCGCGCCCGACAAGGTCAGGTCGGTCGACCGTGATCTGACGGTCGAAGCGACCCGGACGCAGCAGGGCCGGGTCAAGGATGTCGGGGCGGTTCGTCGCGGCGATCAAGATGATCGCCTGACGCTGGTCGAAGCCGTCCATCTCGACCAGCAGCTGGTTCAGCGTCTGCTCGCGCTCGTCATGTCCGCCACCCATCCCAGCGCCGCGGTGACGACCGACAGCATCGATCTCGTCGATGAAGATGATGGAGGGAGCGTTGGCCTTGGCCTGCTCGAACAGGTCACGCACACGCGACGCGCCCACGCCGACGAACATCTCGACGAAGTCCGAGCCCGAGATTGAGAAGAACGGGACACCGGCCTCGCCGGCGACGGCGCGAGCGAGCAAGGTCTTGCCGGTACCGGGAGGCCCAAACAGCAAGGCGCCCTTCGGGATCTTGGCTCCCATGGCCTGGAACTTGGCCGGGTTCTCGAGGAAGTCCTTGATCTCGCGGAGCTCCTCTTTGGCCTCTTCTGCACCGGCGACATCGTCGAAGGTGACCTTCGGCGTGTCCTTGGTGACCATCTTCGCCTTGGCCTTGCCGAACTTCATGACCCCGCCGCCACCACCACCCTGCATCTGCTGCATCAAGAAGAAGAACAGGCCGAAGATCAGCACGAAGGGCAGCAGCGTGAACAGCACCTGCGCCACCGCGCCGCTCTGCTCGTTGTCGGCCTGCATCGTCAGCAGCCCCTGGTCGAACAGCGCCGACAGCTTCGGGCCGTTCACGACACCCGAATAGGTGACCGTGAACAACACCGGGGTGTCATCGGTCGCGTCCGGCGGGATGTAGCTGCCGGCGATTGTCGAGCTCTGCAGCCCGAAGGTCTGGAGGAACTCGTCCTCCGCTCCGTCGATCTCGACGTCAAAGACCCCGGCCTCAGCCAGCTCGACGAACTCGTTCACGCTCAGCACCTGTGGCGCGTTTGCGCCCTGGACGAGGCTGACCGTCGCGAACAGGGCGACGAGAAGGATCGCGATCCACACCATGGGACCGCGCAGGAACTTCTGGTTCTTCACGGGTGGGGACCTTCGTCTGCGGTGGATCGGAGCCTCGGGAGGCTCCGCGGGATGCTACAGCGACGCAACGTCGGCAAGTCGGGCTGTACGAGCATGCCCGACGGGGCGCGTACGCCAGCGTGCACCGGTGTAACGAGCACGTCAGGTCCCACGTTCCAAGACGGCCGCAACCTGCGCCGTGCTGGCGCAGGTTGCGTGCGGTGCGGTGTGCGGTGGGGCGCTCACGCAGGGCGCTCACGCAGGGCGTTCGTACGGCGTTCGTACGGCGTTCGTACGGCGTTCGTACGGCGTGACGCTCACATGTGGAGCGTTAGCTCGGGATGAGGCGCGGGTGCAACGTCCCGATGAACGGCAGCTCGCGGTAGCGCTCGTTGAAGTCCAGCCCGTATCCGATGACGAAGACGTCCGGCACCTCGAACCCGACGTAGCGGTACGGGGCATCAACCTCGTGGCGCGACGGCTTCGCGAGAAGCGCGAGGACCTCGACGCTTGCTGGACCTCGGGAGCGCAGGTTGCGCACGAGATACTCAAGCGTGAGGCCGGAGTCAACGATGTCCTCAACGATCAGGACGTGCTTGCCCTCGATGTCGATATCGAGGTCTTTGAGAATGCGGACGACGCCGGACGAGCGCGTGGCCGACCCGTACGACGAGACGGCCATGAACTCAAACGAGACCGGGACCGTCACTCGGCGAGCGAAGTCCGACATCACGATGAAAGCACCCTTGAGCACACCGACCAGCAACAGCTCGCGGCCCTCGTAGTCGGCGCTCACCTCGGCAGCCAACGCATCCAGCCGCGCGGCGAGCCGCTCGGCCGAGATAAGGACCTCACCAACGTCGGGGTGCCCCTCCGTTGCAGAATCGTCGCTCGGTTCGACCAGGACTGGCTCCACGACTAACCCCTCGCTCGACTTCGCACGGCGCGACTCTACCGACGTACGCCGACCGCTCAGTGTGACCACTACGCAAGGACGCCGAGGCGCGCACGCGACCACGGCTACCGCGCAGGCACCCGCACACTGAGCACAGCGCGCGGCGCGCGTCTGCCCTCGTCCAGAAGGGACTCGTCCGCGACGACGCCGGGGACCCACAACACTCGTTCACCCGCAGCCACGACCGGCATCAGGTCGCGGATCGCACGTGGGACACCTGCATCGACGAAGACGTCCTGCAGCTTGCGCGTCCCCCCACGCGTGACGACACGGTCTCCGGGGCGTCGGGGCCGGACCACCGGCTCAGTGGGCAGGCTGCCCACCGTGATACGGCCCAGCGCTAGGTCGCCGCCCGGCGGGATCGCTGCGGGATCGGCGATGCCCGCAGGGGGTGACCAGCCACCAGCCATCTCCAAACGCAGCTGACCATCGTCGTCCACGGCCTCCTCGGTGACCACATGCAGCTCAACGCCGGCGGTCGGCCACCCCGTGACTCCCGGAACCCGCAACGAGAGCACTGGGCCGGTGGGGAGGTCACGCGCCACCAGCCCGATCCATCCGCCACCGCGCGTTGCGGTGACATCTGGCAGGTCAACCGCCGAGCCGACCGAGAGCCCGGCAAGATCGGCTACCTGTGCGGCCGTGGGCGGATCGTCGGTCGAGCGCGCCGCAGTCACGGCTGCACGCAGCACGCGGGCCGCGAGCGCTGGCTCAAGCAGCGCCAGCTCGCCGTCACGAACTGCGATCGCAGGCCCGTACCGCACCAGCGCTCGCTCGGTCACCTCGGCGGCCAGCCGGTCGAGAGCTGCGCTGTCGGCTCGGGCCAGGTCGGCCAGCCGTGCGATCGTCGCCACCGCGTCCCCACCAAACTCTGCGAGCATCGGCAAGAGCCGCTGACGTACCCGCACCCGCGCGATCGACTCGTCGGCGTTGGTCGGGTCCTTGGCGATCGGGAGGCCTTCATGCAGCACGAATCGGGCCACATCGTTGCGGCGTAGGCGCAGCATCGGTCGCACCAGCCCCCCGCGCATCGGTGACATCGCCGCCAGCCCCGAGACGCCCGTGCCCCGCAAGATGCGAAGCAGCACCGTCTCTGCCTGGTCGTCGGCGGTGTGCCCCAGCA
>JBLFZR010000101.1:0-5113 GCA_047610595.1 Nitriliruptoraceae bacterium | reverse complement strand
GCACCACCCATCTGCACCACCGGCCTGCGGCTGACCTGCGCCATCAGGCCGAGCAGACACGCGGCTCTTAGCCGGACCCAAGCTCGGCGAGCGTCACCACATCGGTAAGCACGCGCGCGGCCGCACGCACGATCGGCACGGCGAGCACGCCGCCCGAGCCCTCCCCGAGCCGCAGGTCTAGGTCGATCAGCGGCGACAGCTTGAGGGCGTCCATTGCGATGGTGGCGCCGGGTTCCGTCGAGCGATGACCCGCCACCAGATGGTCACGAGCGGCCGGCGCGAGGCGCACCGCAACCAGCGCGGCCGCATCCGCGATGACGCCGTCCAGCAGCACCGGCACCCGCCGTGCGGCCGCGGCCAGCACCACCCCCACCAGCGCAGCGTGCTCAGCGCCGCCGACCTGCGCCAACAGCATCAGCCCGTCCCCGTCCGGGGCGGCCGCGACGCGCTGCACGATGCGCCCGACAACGTCGACCTTGTGTGCCAACGTGGGATCGTCGACCCCTGTGCCACGGCCTGTGACGTCCGCTGGCGCCAGGCCGGTGCAGATGGCCACCAACGCCGCGGAGGTGGTGGTGTTGGCGATTCCGAGGTCGCCAAGCACCAGCAGCGCGACGCCCGCGTCTATCGCCTCTTCCGCTGCCGCGACACCGGCCAGCACGGCGCGGGCGGCCTCATCGAGGGTCATCGCGTCCTCGACGCTGGCGTCCCGGGTGCCTGCAACGATCCGGACGTCACGCACGCCGGTGTCGGGCGGCAGCGTGTCTGCCACCCCAACATCAAGCACCATCACCTCGGCGTCCACCGCAGCCGCGATGGCGCTGACGCCCGCACGGCCAGCCGCGACGGTGGTCGCCATCATCGCGGTGATCGCCTGCGGCCACGGGGATACGCCCTGCGCGTGCACGCCGTGGTCGCCGGCGCACACGATGACCCGCGCACGCGCCAGCGAAGGCGGCGGCATCTGCCCCGTCGAGGCGGCCAGCTGCACACCGAGCGCACCGAGGGCGCCGAGCGCGCCCGGTGGCGTCGCCAGCGCCGCCAGGTGCGCCGCTGCAGCAGCTCGAACGGTGTCATCGGCCGGCGGGATGCGAGCTGCCAGGATGCGCACGCGCGCGGACGCGTCCTGCACGGTCGGGTCAGGTTGCATCGGTCCTCCGGGTCAATCGCGGACGCTACGCGCCGGCGTGCACCCGCCCCGCATCAAGCAGCCGACACACCGCAGCGATGGCCGCCGCCGGCGTGGGCTCTGCCGCCACCGCCGTGACGTGCACACCGAGCTGCCGGCAGGCCGTGGCCGCCGACGGGCCAAGGGCGATGACCGGACCGTCGTGCCCGACGACGCACGCCGCCAGCCGTGAGGCCGCGATGATCGCGACGGCCCCGGGCGCTGCCAGCGGCACCCCGGTGGGCACCGTCATCGAGGTCGACACGCGCGTCGCCACAGCCCCCGTCGCTGCCAGCGCGTCTGCGATACCACCGTCGGCTGCGTCTGCCGCCAGCACCAACACCCGGCCCGCACCGTCGGGAGGTGCGGCTCGCAGCGTCGCCGGTCCGTCGGTCACCCAGTCGGCAACGAGGCCCGCCCGTGCCAGCCGCAACGCTGTCCTACGACCGCTGACCCACAGCTGGACCGACGCCAGCGCACGCACGTCCGCCCCGACCTCCACCAGCGCGTCAAGCAGCGTTTCGGCCGCGGCCATCGATGTGATGACGACGGTGTCGACCTCGACTGCGACGATGGCGCGGGCAGCCGCGCGCAGCGGTGCGGCAGCCGCCGGGTGGGTCGTCAGCACATGCGGCTCGTGCACAACAGCACCGGCGTGCTGCAGCGCCACCGCCAGCCGCGACGGCTCGTCGGTCAGCCGTGGCAGCGCGATCTGCACGCCGTGCAACGGCCGGGTGGCGCGGTCGGCCTGTGGGAGCCGGTGCGCCACAACCTCGCCGATCACCACGACCGCGGGGGTGGGGACCTGAGCTGCCTCTGCGAGCTCGGCTAGATCTGCGAGCGTGCCATCCACCAGCAGCTGCCCCGGCCAGCCACCCTGCGCCACGATCGCAGCTGGTGTCGTCGGCGCTCGTCCCGCGGCGATCAGGCGTGCCGTCAGCCGGGGCAACGCGCGCCGCCCCATCAGCACAACCAAGGTGCCCGGGAACGCGGCGAGCGCGTCGATGTCGAGCTGTGTCGCATCCTTTGTCGGGTCCTCGTGCCCGGTGACGATCGCCACACCCGGCGCGACGCCCCGCAGGGTCACCGGGATGCCCGCGGCAGCGGGCACCGCGACCGCCGAGGTGACGCCCGGCACGATCTCAACCGGGATGCCGGCGGCGGCCAGCGCGCGGGCTTCCTCGGCACCGCGCCCGAACACGAACGGATCGCCGCCTTTCACACGCACCACGGATCGACCCGCGAGCGCGGCCGACACCAGCAGCTGGTCAACCGCGTCCCGCCCGGCGTACGGGCCGTCAGCACGGCGTCCGACATCGAGGAACTCGGCGTCCACAGATGCCAACGCCAGCACGTCAGCTGGGACCAGCTTGTCATGGGCGATGACGTCCGCAGTCGCCAGCAGCTGCGCCGCCCGCAACGTCACAAGCCCTGTGTCCCCCGGCCCAACGCCAACAAGGTGCACCACCCCTGGCGCGGCTGGGGGCCCAGCTGCTGCCGCCTGTGCCGCCCCGGGGTGCGAAGGCTGCATCGACAGCGAAACCGGCACCGCCGGCGCGACAGGAACGAGAGTCACGGCAGGCGCACGGGGCGGCATCGGCTGGTCGGCGGCCACGCTGCTCCTCGGACGGTCGAGTGCGTCATCTGTCAGACGAACAGCCGACACCCTACGACGCACACGGCGCGCGCCCCGAACCCTCGCAGTGCGAACGGTCGTTTGCCCGCCGCACCACGAACACGATGCTCAGAACATCATCGGGAGCCCAAAGCGTGGCTCCGCCACGCCGATGATCCCGCCCGCGACGCGCCCGGCGTTCGCGGCGATCTCGAGCAGGTCGCACAGGGCTTGCTCGTCCTGGTCCGCGTTCACGCCCAGCGCCGGTCCGACGCACAACATCGTGCCCTTCAGCTTGATGGCCCGGTCCAGCCACGGCCGGTCGACGGAAGCCCGCGGGATGCGTAGCAGCGTCGTCTCGGCGTCGTCCTCGAGCCGGATGACCTCACGCTCGATGGTCAGGCCGATGTTCACGCCGCGCGGCAGATCCACGCCGTAGAACCGCGGGAGCGTGACCAGACCGCGCTCCGTCAGCGCCCGGAAAAGCCCCTCCCGCAGCAGCGGAGGCGTCGGGTCATCGTCATCGGGCGGCTCGAGATCGACGATGAGAAGCGGCAGGTCGCGCAGCAGCACGAAGCGTGCGGCGGCGGCGATGGCGTCCGCGGGCAAGCTGGTCAACGGGGGTCCTGACCTCGGGTGGGCGTGCAGTGGGTGCCAGCGCGCCCCGTCGGGCGGTGCGCAGCTCGGTCGAGGTACGCACGCTACGCGCTACCGTCCGAGGGGTACCACGGGTGGGCTGCGATGGACGATCTGAACGCGATGGACGCGATGCGTCCGGTCGTGCTGTGCGTCGATGGCAACAGCCTCGCACACCGCGCGTTCCATGCGTCCAATCCGGCCGACCGCGACGGTGCGTGGATGTGCGACATGGTCGTACGCATGATCTCCAGCGTGTGGTGGGCCGGCCCGTTCGACGCGGTCATCATCGGGTTCGACCACGATGTGAACGTTCGCAAACAGGCGGACGCGGGCTACAAGGCGGGCCGGGCCGAGAAAGACCCTGAGCTAGAGGCTGCGCTCGCCATCCTCCCCGACCAGATCCGGCAGGTGGGCTTCACCGTCGTCTGTGAGGAAGGCATGGAGGCCGACGACGTGCTGGCCTCGGTCGTGACGCGCGCCGAGCCGCTGCAGGTGGACGTCGTGCTGCTGTCGTCGGACCGCGACCTCACCGCACAGGTCTCTGAGAGCTGCACCCTGCTGCGCCCCCGGTCGACCATGTCTGACCTGATCGTCACCGACCCCGCCCGGGTGCGCGCGGACTACGGCATCGAGCCGTCGCAGTACGTCGACTTCGCTGCGATGCGCGGCGATGCATCGGACGGGCTGCGCGGGGTGCACGGCATCGGACCGAAGATCGCGGCACGGCTGTTGCGCGACCACGGGACCATCGAAGAGCTGTACGCGAACCTCCACCACCTGCTGCCGGTGCACGAGGCGAAGCTCCGCGCGGGGCAGGCCGAGGTTGATCGCAACCTCGCGCTGATGACCCCGATCACCTCGGTGGAGGTGGACGTGATGGCTTCGATCGCCGTAGGGCTGGACCCCGGCACGTTGGATGCCAACCTCGTCGGGCTCGGTCTGAACCGGGCAGCCGGGCAGCTGCGCCGCGCCATGAGCGAGCGGCAGCTGCCGCCGATGCCGCCGATGCCGCAAGAGGCACCGCAGGACATCGTCGCACTGCCCGCCGCCCGCACGTTCGCGCTGGTGGATGCCAGCGAGCAGGACGCGCTGTTCTGACGTGGCCGGCGGGCGCTGCGACAGGTTCGCACGGTAAGCCGTCGCCGGCATCGTCGATATCTGCGATTCTTCGTACCGTTCGGAGCACCGCACGGGCGCGTCCCTGAGCCGTGCGGCACAGACCCTCCCGCTGGAGCGCTCCGATGGCCGTCCGACTTGGTGACCATGCCCCCGACTTCGTCGCGCAGACGACGGAGGGCGAGATCGAGTTCCACGCCTGGAAGGGTGATCGCTGGGCGGTGCTGTTCAGCCACCCCGCGGACTTCACGCCGGTCTGCACCACGGAGCTCGGCATGGTTGCGGCGCGCAAGGCTGAGTTCGACGCTCGCGACACGTTGGTGATGGGCCTGTCTGTGGACGGCGTCGAGGACCACCGGCGCTGGGCTGCAGATATCGAAGAAACACAGGGCACGGCGCTTAACTTCCCGCTGGCCGCCGACCCGGACGGCGCCATCGCTGACGCGTACGACATGATCCACCCCAGCTCGAACCCGCGGCTGACGATCCGCTCGGTTTTTGTCATCAGCCCGGACAACACCGTCGCGTTGACGCTGACCTATCCCCCGTCGGTCGGCCGTAACTTCGACGAGGTG
>JBLFZR010000100.1:0-5143 GCA_047610595.1 Nitriliruptoraceae bacterium | reverse complement strand
CGTCGTTGACGACGGAGGTGGGGCTTGAGGTGTCTGGGGCGTCGCTCATGCGGCGTCCTCCCGGTGCTGGTGGGGTGCTGGATGACAAGCGCCGAGGCTACCGGCGTGGCAGGCTGCGCCCTCACGTACAGGAGCACACATGGACCTCGGCCTCGCAGGCATGCACGTCGTGGTCACGGGCGCGAGCAGCGGACTCGGGCTCGCGACGGCACAGGTGCTGTGCGACGAGGGCGCGCGGGTCACAATCGTGGCACGCGACCGCGGTAAGACGTACTCCGCAGCGGCGATTCTTGATGATCGTGCGCATCCGGTGGTGGTCGATCTGACAGATCGCGATGCTCCCGCCCGGATCATCAGCCAGGCGACGGCCGAGCACGGCAAGATCGACGCGCTGTTCGTGTCCCACGGTGGGCCTGCTCCCACCAGCGCGTCCTCACTTGAGGACCATCTGCTCGACAACGCGCTGGACGTGGCCTTGCGGGCGCCGCTGCGGCTGGTGCGCGAGATGGCCCGCTCGATGACGAGTGGTGGGTCGATCGTGGTGCTGACGTCCACGTCCAGCGTCCAGCCGATCGAAGGGCTGGCATCGTCCAACGTCACCCGGACGGCGATGTGGGGGTACGTCAAGTCGCTCTCCGACGAGCTCGGTCCGAGCGGTATCCGCGTGAACGCGCTGCTTGCTGGCCGCTTCGAGACTGCTCGTCTGCGCGAGCTCGAGGACGTCATCTCGATGCAGTCCGGCGCCGCTCGGGCTCAGGTCCGCGCCGACGCCGCGCGCAAGATCCCGTTGCGTCGCCTCGGCATGCCGGACGAGCTCGGTCGGGTCGCGGCGTTCCTGCTGTCGCCCGCTGCCAGCTACGTGACGGGCGCTGCGTGGACTGTGGACGGCGGATCGGTCCGTGGCCTGTAGCCGAGAGCCGACCAATCGATGACCGCGGCGCGCGCCGCGCCTAGGCTGGAGGTTCACGACTGGAGCCACCTGTGTCCATCGCCATCTCTGGTGACGTGCCGTCCTTCGACGAAGCGGCCGGCTCCGAAGAGCTGCTGCGACGCTTCCTGCTGGGGCTGCCTGCGGTGGACGCCGTCGGGCTTGAGCGCCGCGTCGCAACGCTCGCCACTCGCTCGATCAAGAAGGCCAGCAAGCTGTCGGCGCTGGATGCCGCGATCGCGATGGTTGACCTCACGACGCTCGAGGGCAGCGACACGCCCGGCAAGGTCCGGTCGCTGTGCGCCAAGGCACGTCTGCCGGACCCGTTCCAGCCGGACGCACCGCACGTGGCAGCCGTGTGCGTCTACCCCGACATGGTCGCGCCAGCCGTCACAGCTCTTGCAGGGAGCGGTGTCGTGGTGGCGTCGGTCGCAACCGCGTTCCCGTCCGGCCGTTCATCGCGGGCCGTGAAGATTGCCGACACGCAGCTGGCGCTGCACGCCGGCGCGTCCGAGATCGACATGGTCATCGACCGTGGCGCGTTCCTGTCAGGCCGGTACGGCGAGGTGTTTGACGAGATCGCCACGATCGCCCGGATCTGCCACGACGCGGGCGCCCACCTCAAGGTGATTCTTGAGACCGGCGAGCTCGCGACCTACGACAACGTCCGGCGGGCCGCGTGGCTGGCGCTGCTGGCCGGCGGGGACGTTGTGAAGACCTCGACCGGCAAGGTGTCGCCTGCCGCCACCCGGCCGGTGACTGCCGTGCTGCTGCAAGCCGTACGCGATTACCACGCAGCGACAGGGAGCCTGCGTGGAGTGAAGGCCGCAGGCGGCATCCGCGCGTCCAAGGACGCCATCCGCTACCTCGTCCTCGTCAACGAGCTGGCCGGCCCTGCGTGGCTGACGCCGAAGCTGTTCCGGTTCGGTGCATCCAGCCTGCTCGACGACCTGCTGCGTCAGCGCCGTACGCAGATCACCGGCGTGTACGCCGCGTCGCACGACATCCCGGTCGGCTGACGTGGGTCTGCTACGCGCCACCCTCGCCGACGCTGTCCCGGCGACCATGCTGATCGCATGGATCGTGGCCGGCGTGGCGCTGCTTGCCGCGATCCGTGAGGCCACGCGGCACACCAAGCGCAGTGGCACGTGGGACCGCAGATACGCGGTGGCGTTCCCGTTCGCGGTCGCAGTCACGTTGGCGGTGGCATCGATCAGCCTGGTGCTGCGCGTTGAATGGTTCGGGACCGCGATGTTGATTCGCACTGTCGGCTTCTGGGCGATCGTGCTCGCGGCCCCGACTGCGGTCGGACAGGTGATGCAGCTGCGCCCGCCGTGGTGGCTGACGCGGGCACACCTCGGTCTGGCGACCGTGCACCTCGCCCTGTGGCTGACAACAGATCTGGTGTACGCCCATCCCGCCGGGTACGACCCGTCCGCGCAGATCGGACCGCTGACACTGCCACTGCTGCTACCGGTCGCGGTGCTGGCGGGTTGGTGGGTGATGAACACGCTGTCCGCCGTGCCCAGCGAGTTCGCACTGTGGCTGCTGGCGCTCGGCAGCAGCGTGACGGTGCTCAGCTTGGTCGTCGCTGCGCTCGTCATCAACGCCGAGATGACCGACCATCTGCTGGTCGTGGGATGGCTGCCCCTGCTGCTGGCCACAACGTTGATCACCGCGCACGAGGATTGGCGTGACCGCGCCGTTCGAACCGGCCGCGCTGTGAGAACCGGCCGCGCTGTTAGAACCGGTTAATCGCCGGCGCGCCACTACCGTCCTGCACGTCCCCTCTGCGGAGCCACGCCGTGACCGATCTGCTGCCAGCCGTCCCAGACCTCATCACGCCAACGTGGGAGTACGCCCCCGCGCCCGAGGCTCGCGACCTCGTCACGATCGACCCGTCCTACGGGCTGTTCATCGGCGGCGAGATGGTCGATCCGGCTGAGGGCGGATCGCACACGACTTTCGATCCGGCGACGGGGCTCGCCCTTGCCGAGGTGGCAACGGCGTCCGCGACCGATGTCGACCGCGCCGTGGCCGCGGCACGCAAGGCGCAGCCCGGTTGGGCTGCGCTGCCGGGCCGCGAACGCGCCAAGTATCTGTACCGACTGGCGCGGCTGGTCCAGGACCGGGCCCGCGAGCTGGCGGTGCTCGAGTCAATCGACAACGGCAAGCCCATCCGCGAGGCGCGCGACGTTGACGTGCCGCTGGTCGCGGCACATCTTTTCCATCACGCGGGCTGGGCTGACAAGCTGGGGCACGCCGGGTTCGGGCCGAAC
Source organism: Nitriliruptoraceae bacterium (assembly GCA_047610595.1). Classification (GTDB taxonomy): domain Bacteria; phylum Actinomycetota; class Nitriliruptoria; order Nitriliruptorales; family Nitriliruptoraceae; genus JBFGFG01. The sequence continues at coordinate 1,936 of JBLFZR010000100.1, read as the reverse complement.
CCACAGCCGCTTGGCGTCGTCGGGCAGGTCATCCCATGGAACTTCCCGCTGCTGATGCTCGCGTGGAAGATCGCGCCTGCGCTGGCGTGCGGCAACACCGTGGTGCTCAAACCAGCAGAAACGACACCGCTGACGGCGCTGGCCTTCGCCAAGATCTGCCAGCAGGCGGAGCTGCCGCCAGGCGTCGTAAACATCATCACGGGCGCCGGCGACACCGGCGCCGCGCTGGTGGGGCATCACGACCTCGACAAGGTCGCGTTCACCGGATCGACGGCCGTGGGCAAGGCCATCCAGCGCCAGCTCGCAGGCACCGGGCGCCGTGTGACGCTCGAGCTGGGCGGCAAGGCGGCCAACATCGTGTTCGAGGACGCCGCGATGGACCAGGCCATCGAAGGCATCGTGGACGGGATCTTCTTTAACCAAGGCCACGTGTGCTGCGCTGGCTCGCGACTGCTGGTGCAGGAATCGGTGGCCGACGTCGTCGTCGACCGGCTCAAGGATCGGCTGCAGACGCTGCGTGTCGGCGATCCGCTGGACAAGAACACCGACCTTGGTGCGATCAACTCCCCCGCGCAGCTCGACCGCATCACCGCGATGGTGGACCGGGGCATCGCAGCCGGCGCCGAGATGTGGCAGCCGGACTGCTCGCTGCCGACGGAGGGGTCGTGGTTCGCGCCCACCCTGATGACCAACGTCGAGGCCGCGAACCCCGTCGCGCGCGAGGAGGTGTTCGGACCGGTGCTCTCGGTGCTCACCTTCCGCACCCCCGAGGAGGCCGTCGCCAAAGCCAACGACACCCGGTACGGCCTGTCCGCTGGCGTCTGGACCGAGAAAGGCAGCCGCGTGTTCTGGATGGCGCAGCGCCTGCAGGCCGGCGTCGTGTGGTCCAACACGTTCAACCGATTTGACCCAACCGCCGCGTTTGGCGGCTTCAAAGAGTCCGGGATCGGCCGCGAAGGCGGCCGTCACGGACTCGCCGCGTACCTCGACGTCTGAAGGGCATCGTCATGACTCGACTACCAAGGAGCCTGCCGTGACCGATCGTCTCGCGGTGCGCCGCACCCCCAAGCTGTTCATCGGCGGCAAGTTCCCCCGGTCCGAGTCCGGGCGCTCCTACGAGGTGGTCGCGGCGGACGGCAGCTTCCTCGCGCAGGCAGCGCTGGCGTCTCGTAAGGACGGCCGTGACGCTGTCGTTGCGGCGCGCAGCGCCCAGCCCGGCTGGGCGAGCGCAACGGCGTACAACCGCGGCCAGGTGCTGTACCGCGTCGCTGAGCTGCTGGAGGGCCGCCGCGACCAGCTGGTGGCTGAGGTCACAGACGGTGAAGGACTGTCGGTCACCGACGCCCAAGCACAGGTCGACGCCAGCATCGATCGGCTGGTCTGGTACGCCGGCTGGTCGGACAAGATCACCGTGATCGACGGCGCGCAGAACCCTGTCGCCGGGCCGTACTTCTCGTTCACGACCCCAGAGCCGACAGGCGTCGTAGCTGCGTTCGCCCCCGAGACCCCGTCGCTGTTGGGCCTGGTGTCGGTGATCGCGCCGATCGTCGCGACCGGCAACACCGTGGTGTGCGTGACGTCGTTCGCGCACCCCCTGCCGGCCGTGTCGCTGGCCGAGATCCTCGCCACCTCCGACGTGCCCGGCGGCGTGATCAACCTGCTGACCGGCGACCGTGACGAGGTCGCGCCTCGCCTCGCGTCACACCGCGATGTGAACGCGCTTGACCTCACCGGGTTCGCCGGGCAGGACACAACCGAGCTCGAGATCGCGGCCGCGGACAGCGTGACCCGCATCCGTCGTGCGGGCCCGATCGACGAGGACTGGACCGCCGAGCAGAACCCGCGCCGGATGCTGGCCTTCATGGAGGCCAAGACCGTGTGGCACCCGGTCGGTCAGTGAGCCGTCCGCGATGAGCACGGTGCAGCTTGATGCCGT
>JBLFZR010000099.1:0-5145 GCA_047610595.1 Nitriliruptoraceae bacterium | reverse complement strand
GACGCCATCCTGCAGGACGAGCCTGTCAACGCAACGCGCGAGGCTGCCACGGGCGACGTCAAGATCGTCGAGACGTTCGACACGGGCGAGGACTACGGCATGCTCTTCCCAGAGGAGGGCGCCGAGGACCTCATCACGCTGATCAACGAGGGCCTCCAGGTCCTGCGTGACAGCGGCGAGTACCAGACGATCTTCGACGGTTACTTCAGCTGACCGAGCACTGTGTAATGATGGCGGGGGCCCATCCGTGGGTCCCCGCCATCGTCTTCGCGTCGATATGACGCGATGCTCTTGACCCGGGATGGGTCATATCACGCCAACGCCTGGAGCCGATCCGTGACACCGCGCGAACGCCAGCAGTACCGCCGGGGTGGCCTGTACGCCCTTCTGTTCATCTTGGCGGGCGTCGCTGTCGCCTTCACGGATTGGGAGACTGTCGGAAAGCAGTTCTTCGATCTGGAGATCGCGGCGGAGATGTTCCCCGAGGTCATCACGATCGCGGTTCGCAACACGATCTTCTACACGGCTCTTGCGTTCACGTTCGGTCTGGTGCTTGGCCTGCTGCTCGCGCTGATGAAGCTGTCATCTATCGGCCCGTACCGCTGGCTTGCGAACGTCTACATCGAGCTGTTCCGCGGCCTGCCGGCGCTGGTCACGCTGATCCTGGTCGGATTCGGTATCCCGATCGCGCTCGGCATTAACATCCCTGGCGGCACGGCTGGCAAGGCCTCCGTCGGTCTCGGGCTTGTCGCGGCGGCCTACATGGCCGAGACCATCCGCGCCGGCATCCAGGCCGTTCCGAAGGGGCAGCTCGAGGCTGCTCGCTCGCTGGGTATGAGTTCGAGTCGCGCGATGGTGTCGATCGTCATCCCGCAGGCGTTCCGCATCATAATCCCGCCGTTGACCAACGAGCTTGTGCTGTTGATCAAGGACACCTCACTCGTGTTCGTGCTCGGGACCACGCCGCAGACGAAAGAGCTCACGAAGTTCGGTCGCGAGCTGCTGGGACAGAAGGTCAACGGCACCCCGTTGACCGTTATCGCCCTGATGTACCTCGCCATCACGCTGCCGATGACGCAGCTGGTCGCACGGCTTGAGAAGAAGCAGGCGCGCGCCCATTGAGGCGCCAAGGAGACGCAGCATGAGTGACACCACAATCAGCACCCCGGCGATTGATGTCCGGCAGCTGCACAAGTCCTTCGGTGACCTTGAGGTCCTGATGGGCATCGACTTTCACGTCGACACAGGTGAGGTCGTGTGTGTTATCGGTCCATCGGGGTCGGGCAAGTCAACGCTGCTGCGTTGTGTGAATCGGCTGGAGGAGCCGACCGGTGGCACGGTTGAGATCGACGGCGTGGACATCACGTCCGATGATGCTGACGTCGACGCCATCCGTATGCGGATCGGGATGGTGTTCCAGAGCTTCAACCTGTTCCCGCATCTAGATGTGCTGGCCAACCTCACGATCGCGCAGCGGCGTGTGCTGAAGCGATCGAAGGACGAGGCCGAGACGATCGCCCGCGCGACGCTCGAGAAGGTCGGCCTGTCGGACAAGGTCGAGGCCTACCCACTGCAGCTCTCGGGGGGCCAGCAGCAGCGCGTCGCGATCGCTCGGGCGCTGTCGATGAACCCCGACATGATGCTGTTTGATGAGCCGACGTCAGCGCTCGACCCCGAGCTGGTCGGAGAGGTGTTGCAGGTCATGCGAGATCTCGCAGCCGATGGCATGACGATGATGGTCGTGACGCACGAGATGGGCTTCGCACGCGAGGTCGCTGACCGGGTCGTGTTCATGGATGCCGGCGTTGTGGTCGAGGAGAACACGCCCGACGAGCTGATCAACAACCCGCAGGAGCCGCGCACCAAGGCTTTCCTCAGCCAAGTGTTGTAGCTCCGGTCCCCTGGATCAGCGGAGCTGCAGCTGCATCAGCGCGTCGCTGATCTCTTCGAGGCCGGCCACACTTGGCCCTCGTGGAGCTCGGTGCGTGGCGGCTGTAGCGGGGCCGTGACGGGGGCGTGCAGCCTGCGTGTCGATGCGTGCCGCTCAGATGACGTCGTCGGGGGCACGGTCTGGGCGCCACGAGCCCAACCGAGAGATCCGATCCTTGCGGACCTGTCGGCGGATCTGGGCTTGCGCTTCGCGCCGCTCCTCTTCGTCGGACTCGGTCAGCAGCGGGGGCACCTCGGCCGGGCGTCCGTCGAGGTCGAGGGCGACGAACGTGAGGTAGGCGGTGGTCGTGTGTCGGCGCGTTCCGCCATGCAGCGGCTCTGCCTCGACTCGGGCACCCACCTCCATCGAGGTGCGGCCCACCGCGTTGACACGTGCCTTGACGGTCACCAGGTCGCCGACGTTTACCGGGCCGAGGAAGCTCAGCTCATCCACGCTGGCGGTCACCGCGGCGCGACCGGCGTGTCGCGCCGCGGCGGTCCCGGCGGCGTCATCAACCATGCGCATGATGACGCCGCCGTGGACGTTGCCAAGATGGTTCGCATCCAGCAGCGTCATCCCGCGCACGAGCGTGATCTCGCTGTCGCGCACGCGCCGTGCGGCTAGCTCTGTCATGCGTGGATCCAGTCCGGTGGTGTGGTGGGGCGTGTCAGATGCTCAGTAGAGCGCGGCGGCCAACCGCCGCCGCGCTGGACCGACCCGGTCATCGTCGTTGCCCATGATCGCAAGCAGGTCCACCAGCGCCGAGCGGGCGTCGTCGCGGTGTTCACCACCGAGCTTGACGGCGGCGAGGAGCACCTCGATCGCGATCGCGTCTTCGCCGGACGCAGACAGCGCGCGGCCGTACGCCAGCAGCGTGGCGTCGTCGCGCGGCGCGGCTTGGGCCGCGGCGCTGAGTGTGTCGAGGTCGCCTGCACCGGCGGCCATCGAGATCATGGTGAGGATGGCTTCGGCGGCCGGTTCCGGGCGGTGCGGCGACACGAGCGCGGCTGCCCGCTGGGGGTCTTCGTGCACCAACAGCTCAGCCAGACCGAGCGACGCAAGCTTGTGTGTGTGGTGGTGCGTCAGCGCCTCCTCGAAGGCGGCACGCGCCGCGACCGGGTCGGTGGCCGCCTGTGCCATGCCAGCCGCAGCCAAGTCATCGGCGGGGGAGGGGATGACGTCGTCGATGAACCGCTCGACGTAGGCGGCGTTCTGCGCACCGGTGAACTCGGCGACGACCACACCATCACGGAACGCCTTCACGGCCGGGATGCCCTTGATCCTGAACTGCGCTTGGAGCGCCGGGTTGGCGTCCACATCGATCTTGGCCAGCATGATCGCACCCGCACGGGTTTCGACCGCCGACTCGATGATCGGGCTCAACGTTTTGCACGGGCCACACCACTCGGCCCAAAAGTCCACGAGGACCGGGATCTCGTGGCTGCGGGCGATGACATCGGTCGCGAACCCTGCAGCGTCGACGTCGGTGACAAACGGGGATGTGGACATGGTCAGGCTCGTGACGTCGTGACGGATACGTAGACGCTAACGCCCAGCAGTCTGAGTGTGCACTCCAGCCCGCATCCAGGCACACCGTTGCACCCGACGCAGAGCGCTCTGGTGTTGTTTCGATTAGGTGCGTGGCCAGCTGCAGGCGCTATCTTCGTGGGCGGCCCCACCGGTGACGGTGGGCACCCTTTAACGAGCGGTCCTGTGAGGCCGAGAAGGAGCCGCATTGTGAACACATGTGTCCGTACGCCCCACGCGGGACGATCACAGGTGACGCGATGACGCGGCTCCTCAACGCAAGCGACATCCAGCGGATGGTCACGCGGCTCGCCCATGAGGTGGTCGAGGCTGCCGGCGCTGACGATCTGGTGCTGGTCGGCATCCAGACGCGCGGTGTCCCGCTTGCGAAGCGCTTGAAGACCGTGATCGACCGCATCGAGGACACCGACGTTCCGTGCGGCGCGCTGGACGTAACGCTGTTCCGCGACGACCTGCGGCAGGGTGCGCCCCGACCGCTCGGTCGGACTGATGTGCCGGTCTCAATTGATGGCAAGACGGTCGTGCTGGTCGACGACGTGCTGTTCACCGGCCGCACGATCCGCGCGGCGCTGGATGCTCTGCTCGAGCTGGGTCGCCCCGCGGCGATTCGGCTTGTTGTGATGGTCGACCGTGGCCACCGCGAGCTGCCGATCCGCGCCGACCACGTCGGCAAGAACGTCCCGACATCGGTGGCGCAGCGGGTCAGCGTCCACGTCGCAGAGCTCGACGGCGAGGACGCCGTCGATATCGACACACCTGAGGGCCGCGGTGTCGGTGACAAGCCGCAGTCAGCTAGCACCGGAGACAACGCATGAGCATGCCATCCTCCCTGCTGTCGATCGAGGACCTCGACCTCGAGTCGTTCGAGCTGATCCTCGATACGGCCGAGCAGATGGCCGAGATCGGCGAACGTCAGATCAAGAAGGTCCCGACGCTCCGCGGCCTGACCGTGTGCAACCTGTTCCTCGAGGACTCGACACGCACGCGCATCAGCTTCGACATCGCAGCCAAGCGGCTGAGCGCGGATGTCATCACGTTCAGCGCGAAGGGCTCCAGCGTCAGCAAGGGCGAGTCGTTCAAGGACACCGCGCTCACGCTGGATGCCATGGGCATCGATGCAGTCGTGATTCGGTCCGCCTCGTCCGGCGCGCCGCTGCAGCTGAGCCAGTACCTGGATCTACCGGTGCTCAACGCCGGCGACGGCTGGCACCAGCACCCGACGCAGGCGCTGCTGGACGCGTTCACGATCCGTCGCCACTTCGGCAAGCTCGCAGGGCTGAACGTCACCATCGCTGGCGACATCCTGCACAGCCGCGTCGCGCGCAGTGAGGTTCAGGCGTTGCACCTCGCGGGGGCGAACGTCAGGGTGTGTGCGCCGCCCACGCTGCTGCCGCCGTACATCGAAGACTGGTGTCACGCGCAGGGGACAGGAAAGCCGGTCGAGGTCGTCGCTGACATCGATGACGCGCTCAGCGACACCGACGTGCTGTACGTGCTTCGGGTGCAGCGCGAGCGGATGCACAAGGCGTTCTTCCCAACCAGCCAGGAGTACGCGCGCTTTTACGGCATCGACCAGGCGCGTCTTGGCCGGCTGCCAGAGCACGCGGTGGTGATGCACCCGGGCCCGATGAACCGCGGCGTCGAGATCGCACCAGACGTGGCCGATT
>JBLFZR010000098.1:0-5209 GCA_047610595.1 Nitriliruptoraceae bacterium | reverse complement strand
ACGCCAAGGGGCTCGAGCAGGCCGGCGCGTTCGCCCTTGTGCTGGAAGCTGTCCCCAACAACGTCGGCACCGACGTCACCGCCGCGCTGTCGATCCCGACCATCGGCATCGGAGCGGGTCCTGACACTGACGGTCAGGTGCTGGTCTGGCACGACATGCTCGGCCTGACCGACGGCCCCCAGCCACGCTTCGTCAAACGGTATGCCGAGCTTCGAATCGCGATGCAGCAGGCGATCGCCGCGTACGTTGCGGACGTCAAGGACGAGACCTACCCCGCACCTGAGCACACGTACGGCTGATGCCCGGCAACGAGTAGTAAGTCGGTTATGACCCTCGTTGCAGCTACCGCACCTCCCTTTTCCCCGGACACGCCATGACCTCGATCGCCGATCGCCGCACCCCGCACGCCGCACGCCGTGTGCTGGGGATTGCTGTGGCCGCGTTGCTGGCTGTTGCTTTGCTGCTGACCAGCGCGTTCGGGATGGGAGAACGCGGCCCCGATCCGGTTGGTCCCGTGGACCCCGGCACCGAACAGAGCTTCGTGAACAGCATCAACAGCGAGCGGGCAGACGCGGGACTCCCCGCGCTCAAGGTCTCGTCTGACCTGACCGATCTGGGCCGCGAGCACTCTGCGGTGATGTCTTCGACGACCGACCTGCATCACAACCCCGATCTCGCCACAGACGTAAAGAACTGGCAGCGTGTCGCCGAGAACGTCGGCGTCGGTGGATCACACGCCAGCCTCCACCGCGCCTTTATGGACTCGCCCGGCCACCGTGCCAACATCCTCGACGACCGCGTCACCCAGATCGGCGTCGGCGTGCGTATCACCGATGGGCGCATCTGGGTCACGCAGGTGTTCCGTCTCCCGTACAGCGAACCGGAACCGGAACCGGCCCCGAAGCCGAAGCCGAAACCCGAACCCGAACCCGAACCGGCCCCCAAGCCGAAGCCGGAACCCGAGCCGGCGCCCGAACCGGCCCCCAAGCCCGAGCCCGAACCGGCCCCCGAGCCGCAACCAGAACCCGAGCCGGCCCCCGAGCCGCAACCAGAACCGGAGCCGGAACCGACCGCGACACCGGATGCTGCGCCAGCTCCGTCGGCCGAGATTCCGCTCGGTGCCACCACGCTGTCCGGCGACTGGAACGGCGACGGTGTCAAGTCGAACGGATCGTTCCTGACAGGCACTTTCATCCTTCGCTACGCCACAACCGAGCCGGTTGAGCTCGTAGTCGTGCGCCTTGGATTGCCCGCCGACACCCCGATCGTCGGGGACTTCAACAGTGATGGCGTTGACGACATCGGCGTCGTGCGGATCGGCCGGTTCGTCCTTCGAACCGAGGCCGGATTGCCGTTGGGCGCCACTGTCACCGGAGACTGGAACGGCGACGGCATCGACACGTTGGGTGAGGTGCAGCACAACATCACTGTGGTCGCGGCTGACGGCTCAGCCTCTGCGGTGCACAGCTTTGGCCGCCCAACGGACCCGACCGAGCTGACGGCTCGCGCGACCACGGATTCACCTTCGCGGCTGCGACGGCTGATCGACAAGCTGTTCGGCTGGTTGCGCGGCGAAAGCTAGGCCGGCTGCGAGCACCTGCGCTACCAGCTGCCGTTGGCGCGGCGGCTGGCGTTACGCGCGGCACGGCGGGTGAGATGACGGCGCAGGTTGGCGAGGTCGGCGATGACGCCGGGGGTACGCGGCCCCCACCATGTCAGCGCCTGACCGTCAAACAGTCGCACTGCGCGTCCCGGCACCGCAGCGAGCAGCGTGGCGCGGTCATCATCGTCAAAGGCGTACGGCTCGTCGGGCAGCAAGATCAGATCGACATCATGCAGCTGATCGAGCTCGATGTTGGGGTAGCGGTCGATGTCTGGCACAAGATCGAACCCAAGCTCGACGAGCATCTCGCCCACCACGGTGTCTCGACCGATGGCCATCCACGGATCTTTCCAGATCGGCACCGCGATACGAGGCAGCACCCCTGCGTCGATGGCGCGATGGCGCGAGAGCGCCGTCATGATGGCGACCTCCATCCTGGTGCCGGATGCCTCCGACGAAACCGCCTTGCCGAGCCGGCCCAGCGATGCCGCCGCCGTCGGCACATCCACTGCCGCCGTGACATACACGGCAAGGCCCGCGTCACGCAGGCGCTGTACGTCCAGCTGCCGGTTCTCCTCGACGTTCACGATCACCAGGTCCGGACGGAGCGCGATGATCGCCGCCACGTCCGGGTTCTTCGTCCCACGCACACGCACGGCGTTCGGGAAGCCATCGGGCGGCGACACGCAGTAGTCGGTCACGCCGACGACGACGCGCGAGAAGCCCCAGTGCCACAGCGTCTCGGACAGGTTCGGGACGAGGCAGACGATCCTGTTCGGGCGACCGATCACGTTCACGGGCTGGCCAAGGTCATCGATCGGGAGCGACACGATTGATGACATGCACGGCCTCCTATGACACGCGGCGTACGGCCCGCGAGGCTACCGATGGGCGGCCTCGCGGCAGCTCACGTTGGGTGACGGACCCCCTACAGCGGCCCGCTGCCATCTGACTTTGACACCAACGCACAGGACGTGTGCCGCGTTGTCCCATGTTGGGGCTGGCCGGTAAGTTGTTGGCCCCTTCCCGGGTCCTCAGACACGGGTTACCGACATCCCGGAGCACTACGTGTCCGACGACAAACAGCCTGTTCGCGCGGCTCGGCACGACTTTCGCGTGCTGACCCAGACCCGCGGCGGCTACAGCAACGGCGTCATGTACGACGTGCAGCTGCAGGTCGCGGCCACCGGCCGACTGGTGTGGGCGCAGACCTTCACCGATCGCGAGCAGGCAGATGCGTTCGAGGCGCAGGTCGGCGACGACCTTGACCTGGACGGGCCGGAGTTCCGGCGCAAGCACAGCGTCACCTCGACCGCCTGACACGGACGTGTTCGAGACCGTCCCGCTTCCAGATCCCCCTCGGACCTCGGACGGTCATGTCGACTTTGACGCGCTCCTGCGCGCAGTGGCTCGCACCCAAGGTGCGACACCGTGGGTGCTCGACAGCCATCCGGATGCCCCTGGCAGCCTCGGCTGGAGCGCAGTTGTGCTCCGCACGGCCGGTCGCCTGACGGTTCACGCAGACGACCCAGTCGATCCGTTCCTCCAGCTTGCCGAGCTGTGCGACCGGCTCGAGCTCACTCCGACCGCGGCGCGCGCCGCGGGCCAGCCTCCGTGCGACGGTGGACTGATCGGTGCTGTGAGCTACGACGCGGGTCGACGCATCGAGCGGCTCAAGACCGAAGCGCGCACTGACCGGCGCACCCCCGACCTCGACATGGTCATCGCTGACACCATGCTGGTCGTCGACCACCGCACACAGCAGGTGCAGCTGGTGACGCGGGCGTTACCGACGCTGCGACCACCGGCCGAGATCCGAGCGCTCATGGCAGAGCTGTCCGCGGCCGTGGCCGCCGTACCCCGCGCGGTGCACACCGACAGCGGACCGCCCGCATCGCGCGTTGCCCACACGACCGTCCCTGCCGCGGCGTACCGCGCCGGGGTTGCAGCCGTGCTCGAACGGATCGCAGCGGGCGACAGCTTCCAGGTCAACCTGACGCAACGGCTCACCACCACGTGGGATGGCGACCTGCTGTCGCTGTACCTGGCGTTGCGGGCCGCGAGTCCCGCCCCGTACGGCGCGATGCTGCCGACGGCCGGGGGCGGCCTTGCCTCGGTCTCGCCCGAGACCTTCCTGCATATCGAGGCAGGTGTGGTGACGATCCGCCCGATCAAGGGCACCCGCCCTCGCAGCGCAGACCCGGTTGAGGATGCAGCCTTCGCACACCATCTACGCAGAAGCGAGAAGGACCGAGCCGAGAACGTGATGGTCGTGGATATGGAGCGAAGCGACCTTGGACGGGTGTGCGTGGAGGGTTCGGTCCGCGTGCCGCGACTCGTGGAGCTTGAGGCGCACCCCACCGTCTGGCATCTTGTCTCGGAGGTCGTAGGCACCCTGCGTGCGGACGTCAGCTACGCCGACGTGCTACGGGCAACCTTCCCGTGCGGATCGGTCACGGGCGCGCCCAAGGTGTCGTCGATGAACATCATCGAGCGCCTCGAACCGGTCCGACGCGGGTGGTACTGCGGCTCGTTCGGATGGCTGGGTTCCGGCATGGCCAGCACGGCAGTGGCGATCCGCACAGCCGTCCTGCTCGACGACAGCACCGTCGACTTTGGTGCGGGAGGCGGTGTGGTCGCCGACTCGGACGCGGACGCGGAGCACCGCGAGAGCCTCGACAAGGCGGCGGCGTTCCTTCAGGTCACCGCCGCTGTGGCAGGCTCACCGCCATGACGATGACATGGTGGCTCGGCGACCAGCTCGCCGACGAGCTGGTGGCGCGCCACCAGCTGCTCGGCTCTGGCCTCATGTCTGGAGACGCGGTCATCACCACCCTCCGCGTCGTGGCCGGCGTCCCACTCGATCTCGAGCGCCACGTGGAGCGGCTGCGCCGTGACGCCTCCGACACCGGATTACCGGTCCCCGACGCGGCTTTGGTACGACGCGCTGCTGACGCACTCGCCCGTGTCAACGGGCGCGTGCGGCCCGATCATGTGCTGCGACTGACTGCCACTCGAGCAGCACCAGCACCGGGCTCGGCGTTCGGCAGCCGGACCGAGCTTTCGCTGTTGTTGGGTGTGTCGGAACCACCGCCGATCGAGCTTCTCACCCAGCTCACGGTGGCAACAGTGGACGGAGCCAGACGCCCCGCTGGGATCAAAACGCTCGATCGGCGGTGGCCAGGCCGCGCCGACACCTTCGCGCGATGGCGTGATGCCGATCGCGCCCTGCTCGTGGACGGCGACGACGTCCTCGAGGGGGGCTACGCAAACGTGGTGGTCGTCCGCGACGACGACGCCATGACGCCCGTCGCAGACGGCCGTCTGCTGCCGGGCATCACGCGCGCTGCGCTGTTGGAGTCCGACGTCGGGCTGCGCGCTGCGCCGGTCAGCGTTGCAGCTCTGCTGGTGGCAGACGAAGTACTGCTGCTGAGCTCGATCGCAGGGGTCGTGTCCGTCGTTGGGATCCAGCACGCCGAGCAGCCGATGCAGCCTGTCGGGGACGGCCAGCCTGGTCCGTGGGCCGCGCGGGCCCGACAGGCGCTGATCGCCGGGGGCTGGCCGGCGAGCTGGCCGCATCCTGGGACCATCGATCCGGCGCAGCAC
>JBLFZR010000097.1:0-5335 GCA_047610595.1 Nitriliruptoraceae bacterium | reverse complement strand
GCGTGGGCACCCCGCCGACAGCCGGTGTCGGGTGGAGGAAGGCCGCGAGGTCGAGCGACGTTGCATCGTCGTCCTCACGTAGCTCGGCGACGAATCGGGTGGCGAGGTGCTGCAGGTTGTCGAGCCGCAGCAGGTGCGGCTCGCGGCCGTGGCTCGGCTCCATGCCGCGGCGACGCAGCGCAGCCACCACCTCGTCCACCAGCAGCTGGTGCTCGTGGCGGTCCTTGGCTGACGCCAGCAGCGCGGCCCCGAGGGCCGCATCCTCGGCTGGGTCGTCGGCGCGTGGTGCGGTGCCGGCCAACGACGTGGATGTGAGGTGGCGGCCGGTCAGATCGACGAACAGCTCGGGCGTCGCGCCAACCAGCCCGTCGACGATGAACGTGGAGCAGCCGGGGAAGCGGTCGTGCAGGCGCCGAGCCAGCACGCGTGTGTCGAACTGTGCCTCGGCCCACACCGCGACGTCACGCGCCAGCACGACCTTGTCGAGGTCCCCGGCCTCGATGCGTTCGACGGCGGCGGCCACGGCCTCGAGCCAGCGCATGTCGGGGATGGATGACCCAGCGTGGCGGGGGTGGTCGGCCTCGGGGGCGTGCTCTGGATGCATCGCCGGCGGCAGCGGATCGCCTGCGAACGCAGCCGTGACCTCGTCGACCGCTCCGATCCGGGTGACCCACGACACAGCACCGAGCCGGCCTACGACGACGGAGGGAACGATGAGCACGCTGCCGACGCTGCGGTCGGCGAAGGTGAAGCTGCCGAGGGCCACCGGCCCGGTGCCGGGTGCCTCGACCTCGTCATCGATCGTCACCGTGTTTAGGAACGCGGCGTACGCCTCGCGCGCCCGATCGAATCGGCCGGCGCCAGCGCCGGCGTCCACACGCAGCGCCGCCCCCGCGCCGATCAGACCGTCGCCTGCCTGCACCCACGCGACACCGTCGCGAGCCGGGAGGCGGTCCAGGAGCGGTCCGGGGTCGTCCACGCGGCGGGTGATCGAAACCAGCTTGGTCACGCCGGGGCCTGCGGGTCAGCGGCGTCACTGGCCGACATCACACGCAGTCGGGCGGCGGCGAGCACCAGCTGTCCGAACCGACGCCCCACAAGGCGCTCGGCCTCTGGCAGCATCGTCTCGAACGCGTTGACGAGCGTGTCGGCTGCCTCTGTCGGGTTGTCGCTGGTCCCGCGGACGGGGTCGCGGACAAAGCCGAGGAACAGCTCGACCGCGTCGTCTGCGATGCCCTGCAGCGCCGCATCGGCCTCCCGGGCCAGGCCGAGCAGCTCGTCGAGCGGGAGACCGGCCTCGAGCAGTGCGAGGCCCGAGCGGACCGGACCGAGGTCCTTCTCGGAGTACAGGTCGTCGCCGCGCGAGGGCAGCAGCCCTTCACGCGCCAGCGCTTCGAGCAGCGGGAGCGAGAGATCGCTGCGCATCGCAAGCTCGTCCAGCTCGAGCAGCGCGCCGGCGTCACGCTGGAGCGCTGCAGCCAACGCAGCGTCCGTCGGGTCGAGCGGCGGCGCGTCGGACGCATCCGGCGTTAGGTTTTTCCCGGCGGGGGCGGCGTCGCGCACGCTGCTGCTCCTGGTTCGGGGGGGCGGGGTGTGGCATCAGCCAGTCGAACTCCGACAGAGCTTCACCGCAAGAGGCTACGGCGCGGCAGCGAGCAGTCTGACCCGAGCGGGCCGGTGGGGCCATCAGCGCCGGCGCTTCCTCTTCTTCGTGTGGGCGCCGGCCGAGAAGCTGCTGAGGTTCAATGGCGCAGCCGGTGGTGTCGGTGACTCCGTGCCCTCGATCTGCCGCGACGCAGCCTGCCCGGCCGCAGGGTCCGGCTCTGGTGTCGCAGCTGCGTCGGGTGTCTCGCTCAGAACGCCGAAGATGTCGTCGAAGTCGTCTATGAGATCGTCTGTGGTCGTGGGTGGCAGCTGTGGCGCGTCGAGCGCGTCGAGGGGAAGTGCTTGCATCGCGTTGACCGCCGAGGCGATGGCGGAGGTGGCGGACGGCGCGTCCTCTCGTTCCTCCTCGGTCACTGCGTCGTCGTCCAACACGCGGCGGTTGGTCAGCGGGATGGCGCTGTCACTGGGGGGCTCGGCCGTGGCTGCGTCCCACACACTGGCGTCGCCCTCTCCCGTGTTGACGTCCCACACAGAGGTGGTCGCGTCGCTGGAATCATCGGGGCTCGCGCCGCCGTCGATGTCGTCGTCCGGCCGGTCTGCCACGCGTGCCCCGATCGTTGTGTGCTCGCGGTCTTCTGGCCGCGGTCGTCACCGTTAGCCTGCCATCCGCGGCGCGTCCGTGCCGAGCGAACGAACGGTGAACCCAGATGGTCGACCAGGATGCGCTCCCAGCTGCGGGGCAGGATGGCAAGGACGCTGCCCTCGTGCAGGCGATGTTTGACCGTGTGGCGCGCCGCTATGACCTCGCCAACGCCGTGCTGTCGATGGGGCAGGACCGCCACTGGCGTCGTGTCACAGCGCAGGCGGCTGAGCCCGCTGGTGCCGTCGTGCTCGACATCGCATCCGGCCCGGGTGAGGTTGCGATGGAGCTGCTGCGCCACGGCGCAGCGCGAGTTATCGCCGCCGACCTGTCGTTTGGGATGCTGGCCGAGGGGGTTCGTCGGACCCCCGATGCCCAGCGGCTCGGCCTGTCCTTCGTGAACGCCGACGCCACCCGATTGCCGGTGGCTGACGACAGCGTGGACGCCATCACCATCTCGTTCGGGCTGCGCAACGTCGTCGAGCCCCAGCGCGCGCTGGCCGAGTTCGCCCGCGTCGCCAAGCCGGGCGCCAGGCTGGTCGTGTCCGAGTTCGCCGCTCCCACCTGGGGCCCGTTCCGCGCGCTGTATCTGGAGTATCTGATGAAGGCGCTGCCCCGCGTCGCGCAGGTTGTGAGCAGCGACCCGCGGGCCTACGTCTACCTGGCAGAGTCGATTCGGGCGTGGCCCGACCGGCTGACCATCGCCGGCTGGATGCAGGACGCGGGCTGGGCCGATGTGCAGGTCAAGAACCTCGCCGGTGGCATCGTGGCAGTGCACCGCGGCCGGCTGCCTTCGTGACACACCGCGGGCAGCGCGCGATGGGTCTGCTGCTCGCTGCCTCGCTTGTGGTGGGGTTGGGGGGCTGCGGCCCCGGTCAGGACCAGCTGGTCGCGGCGGCGCTGCACGATGCCGCGCGCACCGTGGCGAGCGAGCCCTTCGGCTTCCGGCTGGACGTGGACACTGACGATGCGGCTGCGGCGCTGTTACAGGAGCAGGTGGGTCCGCTTGGGCCGCTGATGGTTTCGGCCGCCGTGCGGGGGATCGCTGACGGCGACCGGCTGTCGCTGTCGGTCGAGCTGCTGGGCATCACCGTGCTTGATGTGCGATCAATCGGGGCAGGCGAGCTGTTCGTGCGGCTGGATCTCGGCTCGTTCGCCGAGCTGCTCGGTGAGGCTGTCCCCGCAGAGCGAGGTGCCACGTTGGGCGAGACCGTTGGTGCTCAGCTGTTGGCCAACGGTGTCGAGGGTCCGGTCGCTGCTGCGATCGTGGCGGCGACCGACGGCCGCTGGGTGGCGCTGACAACGGGCGCGCCCATCCTGGATAGCTCGCAGACGGGCACGGGCGTCGGCGCGTCGGCGCTTGGTCTGGCGCTGGCCGAGGTGCTGCGCGCCGCGGTTGTGACCGGCACCTTCGGTGAGCTGCGCGACGGCACGCCGGCTGATGTGCTGTTGGACATAGAGCTGTCGCCACGTACCGCGTTGGACGCGGCGCTTGCGGTGCTGACGGGGCTCGACCCGACCGGTGTGTTTGGTGGCATCGGTGGGTCTGCGACACCCTCGCCGGTCCCACTGGACGTGATACGCGGCAGTGTGATCCTCGACGATGGACAGCTCGAGACGATGACGTTCGAGCTGGGAGACGTGCTCCCGGCGCTGCTTGGCGACGACGTCGTGGCGGGCAGCTACGTGCTCACGCTCGATATGGCGCAGGCCAACGAGGTCGTGCCGATCGAGCGTCCGCCGGTCGTCGCGACGCTCACGCTCGCCGAGCTGCGGGCCGCGGTCGCGGCCCTCAGCGGACAGAGCACCCCGTAAGCCGACCCCGTACGCTAGTGAAATACTTCACAAGCACAAGCGCATCCTGACACACCCAAATCCGGACACACCCAGTAGCACCGTTCCGCTTCGGAGGCTTCGATGACACGCCCCACCAGCACAACCGTCGACGTTGTTGTGGTCGGAGCCGGTCCCGGCGGCTCGACCGCCGCCGCGTGGCTCGCCCGCGCCGGCAAGAGCGTGCTCGTGCTCGAGAAAGAATCCTTCCCGCGCGACAAGGTGTGTGGCGACGGCCTGACGCCGCGCGTGGTGAAAGAGCTGCTCGATCTCGGTCTGACCGACGAAGCGAAGGGCATCGCCCCCGGATGGGCCACCCAGCAGGGGCTGCGCATCCATGGCGGGCACACCACGATGGAGCTGCCGTGGCCCGAGCTCAACGACTGGCCGTCGTGGGGCGCGACGTGCAGCCGTATGGTGTTTGACAAGCGCATCGCCGAGGAAGCCGTCGCCAGCGGCGCCATCCTGTGGGAGGGCGTCACCGCGACCGAGGTCATCTGGCGTGACAGCACCGAGGACCGGGTCGCCGGTGTGCGGTGGATCGACAAACAGTCCGGCGAAGAAGGCATCGTGCGTGCGGCGGTCACCATCGGGGCTGACGGTGCCAGCGGCAAGCTCGCCCGCCAGATCGGCCTCACCCGCCGCAAGGACCGCCCGATGGCGGTCGCGGCTCGCGGCTACTGGGAATCGCCGAGATCTGACGACTCGTGGATCAGCAGCTATCTGAACCTGACCAACTCAGACGGCGAACTGCTGAGTGGATACGGCTGGATCTTCCCGTTGGATGATGGTCTTGTGAACGTCGGGCTCGGGCTGCTTAACACCTCGAGGGAGTTCCAGTCCACCAACTATCGCAAGATGCTTGAGGGATGGGCGACGGGCCTCGCGCCCGAGTGGGGGACCACCCCTGAGGCCCAGCGCGGCCCCATCAGGACGTCGCCGATCCCGATGGGGTTCAACCGCACACCGGTGCACCACAAGGGGATGCTGCTGGTCGGTGACTCGGGGGGCTTCGTGAACCCGTTTAACGGCGAGGGAATCAGCTACGCGATGGAGGCCGGCAAGCTCGCGGCCGAGGTCATCGACGACGCGATGAACGCCAAGCGCACCAGCATCCTCGACCAGTACGACCGCGAGCTGCGTGAGCGCCGCTGGGGCGGTTACTACACGCTGGGCAACCTGTTCACCCACGTCGTGGGAAACCCGCAGATCATGAAGATCTGCACCGAGTACGGGATGCCGATCAAGCCGCTGATG
>JBLFZR010000096.1:0-5423 GCA_047610595.1 Nitriliruptoraceae bacterium | reverse complement strand
TCGATGCCCCACACGGTCAGCTCACCGTTGGTGCGCTTCTCGAGCTCGACCATGCGGGCCATGCCGGGGTAGCGATCGACAAGGTCACGCATGTCCGTTTCGAAGTCCTCGTACATGCGGTACTCGCGGTTGGCGGTCTCGCCGGGGGCGAAATCTGCAGTGCGCAGCGTGGGAGCGGCCTCACGCAGCAGGCGGTCGCGCTCCTGCAGGTTGTCGACGGTGATCTCGTGACGGACGCCGAGAGCCTCGAGCCGCGCGAGGTCGCCGGGCCACAGCAGAATCTCCATGTCACCGTCAGCGAACACGCTGTGGGTGTCGTCGAAGTCCCCGAGCTGACCGGTCGCAGCCAGCGCTGTGGTATCGACCTTGGCCAGCTGGAGCGCGCCGAACACCGCACCGGCCTGTAGCAGCGCGGTCGTGGCATCGGCAGCGTTCGTGGCGCCGGCGAACATCCCGGTCGCGGGGACGGCGGCGACGGATGCTGCGGCGGCGCCCGCGATGCCGGCGCTCTTGAGCAGGTTGCGTCGCGAGACGCCGGATGTGGGTTCGGTCACGGTGATGGCTCCAGATGAACGGTTACGTATCTGTAGCTTCGACACGCGTGACGTGGTCACCTGCGGACGATCGAGATCTGTCACAGACGTGCCGCTGGTCGTCCAGCGGCGTGCGTTCGTGCAGATCACCTCACCCAGCGATCCGTTCGTCGGCTCAGGTGGCGGGACGGTTGGGACCGGACGGCAGCGTGAACCGGAAGGTCGAACCCTCGCCGAGGATGCTCTCAGCCACGATGTTGCCCCCGTGGGCCTGCACGATCGCGTGCGCAATCGAGAGCCCAAGACCGGTGCTCCGCTCGCCGGCTGTCGGCTTGGCGCTGGTTCCGCGGAACGGTTGGAAAACCTGCGGCAGCTCATCGGCCGGGATTCCCTGCCCCTGGTCGCGGACGATCACCTCGACCGCGTTGGCGTGTTGCAGCAGTCGAACGAGAACCACGGTGCCGTTTTCGGAGTATTTGATTGCGTTACCGACCAGGTTGTCGAGCACCTGTCGGATGCGTCTCTGATCGAGGGGTGCAGGCGCGATGTCGCCGGGGAGATCAAGGTCGAAGGTGATGCTTTTCGCGGCGGCCGCTGCCTCGTGGTCCCTGACTGATGTCCTCACGAGCTCGATGGGGTCAGCTGCGGCAACGATCAGCCGAAGATTGCCCGACTCGATCGCCGACATGTCCAGCACGTCATCGATGAGCGCAGCCATCTCTGCGGTGACGGTCACGATTCGGTCCAGCATGGTGCGCGCGGTCTGGTGCAGCGACTCGTCGTGCAGGGGGCCTTCGAGCACGCGTTGCACGACTCGAGCGTTGCCTTGAATCACTGTCAGCGGTGTGCGCAGGTCGTGAGCCGCGACGCCGAGCAGCCAGTCCTTGCGTTCGTACAAGCGTGCACGTTGGAGGGCCCGGTCGACCTCGTCGGTGATCGTGGTCAGCAGGTCGCGAGTGGCGTCATCGATCGAGTCGAGGCTCACTGCAGCGCTTGGGTCCGGAATCAACCGCAGGAGATCGATGCTGAGAACGGCGGTTGGGGCCTGTGCGGGGCCGAGAGGCAGGACGAGCAACCCCCGCTCTGGGTATACGCGCGGACCGTCGCCACGCCACACGCGTGCGACGGGTCCGTCCGTGCTCTCGGCGTCGGTCGGCGTCGTCGAGAGCCCGGACTCCTCATCGCCCTCGCGCCCGAGAGTCGTGTGTGCCGCAGCAGCTACGTCGTCTACGTCGACTGCGGCAGCGAGCGCTGCCACCACCCGGTGCAGCAGAGCGACCCGCTGTTCGGATGCCTCTGCGCGTCGACGTGCGCGTTGCATCTCTACCTCGTAGCGCCTCCGATTGGGTGCCGCCATGATGCTCGTGCGAATGATCGCAGGGCTGTGTACGGGTCCGGGGTGTAGCACCGAGCAGAGCAGCACGGGCAGCTCGTCGCCGTCAGCCCCCCGAAGGTCCGCTGCGACTTCTTCGATCCGGCCCTGCAGCTTGAGCAACGGGGAGTAGTGGGTCTCGTGGTAGATACGGCTTCCGGCTGTGAGCAGCTCGAGCAACATGCGTCCTTCGAGCGCGTCAGCTTCGATGCCGACGAACGCAGCGAACGTTGCGTTGGTGCGCAGGATGCGCCAGTCGGTCGACGTCGAGACGTAGCCGAACGGCGCGTGGTCGTAAAGGTCGAGGAGGTGCTCTTCGACCTTTGGTGCGTCTCCATCACCCGTGTCGATGGGATCCTCCTGTGCTCGCAAGGAACTCGCGGATCGCGGGAATGGTGAGCTCGGGCGCGGTCAGATGCGGGCAGTGCCCGGCCGTGTCCAAGATCCGCAGCTCGCTCTGCGGCAGCTGCTCGGCGACGAAGGAACCAACTTCGACCGGTGCCAAGGCATC
This sequence comes from Nitriliruptoraceae bacterium, assembly GCA_047610595.1. Lineage (GTDB taxonomy): Bacteria > Actinomycetota > Nitriliruptoria > Nitriliruptorales > Nitriliruptoraceae > JBFGFG01. The sequence continues at coordinate 3,007 of JBLFZR010000096.1, read as the reverse complement.
ATCAGCGACCTGGATTACGAGGGTGGGGACGGGCACGTGCTTCAGGTCGTGGCGGTTGTCGGACAGAAACGTCGTCCGGGCGAAATGACGGGCGATCTCGGGATCTGTTCGACAGAAGCTGTTGCTCAGCTCCGCCTCGAGCTCGGGTTGGTCGGGTCGGCGCAGCACGGTTTTTGCCATCTGCTGTGACCAGCCGAGGTGGTTGTGATCCATGGTCCGCAGCAGCCCGTCGATGTCCTCGTGGGTGAAACCGCCGTGGTACGGACCGTCGTTGATGTATCGCGGTGATGGCGAGATCATGACAAGAGCGCCGATGACGTCGGCCGCATCGATCGCCGCGAGGGCTCCGATCATGGAGCTGACGGAGTGACCGACCAGCACGACGTCAGAGAGGTCGAGGGACTGACAGATCTCGACGACGTCCCGTGCGAATCCGTCTAGGGTCCCGTACCTGACGCGGTCGTAGGCAGACAGGTCGGAGCTGCCTGCCCCGACATGGTCGAACAGAACCACGCGGTGATCGGTTTCGAACGCGGGTGCGACGAATCGCCACATCTCTTGGTCGCAGCCGTAGCCGTGGGCGAACACCATCGGCCGGCCGTCGGCGAGGCCCGTCACAGACACAGCGTTGCGTTTGTGGATGCCCATCGTGTCTCGAGTCGCCGAGTTCAGAATCGGGGCATTTTCCTAAGAGTGCCTCTGTTGCCACCCTGATGCAACAGAGGTCGTTGAAGATCTTGCGATATCTCGGCGGGCGTTGGGGCTTCCAACGCCGTGTGTCGGTGCGCTGCGTGAGCTGTCCGCTGGGAGTGGCTCACGGCGCCAAGGTGCCGCCGAACACCTGCCACGCAAGAACCGACTTGGCGACAATGCTGAGCACGACGTAGCGCCGCTCGCCGTGCAGGTAGTCGGACCACCTCCCAGTGGCGCGGTACTGCTTGAACTGCACCAGCGCGAAGCAGTTGAACAGCACAAACAGCGACACGATGATCCCCCAGACGAACGTGGGAATCGCAACACCGGCCGGCCCTTTGGGCGACAGCGCCATCATAAGGATCGCGACCCAAGGGACGGCCCCGACCAGGCTGCCGAACCAGAACGGGAGCATGTCGCCGTCTCCGGGCGTGGCGTAACGCTCCTGCAGCCAGCCGAACAAGATCATGCTGACGTTGACGAAGAAGATGCCGCCCAGCGCCACGAAGTCAGAGACGCCGTTCAGCTGCAAGATCACGATGATCATCAGCGATGACGACACGGAGTACTCGACCCAGCGGAAGGTGTTGCGTCGCTGCTCGAGCCCGGCGGTGTAGCGCGGCCAGAACTTCGGGGAGATGACCAGCAGGTGGAAGAACGCCGACAGCGCGAGGAACGCGCCGATCATGAATCCGACGTTGAGGTTGAGCAGCGTGATCGGCGCCCCAAACGAGTCAGTCGTCGGGGGGCCGGTCAGATACGTCGCCGTGACGGGCAGCGTGACGTCGTTGGACAGCAGCACGATTCCGAGAAAGGACATCGTGTGCAGCAGCGCCGCGACCAGGTTCAGCCGCCGAAGCTTGCTGATCTGTGTGGTCATCGGTCGCACCACCGTCTCTGCTCTCGCGTGCTGCTGCATCAGGAGTTGCGTAGCTGGCGGTTGTTCTGCGGCTCGGTGCGGTTCTTGGCGTCGGTTATCTGCCGAATCAGGTCGTCGCGGACCTCGGCGATCGCCGCATCAACATCCGAGATCTCGGATGTGGCAACCATCGTCGGTCGACCTGCCACTCGCGCCTCCAGCACCATGCGCTGGCTGGCGGTGTCTCGCTCTTTGACGCCGAGGTGCAGCTCGACGGCGTCCTCACGGAAGGACTTCATCCGCTCGTCCAGTCGTGCGAGCAGACCGATGATTCGCTCCAGCTCGGAGGCGTGGAATCCGTGGGTCAGCTGCAGTGAAGCGGCGACAGAAGCGTTGGTCATGCGTCATCCTTGATCAGGTGTCGAAGATGACTCTAGACACAACCCAGCCCCGATAGCACGGACGGCCGGACGGACTTACGAGGTGATGCGCCGAACAACCGCGAGCGGCATCACGGCCAGGACGCGGGCGACCACCGACCACGGCCAACGGGGGACGTAGGCCATCGCGACACGCTTCTCGATAAGGCGCACCATCTGGGCGACGCCGGGCTCGACGTCGACCGCGAACGGGGCGCCCTTTCCGAAGTCGTTGATAGCGGTGCGGATGTAGCCAGGGTGCAGCACGGTCACGTCGACACCAGGCACGCGATCAGAGCGCAGCCCTTCGCCGATGGCCCCGACGGCGGCCTTGCTGGCGGCGTAGGCGGTCCCAGCGCCGGCCATCCCGCGGACGCCAGCGACAGACCCAATCAGCACCAGGTGGCCGTGGCCTTGCTCGCGGAACACGGCCATCGCGGCCTCGCACTGGGCCATCGCGCCGATGACGTTGGTCTGCAGCGTTGCGAGGTTGGCCTCGGGCTTGCCCGATCCAACGGGGGCACCGAGCCCGATGCCGGCGTTCACGATCACACGGTCGAGGCGTCCCATCGTCTGGACCGCGCCGTTGACGACCGTGAACACCGCGTCGGTGTCGGTCACGTCCAGCGCAGCAACCTCGACCCGCCGACCGGTCGCACGCAGCTCGCTGGCGAGCGCCTCGAGCCTGTCGACGCTGCGGGCGCACAGCACGAGATCCCAACCGAGCGCGGCCAGCTGCCGCGCCATCTCCTCCCCGAGTCCGGCGCTGGCGCCGGTGATGAGCACGGCGCCTGCGTTCCCGTTCGTCGCCGGGGCAGTCATGACGTTCCCTCCGAGAGCAGCGCTGCGAGGCGGTCCAAGGATCTACGGATGTTGCGGCGCTGGAATTCGGCGAAGCTGCGGCCGCCTGTTGCCAGCCGGTCGTAGCGGTTCGCGACCGCGTCCGGCCACCAGCGTCGGTCATCGGTCCAGCTTTCGGTGACGCGGGTGCGACCGTCCTCGGTCGCTTCGATGTCGAACGCCCACGACGCGACGG
>JBLFZR010000095.1:0-5428 GCA_047610595.1 Nitriliruptoraceae bacterium | reverse complement strand
GCGGCACGCTCGATGTGTCCGACGACACCACCGTGCTCGAGCTGGACCGAGGATTCGCGGTCACAGTCGATGCCGAGGACCAAGGCACGGCCACGCTGCGCACGATGGGAGAGGACGTCATCTGGACCGCCCCACTCGGGCAGGGCTCCAAGCCAGCCGCGATGGTTGAGGGCGACCACGTCACGATCGTCTCGGGCGGGATGGTGACGGTCCGCCAGCTGCGTACCGGCGAGGTGACGGGCGAGCTGGAGCTGCCCAGCGCGATGTCGGTGTTGGACGAACGTGAGGGTCGGCTGCTGCTGTTGGATTCGACCAGCGTGCTGCACCGGGTGACGGTCACCGACGGGGTGCCGACCATCGAGCCGGTGGAGATGCCGGCCCGTGCCGAGGTGCTGGGCGGCTACACGGCCCGACTGACGCCACGTGGCGTCATCGCTGTCACCGACGGTGACCTGCGCACCGATCGAGGGCTGACCGTCGACCTCCCGTCAGGGCTGACCGCGATCACCGCGGAGGTCAGCCAGAGCGGCTTCGTTGGGGTGCTCGTGGTGGCTGACAGCGGCGAGCAGGCGGTGCTGTTCTGGGGCCCGGACAACAACTGACTGACGCTTGACCTGACATCGGGTGGGGTCGTGTGGCATTGTCGGGTCACATCCTTCGTCAGGAGTCGCTGTGGATGCTGTGAGTAACGGGGCGTCCGCGCCGCAAGACATGGGCCCGTTCGAGGCTGTGAACTGGTTCTTCGGTCGTGCCGCAACGATCAACAAGCTGAGCGACGCCGCCATCGCGGTGCTCTCGCAGACGTACCGCGAGCTGCAGGTCCAGGTCCCAGTCCGGCGTGACGCCGGCGGGCTGGACGTGTTCACCGGCTATCGCGTCCAGCACAACGCAGCGCGCGGCCCGTACAAGGGCGGCATCCGGTTCCACCAGGACGCGGACCTCGACGAGGTCCGTGCGCTCGCGTCACTGATGACGTGGAAGACGGCGCTGGTCGACATCCCGTTCGGCGGGGCGAAGGGCGGCGTCAAGGTTGACCCGCGCGGGTTGTCGCACCCCGAGCTCGAGCGGCTTTCGCGTGCGTACTTCGGGCAGATCAGCCACATCATCGGCCCCCAGCGCGACATCCCGGCGCCCGACATGAACACCAACGCCCAGGTCATGTCGTGGTTCATGGACGAGTACGGCAGGCGCAAGGGGCACACGCCTGCGATCGTGACCGGCAAGCCGATCGCGCTGGGCGGCTCGCTTGGGCGTGAGGCTGCGACCGGCCGCGGCTGCGTTATCACGATGAACGAGGCGTGCAAGGACGCCGGCATGCCCGTCGAGTCGACGCTCGCGATCCAAGGCTTCGGCAACGTCGGATCGTGGGCCGCGCGCCTCGCCTACGAGCAGGGCACCAAGGTCATCGCGGTCAGCGACGTTGAGGGTGCGATCCGCAACACCAACGGCCTCGACATCCCGCTCCTGGTCGAGCACGTGGCTGCGACCGGCTCGGTTGTGGGCTTCGCAGGGGCCGAGGACTGCAGCAACGACGAGCTGCTCGATATGAGGTGCGACGTGCTGATGCCGGCCGCGCTTGGCGGCGTCATCACAGCATCCAACGCCGACGACATCTCGGCGAAGATCATCATCGAGGCGGCCAACCATCCGGTCACGCCGTACGCCGACCAGCTGCTGGCGTCGCGTGGTGTGCTGGTTGTGCCCGACATCCTTGCCAACGCCGGTGGTGTGACGGTGTCGTACTTCGAGTGGGTGCAGAACCAGCAGTCGATCTCGTGGGATGAGGCGGATGTGAACGCCCGCCTCGAGAAGCGGATGATCAAGGCGTACGGCCAGTGCCGCGACTTCATGAACGCGACCGACGCTGCCGCCACGATGCGTGAGGCCGGCTTCGCGCTCGCCGTCAAGCGCGTCGTCGAGGCAGCCAGCCTCCGCGGCTACATCTGAGGGCTCTGGCTGTCACCAGTCGGTGGGTGTGTAGTCCTTCAGGAACTGGCCCCAGACGTGATCGCCGGTGTTGGCGCCGTGGATGATCGGGTCCACGATGCGGGCCGCGCCGTCGACGATGTCCAACGGCGGGTGGAACCGGTGCTCGACGGTTTTCATCTCGGCGATGTGGGCCGGGTCCTCGTCGGTGACCCACCCGGTGTCCACGGCGTTCATGTGGATGCCGTCGTGGAAGTAATCCGTCGCTGAGGTCCGCGTCATCATGTTCAGCGCGGCCTTGGCCATGTTGGTGTGCGGGTGCTTCGAGGTCTTTTGGGGACGGTAAAACTGGCCCTCGACCGCGGACACGTTCACGATGTGCTTGTCGCGCTCGGGCGCACGCATCATCAGCGGCTTGAGCCGTGCGTTGAGGATGAACGGCGCGACCGCGTTCACCAGCTGCACCTCGAGCAGCTCGACGGCCGAGACCTCGTCGAGCATCAGGCGCCACGAGTTCTTGGTGCGCAGGTCTACCTGCTGCAGATCCTGGTCAAGCATGCCCTCGGGGAAGAGCTCGGGGTTGTGGTCGTCCTCGCCGGGCACGAGCACGCGCTGGCTCTCGCCGGCCGGGTCGATCAAGCCAGCGATCTGGCCGCGGCCGTCGGTGAGCACGGGCAGTGTCTCGCCGAGCATGTCGTACGCACGCAGCCCCTCGTAGCCACCAAGGACGGCTTGCATCGGCGCGGTCAGCTCTGACAGCAGGGCTGCCTCGACGTCGAGCATGTGCTCGTAGAACGCCGGGGGGCGGCGGACGGTTTGGCACGCGTTGTTGACGATGAAGTCCAGCCGGTCCCGCGTCGCGTTGAGGTGCTCGCAGAACGCCTCAACCGACGGGGTATGGCGCAAGTCCAGCCCGTACACCTCGAGTCGGTCACCCCACTCGGCGAAGTCAGGCTCTTCGGAGTAGCGCTGCGCTGCATCACGCGGGAAACGCGTGGTCACGATCAGCGATGCGCCGGCGCGCAGCAGCTTGATGCCGGCCTGAAAGCCGATCTTCACACGGCCACCGGTCAGCAGCGCGACACGGCCGGTCAGGTCGGCCGTCTCGGTGCGCTTGGCGAAGTTGATCTCGGCGCAGGGGAGGCACAGCTGGTCGTAGAAGTGGTGGATCTTCGTGAAGCGTTGCTTGCAGACGTAGCAGTGCTGCTCGTCAATGGTTTCACGGAACGGGGGGATGTCCTCGGTCTCGGACGCCGTGACGTCGGTCTGCTCGAAGTCGACGGGTGGGAACACGTTGGGTGTGGTGAACACCTGCTGCGCCCGCAGCTTGCGAATCCCCGTCTCGGTGAGCACCTGATCGTCGTGCTGCACCCGCTCACGCTTGAGGCGCTTCTTGCGCTGCTTGGTGTGGCGGCGGCGCGTCTCGGGGTCAGGGTCGAACACGTTGGCGGCGGCGTTGACCAGCTGCTGGCGCGCAGGCTCGTCAAGGACGGCCATCACCGCCTCGTTGGACGAGGCAGCTTGCAGCAGCTCGGTTGCGGCGCGCAGACGGTCGGCCAGGTCCGGGTCGGACGGGTCGACGGTCGTCTGCGGCGGCGTGGGGGAGGGGTCATAGGTGCTCATAAGGCTGTCAGGCTACGGCGCGGGCGACTGGGCTCCGATCGGGGTGCGGTGGGCGTGCTCGGTAGGGTCCGGCTCTCGGTCGAGGAGGCCCCGTATGGTGATGTTCGAGCAGCTGGCGTGGTCACAGACAGATGCAGGCGTGATCAGCCTGACCAAGCGCGACGAGCCGATGCTGGGCGTGGTTGTGTACGAGGTCAAGCTCGGTGACGAGTACCTGATGTCATCGGTGTTCACCGTGGCCGAGGTGGCGCTCGCGACGCTGGGGCTTGCAGCGGTCGAGGGCGATCGTGCGCTTGATGTGATCGTCGGCGGGCTTGGGCTGGGTTACACGGCAGCCGCGGCCATGCACGACCCGCGGGTGCGCGATCTGACCGTGGTCGACGCGCTGGAGGACGTCATCGCATGGCACCGCGATGGGCTCGTGCCAGACGCGGGGCTGGACGCGTCCGACCCACGTGTGACGCTCCACCTCGGCGACTTCTTCGCGGAGGTCGCGTCCGGCGAGGGCTTCGATGCGCACGTGCCAGGGCGGCGCTGGGACGCGATCTTGCTGGATGTCGACCATTCGCCGCGGCACACGCTGCAGCCCAGCCACGCGCCGTTCTACGAGGCGGCCGGGCTGCGTGCGATGCGGGCGCTGATCGCGGACGGCGGCGTGTTTGCGCTGTGGTCCGACGACCCGCCGGACGAGCCGTTTATGGACGCGCTACGCGAGGTGTGGCAGGACGTGGATGCCCACGTTGTGCCGTTCGGCAACCATTACACCGGTGGCGAGTCCACCAACACGGTGTACGTGGCGCGCGACCGCTAAACGGGTCTCAGACGATGCTGAACGTCATGCCGGCGTGGTCGATCAGGCGTGTGACCAGCGCGTCGCCCAGCGCCGACGCGGGCGTCCACGAGCCGCCACCGACGTGTGATTCTCCCATGGCCAGCGTGAGCGCGGCCTCGCCAAGCATGCGCGAGGTGGCGCCGTAGCCCGGGTCGCGGTCAGCGGTCACCTTGGCTGTCACGTCCTTGGACCGGTCGGTGGGGTGCTGTGCCAAGATTCGGATGTCGAAGAACCCGTTCGCGCGGGCCTCGGGGCTTGGGCCCGTGCCCGCGGACGGCAGCACCTTCTCGGCCAGCCTGCGGACCGGGGTGTTCGCAAGCCCGAGCGCCCCGAGCACGCCGCCGGCGGCGATGGCCGCGGCCTTGGCGCGGCCGGTCGGACCGGTACCGACCAGGATGGCCTCGCCGTACAGGAACTCACGGCTGTACGGATAGCCCTGGATTGCGTTGCTGCGCCGCACGATGCGGGCGTTGATCGCCTCCATCACGAACGGGGCGACCCACTGGCCGAAGTTCTTGTCCAGCTCGCCCGAGGTGCGGTCTGGGGCGTGTGGCCCGACACGCTCGCCTGCGGGAAGCAGCGTGTACGGGTCCTTGAGGATCGCGGCGATCGCCGGGTCGGCGGACGCCTCCTGCATGATGTTGACCATCGACGCGATCGTGCCGCCGCTGGCGCCACCCTTCATCGCCTTCACCCGCAAGGCGACGGTGTGAGCGTGCACCCCGTGCTGCGCCTGCATCGAGCTCTGAGCGAACATGGTCCCGAGGTCGGACGGGATCGAGTCAAACCCACACGAGTGCACGATGCGGGCGCCGCTGGCGACCGCCGCGTCGTGGTAGCGGTCGATCATCGCCCGGACGAACTGTGGCTCGCCTGTGAGGTCGACGTAGTCGGTGCCGGCCTCGACACACGCGGCCACAGTCGGCTCGCCGTACACGGCGTACGGGCCGACGGTCGAGCACACGACCTGCGTGGCGGCAGCCATCCAGGCGAGGCTGTCGGGGTCGCTGGCATCGGCGATCACGAGCGGGATGTCGGCGGCGCCGA
>JBLFZR010000094.1:0-5431 GCA_047610595.1 Nitriliruptoraceae bacterium | reverse complement strand
TGGCCCTGTCCACCTGCACGACATACATTCCGGCCGTACAGGAGGCTGATGTGCGCTGCCCAAGCTGCGGTGAGGATGACGACAAGGTCGTCGACTCACGCCCCGCCGACAACGGCGTCGCCATCCGGCGACGCCGCGCGTGCAACAGCTGCAACACGCGTTACACCACCGTCGAGCGGCCCCTGCTCAGCGTGCTCGAGATCCGTAAGCGCAACGGCCGCACGCGCCCGTTCGATATCGACAAGGTCCGAGCCGGCATCGATCGCTCGGCCAACGGGCGCCTCGACCGCGACGTGGTCCTCGACGCGGCGGACGCTGTCGAACGCGCGCTGCGCGCCGACGGCGACCGCATCATCAACAGCGAGCAGGTTGGTCTAGAGGTGCTCGCGCAGCTGCGGCTGTTGGACCCCGTCGCCTACGTGCGATTCGCCAGCGTCTACAAGAACTTCGAGGGCCCCGAGGACTTCGAGAAAGAGCTCGACGAGCTCTCGAAGGAAGCGCCGCCAAAAGGCGCCTGAGCGGCCTCTAGCCGACAGGAAGTACGAGCACCTGCCACGCATCAAGCACCGGGTCCGCGAGCCCGTTGACATCCATGATCGCGGCGACGTACGCGACCGTCGAGGTACCGGACGGCGCGTGCGTCACCGCCAGCTCCCACAGCGTCTGCCCTGGCACGACCACCACAGTTGCAGCCGCCACCGGCACCGTCGCAGGACCGGAGCGGCCGCTGACAGCCGACGTCGTCCCGATAACCAGCAGCGCCAGCAGCGACACAAGGATCAGCAGCGCGGACACGCGTCGACGCCAGGCCTGCGCCTGTGTGGCGGGGGCAAGCGAGGTCGAAGCCGGAGGGCGACCGGCGCCGCCACCATGCACCACGCGAAGCGCCGGACGACCAGAGGTCATCGGGCGAACGGGGGCGACGGAAAGGGCGCTCATGGTGGCTCCTGCGGTAGAGGTCGTGCTGCGGCGGCGAACGGCTGCTCGGTACGTCATGAACCGTATGAGTCACCTGTGACACGCCACCTCGCGGACCGAACGTCTGTTCGTCTGCGGAGACGACCATGCCGAACAGACGTTCGCCCGTCAACATCCTGGCGGACGAAACCGAACAAGTGTGCGCTCCGCGTGTCACGCATGCGCGGACCAGAACAGGTGTTTGCTTCGCCGCGCGTACCTGTGTAGCTTCCGAACGCACGTTCGCACGACGATGGCTCGCGGCCCCGCTGCGATCAGTCATCGATGGGACGCACCGACGACGCACGGAGCAGCTGTGACGCCACCACCCGATGACCTGACTGACCGCCAGCAGCGCATCCTCGCCGCCATCCACGAAGGCGTGCACACGCATGGGCTGCCCCCCACGATGCGCGAGCTCGGCGAAACAGTCGGACTCGCGTCCCCCAGCTCTGTGAAGGCGCAGCTGGAAACCCTCGAGACCAAGGGCTACATCCGTCGCGACGAGGGCCGCAGCCGCGCCATCCACCTGCTGTACGACCCCAGCACACAGCTCTCGCAGACCGTGCGGCCCGGTGTCAGCGTCCCACTCGTGGGTGAGATCGCCGCCGGCGCTCCCATCGTCGCCGATGAGCGTGTCGAGCACGTGTTCTCGTTGCCGACCGAGCTCGTGGGTGACGGCACGCTGTTTATGCTGAAGGTCCGTGGTGAGTCGATGATCGAGGCGGGCATCCTCGACGGTGACCTGGTCGTCATCCGACAGCAGCCGGACATCCGTCAGGGCGAGATGGCTGCCTTCCTCATCGAGGGAGAGGCGACCGTGAAGTTCTACCGCCGGAGCTCGGCGGGCGAGGTGTTCCTCGACCCGGCCAACCCTGACACCGAGCGCTACCAGCCGATCCCCGTCACCCCGGACCTCGACTTCCGTGTGATGGGCAAGGTCGTGACCGTTATGCGCTCCGTGCGCTGACACGACGACACAGACCGCTCCCCGAGGCGGTCACACATGAGTGGGGGCGCGTCAGCGCTCCCACTCCTCCGTTTCGTCCGGGAACGGGTCAACCTCGAGATACCGGCGCATCCTCCGCGCCACGGCAACATCGACGGCCGCAACCAGCGTGGTGCCGTGCTCGCCATGCTCCTCGGACTCGACCTCGCCGTGCTCGTGGGCCAGCGCAACCAGCGCGTGCTCGCTGAAAGGCACGGTGGCAGTGATCGGGATCCGGTTCGACGGCATCCGCAGACCCAAGGTGGTGACCAGCTCGTCACACCCTTCGCCCGAGTGGGCCGAAACCAAGATCGGCTCGGTGTCGAGCTCGACCTTGACGCGCCGCGCCAACGCCTCCAGCGTCGTTCGGTCGATGTTGTCGGCCTTGTTCAGCGCGAGGATGAACGGAAGCGTGTCCGCACCGATCTCCTCCAGCACCTCCTGTACCGCAACGATGTGGGCCTCCGCCTCGGGGTGGCTGGCGTCCACAACGTGCAGCAGCATGTCAGCCCGGGCTGACTCCTCGAGCGTCGACAGGAAGGACTGAATCAGTCCGGTGGGCAGCTTGCGGATGAACCCAACGGTGTCAGTCATGACCACCGTGCGACCGTCAGGCAGCTCCATCTGGCGCGCAGTGGGGTCCAGGGTCGCGAACAGTCGGTCCTCGACCAGCACATCCGACTTCGTCAGCCGGTTCAGCAGCGACGACTTGCCCGCGTTCGTGTAGCCGACGACGGCGATGGTCGGGACCCTGCTGTCCTCACGCTGGCTCGACTTTGTACGGCGGATGCGCTCGTAGCCCTTGAGATCGCGACGCAGCTTCGTCATCCGACGATCGATCTTGCGTCGGTCGACCTCCAGCTGTGTCTCACCTGGGCCACGACCACCCATGCCGGCGCCCCCGGCAGCCCGACCACCGGCCTGACGCGACAGGGCGTCACCCCAGCCCCGCAGCCGAGGCAGCATGTACGTCAGCTGCGCAACCTCGACCTGGGCCTTGCCCTCACGACTGGTCGCGTGCTGCGCAAAGATGTCGAGGATGATGATCGTGCGGTCGAGAATCTTGACGTTCAGCCGCTCCTCCAGGTTGCGCTGCTGCGCTGGGCTGAGGTCTTCGTTGAACACCACCGCGTCCGCACCGGTGGCTGCGATGATCTCTTTGATCTCTTCGAGCTTGCCCTTGCCGATGTACGTCGCAGGGTCCGGGGCTGCACGTCGCTGCGACACGACGGCCACGGGCGCCCCGCCCGCGGTGTCCAGCAGCGCTTCGAGCTCTTCGAGGGTGGCTGCATGCTCCTGCGAGCTTTCGCCCGGGAGCTGCACACCAACGAGCACGGCCAGCTCTGCCGATCGGAGGATGGCAACACCCTCGCGCGGCGCGTGGTCTGCGATGACATCACGATCAAGCCGCCGCTGGTCAGCTCGGCTGACGGCGTCAGGATCGTCGGCCAGGTCGTTGATCTCGACCCATGGCAGGTCATCAGCGAATGGCAGGTCGTCAGTGCGGTCCTCGGTGCTCAGCGTGCGCTCGTGTTCTGTGGGGTAGGGAGCTGGAGGCCGATCTGGGCCAGCCAGCGGGGATCAGGGGTCAGTGCTGCGAGCTCGACGGCCGGCCCGGCGAGGTGGACGCCATCGTCGGCGCCACCGTCCCAACGCACGCGCAGCAAGCCGCCGCGGACATGGACGTCTACATCCACGCCTGCGTCGAGCGCATCGATGGTGATTAAGGCCGCCACTGCGCCGCACACACCAGTGCCGCAGGCAAGCGTCTCTCCGACGCCACGCTCCCAGACCCGCAGGTCGATGCGACGGCGGTCGCGGAGCGTCACGAACTCGACGTTGGTGCCCGCGGGGAAGCATGCGGACGACGCGATCCGGGGTCCGAGGGTGCGCACCGGCGCGGTCTCTGGGTCGTCGACAAGCAGCACCGCGTGGGGGTTGCCCATGGAAACCGTCAGCGCCTGCTGCACGTGACCGTCGACCTCAAAGCGGTCGAACCCGTCCGTGCGCTGCAGGGACGACTCGAACGGGATGTCGGATGCGCCAAAGCGCGGGGGCCCCATATCGACCGATACCTCGGTGACCGTGCCGTGCGCATCCGTGGTGACCGTCGCACGCTTGACGCCGTCACGTGTGTCGATGCGCAGCACACGGTCGTCGGTCCAGCCGTGCTCGACGAGATGGGCAGCCACCACGCGCACGCCGTTTCCGCACATCTCGACGATGCTGCCGTCGCCGCCGTTGCGGTAGTCCATAAAAACATGGCCGTCAGGCGATGGCGCAAGCCGAATCACGCCGTCAGCGCCGATCCCGAGCCGACGATCGCACAGCGCGATGACCGCGGTCGCGTCGAGGTCGACCACGCCGTCGGGATCCGGGATGACGACGAAGTCGTTGCCGGTGCCATGAGCCTTAAACATCTGCATTGGGGCAGCGTACGTCGTCACCCCGCGACCATCGAGCCCACGCCGGGGACGCCAGGCCTGCGCTCGCCCCGGGGCCCGACCCCCGCCCCCGCCCCGGCCCACTCGTGCCGGATGGTGTCAGCACAAGCGCGCCACAACCTCGTCGACGCTACGGGCCGGCGACGCGGCTCGCGGGTCCCGCCGAAACCACGCACGCTGACGACGGGCGTAGCCCCACGTCCGAATCGTGATCGCATCGGCCAGGGTGTCCTCGGACATCGCACCGTGCAGCACCTGCAGCGCCTCGGCGTACCCAATGGCCTGCGTCGCTGTTGACGAGAACGCACCGATGCGCTGCATAAGCCCTGCCGTTTCTGACACCAACCCGTCCGCCACCATCGCGACCGCTCGCGATTCGATGCTCGGACGCAAGACCTCCCGCGGCGGTTCGAGGTACGCCACGGTCAACGGGCCCACGACCGAGCGACGCTCGGCAACGGCGTACTCACTGAACGACCGCCCGGTCAGCTCCATCACCTCCAGCGCCCGGATGCTGCGTCGTACGTTGCCTGGCTCGATGCGGTCCGCGGCCGTTGGGTCTGCAGCCGCGACGGCTGCGTGCGCCGCCTCTGGCTGCCCCGACCAGCGCTCCTCCAGGGCAGCGCGGAGCTCGGGATCGGTCGGCGGGAACCGCATGTCGTCGACGACCGCGCGGAAGTACAGACCCGAGCCCCCCACCAACAGCGGGGTCGCGCCGCGGGCGTGCACGTCGGCGATAGCCGTACGCGCCACCTCCTGAAACCACGACACGGTGACGTCCTGATCCGGCTCCAGCAGGTCGACGCAGTGATGCGGCACGGCTGCACGGTCTGCCTCGCTGGGCTTGGCCGTGCCGACGTCCATCCCCCGATAGATGGTGAAGGCGTCAATCGCGACGATCTCGACGTCAGGCATCCGCGCCGCCAGCTGCATCGCTGCGCGCGATTTGCCTGACCCCGTTGGGCCAACGATGGCGAGCACCTGACCGGGCTGTGCGATCACGAGCTCGCGACGCACGAAGAAGACATCACAACACCGTCAC
>JBLFZR010000093.1:0-5486 GCA_047610595.1 Nitriliruptoraceae bacterium | reverse complement strand
GAGAACCTCGGGCTTACCTTCGCCACGCTCGGCGCGAATCTCGTCCTGCAGCTCTTTGGCGAAGTGCACGATCGCCTCGACGATGTCGGCCTCCTGCACCGTGGCGATCTTCTTGCCCTTACGGAAGATCTCGCCCTTGCCGTTACCGGAGGCGACGCCGATGTCGGCCTCGCGGGCCTCCCCTGGGCCGTTGACGATGCAGCCCATAACCGCAACACGCATCGGGACGTCGATCTCGCCGTCAAGACCCTTCTGGACATCCTCGGCCAGCGTCCACACGTCGACCTGGGCGCGCCCGCACGACGGACAGCTCACCACGTCCAGACCACGGATGCGTAGGTGCAGGCTCTCGAGCATCAAGATGCCGGCCTTCACCTCCTCAATCGGGTCGGCCGACAGCGACACACGGATGGTGTCTCCGATGCCCTGTGCCAGCAGCGCGCCGATGCCAACGGCGGACTTGACTGATCCCGAGTACTTCGGGCCCGCCTCGGTGACTCCGAGGTGGAGCGGGTAATCGGTGCGCTCTGACAGCAGTCGGTAGGTCTGGATCATCGTCCACGGGTCAGAGTGCTTCACCGAGATCTTGGTGTTGTAGAAGTCGACCGACTCAAGAATCGCGACCTCTCGCATCGCGGACTCAACCATCGCCTCGGGCGTCGGCCCCCCGAACTCCTTGAGGATCTCGTCCTCGAGCGAGCCACCGTTGACGCCGATGCGGACCGCGATGCCGCGTTCCTTGGCCATGTCGCCGATCAGCTTGACCTTCTCGTGCTTCTTGATGTTTCCCGGGTTGATGCGCACGCACGCAACGCCCGCCTCAATCGCCGTGACCGCGTACTTCCACTGGAAGTGGATGTCGGCGATCACCGGGATCTGCGAGTGCGCGACGATGTCCTTGAGCGCGTCCGCGTCCTGCTGGTGCGGCACAGCGACGCGCACGATGTCCGCGCCGGCAGCCTGGACCATCGCGATGGCCTGCAGGGTTGCGTCGACATCGTGGGTCTTCGTCACCGTCATCGTCTGTACGGTTATCGGCGCGTCACCACCGACCTCGAGCGAGCCCACCTGAATCTTGCGAGTCTTACGGCGAATCGGGCCCTGCGGCGGTGCAGGCGGCTCAATCTCGATGCCGTTCGTCGAGATGATCGGCAGGTCGGTGACCATGATGTGTCCTCGTCCGGCGGTGCCCACGTGAGCGGCAGGCGACGGCCCGCGCGCACCACGGGCTCGCCTAGTCAGGGTATCGCTGGGAATCTGTGGCATCCTCGGCCGTGGACACCTCCCGCACACCGATCTGACATCTTGGAGCATCCATGACCACCCCGCAGCCCGGCTGGCACGAGGACCCATTCGCCCGATTTGACCACCGTTGGTGGGACGGGCAGCAGTGGACGGCGACGGTCTCGCGGCAGGGCCAACAGACAACCGATCCGCTCGGTGTCGCGCCCGGCCACACCCCCACCTCGGCGCGGTCTGACGCCGCCGTGGCCCGCCAGGTCTCGGGCCAGGTCGCTGCCGCCGGCGGTGGCGGCACACGCGCCGCGGGGGCACACGGGATCCTTGACGCTGACGTCCTGGTGGTGAATCAGAAGGCGAAGCTCATCGAGCTGTCGAACGAGTACATGGTGTACGACGAGAACGGCACGCAGGTCGGCTCAGTCCGGCAGGTCGGCCAGAACGCCGCCCGCAAGGCCGTTCGATTCCTCATGGATGTGGACCAGTTCCTTACCCACAAGCTCGAGGTCACGGACACAACCGGCGCCACGGTGCTGCGGATCACGCGTCCGGCGAAGCTCATAAAGTCGACCGTCATCGTCGAGGACGCAGCAGGACGCGAGCTCGGACGCCTTGTCCAACAGAACGTCTTCGGCAAGATTCGGTTCGATATGCAGGCGGACGGCGTCGTCGTCGGCAGCCTCAACGCCGAGAACTGGCGTGCCTGGGACTTCTCGATCCAAGACCAGTCCGGGACCGAGGTCGCCCGCGTAAAGAAGACCTTCGAGGGCCTCGCGCGGGCCGTGTTCACAACCGCTGATAACTACGTCGTGCGGGTGCACGCACCGTTGACCGACCCGCTTCGATCGCTGGTCGTTGCGGCCGCACTGTGCATCGACACAGCCCTTAAGCAGGATTCCAAAGGCTAAGCCCGCACGATGCAGCGCGGCGGTCTCGCGGGCCCGCCGCGCCCCGCCTTAGAACGAAAGCGGGTTCGTGATGTCGAGATAGACCAGGGCCAACGAGATAGTCGCGACGAACACGATCACCGGCACGGCGACGGCCGCGATGGTTTGTGGGTTCACCGAGAAATCTTGCGGCTCGTCGCGCTTCTTGCGCCGCGTGTTGACAGCCTTCTCGACGCCGAGCACCGCAAGGTGCCCGCCATCCAGCGGCGGCAGCGGTAGCGCGTTGAAGATCCCGACGAACACGTTCACCGAAGCAAGCAGCGAGAACAAGAACAGCGGACCGAAGGACTCGGTGCCCTGCCCGGCGGCCGACGCGGCACCGACCAGCGAGATACCGCCGTCGAGCGCGCGCTCCTCGTCACCCGTCACCTGACGACCAAGCTGTGCGATACCTGCCGGACCGAACACGTTGCCCAACGCACCGATGGTGCCGCTCAGCATCTGGGTGAACGAACCCGGCCCTACGAACGTGGAGTACAGCGCCTCGTCGGCGTCCATCGGTCGGTTCTTGTTGTCTGGGATGAAGCCCAACAAGCCGACTGTCTCACCGGTTACGGGATCCAGGTACGACGACGGCGTGATGGTGAGCTCGATGGGCTGCTCCGTACCAGGCCGCTCGATCAGCACCGCCACGGGCTGACCTGCCCGATCACGGATGACCAGCCGCAGCTGCTCGAAGTCGCTGCTGATAACGCCGTCCACAGCCAACAGCCGGTCACCGACCTCGATGCCGGCAGCCTCCGCTGCCGAGTCAACGATCGTGCCGTCTGACAGCTCGGCGTCCACCAGCTGCGCCACAACGGGCACCAAGATCTGGGGTCCCACAAGCAGCCAGCCGAGGAAGATGATCACCACGGCCTGCGCGAAGTGCAGCGCCGACCCAGCGGCGAGCACGATGGCGCGCTGCCAGGCCGGGCGGTCGGTGAAGAACCGGCCCTCATCACCCAGCAGCAAGCGGTGGTGCAGGTCGCCGAGCCGTCGCGACGGCGGGACGTCAGACGTGATGACCTCCACGGCGAGCATCGCAGGGTCGAGCTCGCGAAGCGTCTCGACGTCGAGCGCCGCCCCCGCCTCACCGAACGGAAGGGTCGCGATGTCAGCGGCCAACATCCGGTCGTAACGACCGACGATCTGCTCGACCAGGGCCTTCGGCGTGCCACGGTCCACAAGCAGCTCGCGCAGCGTCGTGACTGGTTCCGCACCGTCTGCGACACGCTCGGCCAGCGCAACGGGGACGCTCGGCAGCCGCTCGTCGAGCGGGCTCATACCGATGATCCGCACGAAGCCTCCCAGCGGAAGCGCCTTGACGCCGTACTCGGTCTCGCCGATCTGGGTGGACCACAACGTCGGGCCGAACCCGAGGAAGAAGCGATCTGCACGCATACCGAACCTGCGCGCGGTCACGAAGTGGCCCCACTCGTGCACCATAATCGAGCCGATAAGGCCGACCACGAACACGATGATGGCGATGGTGGACGTCACGCGTCTGCCCTTTGGTATGTCGCCCCGGCTGGGCGTGCGCGCACCAGTGTGACGGCTCGTTGTCGTCCCCACCGGTCCGCGGCCAGAACGTCTGCGACGTCGCGCGGGGTTCCGCCGACGGCAAGGTCGTGTCCGGCGACGGCCTCTTCAACGATCTCGACCATGTCGAGGAAGCCGCACGCCCCTGACAGAAACGCGTCAACCGCGATCTCGTTGGCTGCGTTCAGCACCGCGGGCGCGGTGCCGCCCGCGCGACCTGCGGCCTCGGCCAGCGCCAGCGCGCGGAACGTTTCTCGGTCCACGGGCTCAAACGTCCACGACTGCGCCTGCGTCCAGTCCATCGCGGTGAACGAACCGTCCAACCGCTCGGGCCACGACAGACCCAGCTGGATCGGCAGCCGCATGTCGGGAGGCGAGACCTGCGCCAGGGTCGATCCGTCACGGAACGTCACCATCGAGTGGACGATCGACTGTGGATGCACCACGACGTCCAGCTGGTCCCACGGCACGGCGAACAGCAGGTGTGCCTCGATCAGCTCGAGCCCTTTGTTCATCAAGGAGGCCGAGTTGCACGTCACGACCGGCCCCATCGACCACGTCGGGTGGTTCAGCGCCTGCGCCGCAGTGACCTCGGCCAGGTCGGCACGCGCGCGACCACGGAACGGGCCGCCGGACGCCGTCAGCACCAGCGTCGCGACCTCCTCGCGACGACCACCGCGCAAGCACTGGGCCAGCGCCGAGTGCTCCGAGTCCACGGGGATGAGATGTGACTCGCGCCCGCCGGCGCGCTCGGCCGCGGCCACCACCAGAGGTCCCCCGATGACGAGCGACTCCTTGTTGGCCAGCGCAACAGGTGTGCCCTGCGTCAGCGCCGCAAGCGTCGGCTCGAGGCCACGCGCACCCGTCACACCGTTACACACGACGTCTGCGTCGAGCGCAGCCAGCTCGGTGACACCGGCGAGGCCGTCACGCACGTTGGCGTGCGGCAGCGCATCCCGCGCACGGGCCGCCGCGACCGGGTCCGCGATCGCGATCTCGGTCACACCCAGCTCACGCGCCTGCGCGACGAGCGCCGTGTCGTCACTGCCGCACGCCAGCCCGACCACCTCAAAGCGGTCGGGGTGCGCTCGTACGACCTCAAGCGCCTGAGTTCCGATAGACCCGGTCGATCCAAGCAGCACCACGCGCCGACGCTGTGTCACGCCTCATCATCCGCAGTCGGGAGCTGAACGATCGGCAGCGCCTGATCCAGGCCCGGGGCCGGGATCCACTCGTCCACGGTCCCCTCGACCCAGCGGTCCACGCGGTCAGCGGCGCCGACGGCCGCAGGCAGCCGTGCGCCGGAACCCAGCGTGTAGCGGGCAAGCAGCTGACCACAGGCCGCGTCCGCGTCACGGCCACGGGTGTCGCGCAACGTGATGCTGACCCCCTTGGATGCAACGGCGTCTACGAAGGCGCGCGTTGCGGCCATCGTCGGCTCCTTCCACTGCACGCCCGGCGTCGGGTTCATCGGGATCACGTTCACGTGGCTGCGGGTGCGGCGCGCGATGCGCGCCAGTCGGTTCGCCTGGTCGATCGAGTCGTTCACCTCGCCGATCAGGCACCACTCGATGGTCACGCGACGGTTGGTGACCTCGCGGTACTCCTCCATCGCCTGAATCAAGGACTCGATGTTGTGCTGCCGGTTCACGGGCACCAGATCATCGCGCAGCGCGTCGGTGGCGGCGTGGAGGCTGACGGCGAGCGTGACCGGGATGCCTTCCTCGGCCAGCTTGCGGATGCCAGGCACCAGACCAACGGTCGAGACGGTGATGCCGC
>JBLFZR010000092.1:0-5490 GCA_047610595.1 Nitriliruptoraceae bacterium | reverse complement strand
AGCTCGCGTCCGTCGGCCATCCGCACGCCGTGGGCGGTGCCGTTCGTCACGAGGATCTCGTCGACCTCAGCGCTGACCAGCACCTTGCCGCCGTGCGCCGCGATGACCTTCGCGGCTGCCGCTGGGATGACGGACGCGCCGCCAATCGGGAAGGCGCCGCCGCGGAAGTAGTGGTTCGCGACGATGGCGTGCATCACGAAGCTGCTGCGAGCCGGCGGGAGGCCGTAGTCGCCCCACTGGCCGCAGAGCACGGCCTTCAGCCGCATGTTGCCGGTGAGCTCGTCCAGCACCTCGCCGGTCGTGCGGCCCGCGTGGGTCAGGAAGTCCTTGCGCATGCGCGGGCCCGCGAGCTTCGCGACGGCGGTCGGCAGCGCCTTCTCGGCGAAGAACTTGCGGCTGGCCCCGGCGGCGTCCTTCACGGCGTTGATGTAGCCGGTGATCGCGGCGTCCTCGCCGGGGAAGTATTCCAGCATCTGCGTCTTCCACTCGCGCAGGCCGGCCCGGTAGTCGTAGACGTCGCCGCCGATGATCATGCGGTCGTACACCTCGCCCATCGAGGCCCATTCGACCTCGCCGTCGGTGAGGATGTCGAACAGGCGGCGTGTGGGGTGCTGGGGGTGCAGCACGTCACCGATGTAGTGGATGCCGACGTCCCAGTCGTAGCCCGGCCGCGCGAAGCTGTGGGTGTAGCCGCCGGCGACGTAGTGCCGCTCGAGCACGAGCACCCGCTGGCCCGCGTACTTGCTCAGCAGCACCGCGGTCGTCAGCCCGCCGATGCCGGACCCGATCACGATCGTGTCGAACACCTCACCATCGAGGTTGGCGCGGGTGTACGAGTCGCCGGTCCGGTGCATGGCTGTCCTGTGGGTCGTGGAAGTGAACTCTACGAGAGACGGCCGTGAAGGGGCGATGCTCGGTTGGCAACGGCTGAGTCTCGCGTGCCCGTGGTTCACGCGATGTGAACCACGGGCACCCGAACACGAGGACGCCCACGCCGTGATGGCGGGGGCGTCCTCGTGTGTTCGTCGGCTGTCGACGGGTGGCGTCAGCGGCGCGGACGCAGCGGCTCGCCCTGGTCGGCCTTCTCGATCAGTGACGCCGGTGCGACAAAGCGGTCGCCGTACGCGTCGGCGAGCTCCTTGCAGCGGGCGACGAAGCCGGTGGTGCCGCCCTCGTACTGGTCGATGTACTGCGCGACGCCGCCGGTCCAGGCCGGGAAGCCGATGCCGAAGATCGAGCCGATGTTGGCGTCCTCGAACGTGCGCAGGACTCCCTCGTCGAAGCACTTGACGGTCTCGAGCGCTTCTGCGAACAGCATCCGGTCGATGGCGTCCTGGAGTGGGATGACCTTCTCGCCACCGAAGTTCTCGGCAAGACCGGGCCACAGCCTGGTGCGCTTGCCGTCGGCGTAGTCGTAGAAGCCCTTGCCCGCGAACTTGCCCTCGCGTCCGAGCTCCTTCGCCATCGTCTCGACGAGCACCATGCCCGGGTGACGGTCGTACTCGACGCCCGCGGCGGCTGCGGCCTTGATGGCCTCGCCCTCGATCTTAAGCGGGAGAGTGAGCGTCAGCTCGTCCATCAGCTGGAGCGGGGCCGCCGGGTAGCCGGCAGCCTCACCGGCGCGCTCCACCAGCACGGGCGAGATGCCCTCGCTGACCATCGCGACGGCCTCGTTGATGAACGTGCCGATGACACGCGACGTGAAGAAGCCTGGGCTGTCGTTCACGATGATCGGGGTCTTGCGCTGCTGCGTCACCTGGTCGAAGGCACGAGCGAGGGTCTCGTCGGAGGTCTTATCGCCGGCGATGATCTCGATCAGCGGCATCTTGTCGACGGGGCTGAAGTAGTGCAGGCCCACGAACCGGGTCGGGTCAGACACGCCCTCGGCGAGGATGGTGATCGGCAGCGTTGAGGTGTTGGAGCAGAGCAGAGCGTCGGGTGCGACGACCTTCTCGATCTCGGCGAACACCTTGTGCTTGAGCTCAACCGACTCGAAGACAGCCTCGATCACGACGTCCGCGCCGGCGCAGTCCTGATAGCTGTCGGTCGCGGTGATGCGGTCAAGCAGCGCCTGACCCTTCTCTGGCGTCACCTTGCCCCGCTTGATGCCCTTGGCGACCAGCGCCTCGGAGTACGCCTTGCCCTTGTCGGCACCCTCCTGGCTGACGTCCTTGAGGATGACCTCCATCCCCACGAGCGCGCACTGGTACGCGATGCCCGCGCCCATCATGCCGGCGCCGAGGACGGCGACCTTCGTGCCGAAGCGCTGGTCGAAGCCGTCCGGGCGCGAGGCGCCCTTGTTGATGGCCTGCAGGTCGAAGAAGAACGCCTGCGTCATGTTCTTCGACTGCGGGCTGTGGCAGACGAGGTCGACGAAGTAGCGGGTCTCAATCTCGAACGCGCGGTCGATCGGGACCTGCAGCGACTCGTACGCCACCGCCGCGATGGCCTTGGGGGCGTGGTAGTCCGCGCCCTTCAGCTGCTTCTTGAGGTTGCCGCCGATGGCCGGGGCCATCGCCTGGAACGATGGCATGCTCGGCACGCCGCCGGGGACGCGGTAGCCCTTGACGTCGTACGGCTGTACGGCCTCCGGGTTGTCCTTGATCCACTGTCGCGCGGCGGTGACGCCGGCGTCGGCGTCCGCTACGACCTCATCGATCAGGCCGAGCTCGACAGCCTTCGCGACCTTCATCTGCTGGCCCTGGAGCAGCACGTTCATCAGGCCGTTCATCACGCCCAGCAGGCGGGTGACACGGACCACGCCGCCACCACCGGGGAGCAGCCCGAGGGTCACCTCGGGCAGGCCGACCTTGATCTTCTTGTTCTGCGTTGCGATGCGACGGTGTGTCGCGAGCGCGATCTCGAGCCCGCCGCCCAGCGCGGCGCCGTCGATGACTGACACGACGGGCTTGCCCAACGTTTCGAGCGTGCGCATCGCGGCCTTCATGCGGTTTGCGCCCTGCGCCAGCTCGGCAGCGTCGTCGGGTCCAGCCGACAGCAGGTCATCGAGGTTGCCGCCCGCGAAGAACGTGGACTTGGCGCTGACCAGCACGACGCCGGCGAGCGCGTCGCCCTCGTCCTTGAGCTGGGCGGCGACGTTCTCGAAGTCAAGGCCGAACTGCTCGGTCATGGTGTTGGCCGACGCGGACGGGTCGTCCAGCGTCAGCGTGACGACGCCCTCGGCGTCCTTGGCGTA
Source organism: Nitriliruptoraceae bacterium (assembly GCA_047610595.1). Classification (GTDB taxonomy): domain Bacteria; phylum Actinomycetota; class Nitriliruptoria; order Nitriliruptorales; family Nitriliruptoraceae; genus JBFGFG01. Next base: position 2,294 of record JBLFZR010000092.1, on the reverse strand, counting down.
CTTGATGGTGGTGGTGTCGCTCATGGTGAATCCCTGGGGTGTGCGCGCGGCGGCGCGGCGTGGAGGCTGGACTCTGTCACCCACGCGTGCGGATACGCACGTGTGCATGACAAACCGCTGTCACGCACGTGTGCGTGACAGCGGTCGGGGGGTTAGACGCGCTCGATGATGGTGGCGATGCCCATGCCGCCACCGATGCAGAGCGTGATCATCGCGGTGTTGAGGTCGCGGCGTTCGAGCTCGTCGACCATCGTGCCCAGCAGCATCGCGCCGGTGGCGCCCAGCGGGTGCCCCATCGCGATCGCACCGCCGTTGACGTTGGTGTTCTCGTGGTCGACGCCGAGGTCGCGCATCAGCTTCATGGCGACCGAGGCGAACGCCTCGTTGATCTCGATGAGGTCGATGTCGTCGATCGTCATACCAGCCTTCGCGAGCGCCTTGTTGCAGGCAGGCGCCGGTCCGGTGAGCATGATGGTCGGCTCGGAGCCGATGACGGCAGCCGAACGCACACGGGCGCGGGCGGTCAGACCGTTGCGGCGACCCGCCTCCTCGGAACCGAGCAGCACCAGCGCAGCGCCGTCGACGATGCCCGACGAGTTACCGGCGTGGTGCACGTGGTCGATCGCCTCCACCGTGATGTACTTCTGAAGCGCGACAGCGTTGAAGCCACCCATCTCGCCCATGCCTGCGAAGGCCGGGCCGAGCTTGGCGAGGTCCTCGACGGTCGTGCCGGGACGCATCAGCTCGTCGTTGTCGAGGACGGTCTGGCCCGCGATGTCGACGACGGGGATGACCGAGCGGTCGAAGTGACCGTTGGCCCACGCCTTGGCGGCGCGCTCCTGCGACTCGACGGCGAAGCTGTCGACGTCGGTGCGGCTGAAGCCCTCGATCGTGGCGATCAGGTCAGCCGAGATGCCCTGAGGCACGAACGCGGTGTCGATGTTTGTCGCGACGTCCATCGCCCACGGGTCGCCGCCGGTCCCCATCGGGACGCGCGACATCGACTCGACGCCGCCCGCGAGGATGAGGTCCTCCCAGCCGGAGCGCACGCGCGCTGCCGCTTGGTTGACACCCTCGAGGCCCGAGCCGCAGTAGCGGTTCAGTGTGGTGCCAGCGACGGGCTCCGGGAGCCCAGACGCGAGCGCCGCGGTGCGGGCGATGACGCCGCCCTGGTCGCCAACCTGGCCCACGCAGCCAAGAACGAGGTCGTCGATCTGAGCTGCGTCGAGGTCGGGGTTGCGGTCGCGGATCGCGTCCACCAGGCCGTGGACGAGGTCCACCGGCTTGACGGTGTGCAATGCGCCGGAAGCCCGGCCCTTGCCACGCGGGGTGCGGACTGCGTCGTAGACAAATGCGTCGGTCACGGGAGCTCCTGAAGCCGAGGACGGGCGTGACCCTGCAACGTTACACCCTTGGTGTAACGTTGTGCCACCCTGCCCTGTCGACCCGTGAAGGCCCCTCGTTGAGCGCCCAGCCCCGTGCGGAGGACGCTGTCGCGCCGTCGCGCGCCCAGGTGATCGCCGACGTGCGGATGATGCTCGGTGACGTCCCGACGGACCTCACCGTCGACGAGCTGGCGACCGCTGCCGGCATCCCGGTGCGACGGATCCGGTTTTACGCGGGCAAGAAGCTGCTGCCGCCGCCGCGGCTCGACGGCCGCACTGGGTTGTACGGGCCGTCGCACCTCGCGCGGCTCCATCTGATCGGCGACCTCCAGGACGCGGGATACACGTTGTCGGCGGTCGAGGACTTCCTGTCGGCCGTCCCCGAGGATGCCGATGCTGACGCTGTTGCGATGGTGGCGACGTTGGTCAGCCCAGCCCCGGTAGGACGTGCGCTGGTGTTCACCCGCGCCGAGCTTGGCGAGCGGCTCGGGCAGGAGCTGACCGAGCCGCGGTTGCAGCTGCTGGCGGACGCGAGTCTGCTGACGCGCGGGAGCGATGGCGAGCTGCATCTGACGCATGCACAGCTTGAGTTCGCCCTCCGGATGCTGGCCGTGGATGCGCCGTTGGATGCGTTGGTGGAGGCGGGCCTTGTGGTCCGAAGTCACGCGCGGGCGCTGGCAGAGGACCTGCAGGACGTGTTCCACCGTCGGATCATGGCACACCATCAGAACCCAACCCCCGAGCAGCGCGAGCGCTTGCGAGCGGTCTCCTCGGCGTTGCGCCCGCTCACGATTCAGGCGATCGTCAGCGCGTATCAAGAGGCGCTTCACGACATCGTCCGTGCGTCGCGGACCCAGGACTGATCCGGCGGGGTGTTAGCCGATGCCGCAGGCGACCAGCACCGCGCCC
>JBLFZR010000091.1:0-5492 GCA_047610595.1 Nitriliruptoraceae bacterium | reverse complement strand
CCGGCAAGCTGCAGCGCGCCACCGAGCTGCTGTCGGAGGTCGTCAACAACGGCGATCGAGCGATCATCTTCACGCAGTACCGCGAGATGGGCGAGATCCTCGTCCAGCACCTCACCAAGGAGCTGGACCTGCCTGGCGTCCCGTTCCTGCACGGCGGCACGCCGCTCGGAACCCGCGACGCGATGGTCGAGGCGTTCCAAGAGGACGAGGAAGCTTCCCCGATCTTGCTCGTCTCGTTGCGAGCCGGTGGATCTGGGCTCAACCTCACCCGCGCCACCGAGGTGCTCCACTTCGACCGCTGGTGGAACCCGGCCGTCGAACAGCAGGCCACCGACCGTGCGCACCGCATCGGTCAGACCCGCCCGGTCACCGTCCACAAGATGGTCACCAGCGGCACCATCGAGGAGCGCATTGACGAGCTGCTCGAGCGCAAGAAGGCGCTTGCCGACTCGGTCGTGGGACAGGGCGAGGCATGGCTCACTGAGCTCGGTGACGCCCAGCTTCGCGAGATGGTCGAGCTGAACGCCGAAGACGTAGACGATGTCGAGGACGACGTCGTCATCCTGACGGTGGGCGGCTGATGGCGGACCCAAGAGCACAGCCGATTGACACCACCGACCACACCTGGAGCGCGGCGTGGCTCGCGCGGGTTGGCGAGCAAGGACACGCGTACGCCGATCGGCTCTCGCGTGGCCCGTACTACCTCGCCCGCGGTGCCCTTCGGAACCTCGAGATCACTCCCGGGCGTGTCAGTGGCATGTTCCTGCACGGACGTCAGCGTTCGCAGCCGGTGTCGCTTGATGTGGCACCGCTGAGCGACGCCGACTGGGAGACCCTCGTGCACGCGCTCGCAGCGGAGCTGCGGTTCAGCGCAGCGATCGCAGACGGCAGCCTCCCGCCCGAGGCGCTGCAGCTGCTGCTGGACGCTGGCGTGGACCTGATAGGTCCACGCGTGGGCACCGCCGAGACATGCCACTGCACCGAGGCCGGCGCCGACCCTTGCCGTCACATCGCCACGCTGCACCACTCGCTCGGGCTCGCGTTCGACGCCGACCCGTTCCAGCTGCTGGTGTTGCGCGGCCGCGACACCTCCACACTGCGTGCGTCGCTGCGAGCTGCGCGCACCGGTGAAGATCTTGCGACAGCCGCACGATCGCCCGACGCCGTCGCGATTGACGACCTCGAGGGCGACGACATCTTTAAGTCCCGTGGTGACCTGGAGGGCATCCCGCTGGCCCCCCGGCGTGTGTCGGACCCGGCGTGGCTGTTCGAGCAGCTCGGGGAGCCCCCAGGCATCGAAGACTCGATCGACCTTGAGCGGCTGATCGTCCGCGCCGCTGACACCGCATGGAAGCTTGCTGCTGGTGATGGGTCCGAGGCAGCCGACACCGAGCTGCTGATCACCGAGCTGCGAGCCCAGCGCATGTCGACGCCGGTCAAGCTGGCTGCTGCGCTCGGCTGGGAGCCCGAGGTCGTTGCCGAGGCACTCGACGAGCTGTACGCCGAGAACGCTGTGATGCGTATGGGAACAGGCCTCGACGCCAAGTACCGATCCGCCAGCTGACGGAGCCTTTGGGGCTCCGCACAGCTGACGGACCGCGCGCAGCGTCGGGCGGTCGCGCTGCGCGATGCCCCGTCGGGCGGGTGTCGTTTAGCTGGTGGGGCGGGTTCCTAGGGTGAGTGGGAGCAGCTGCTCGGTGTTGTCGCGCATGACGGTCAGGGTGACCGTTTCGCCCGGGTCGCGGCGGCGGACGATGGTGGCGAGGTCGAGCATTGTGTCGATCTGTTCGCCGTCGAAGGCGGTGATGACGTCGCCCTCCTGCAGGCCCGCGATGGCGGCGGGGGAGCCGGGTTGGACCGTGATGATGACGGCGCCGAACTCGGTCGCGAGCTCGTACAGCCGTGCAACCTCGGCGTCGATCGATCGCCCTTCGATGCCGAGGAACCCAGCGCGGACCTCGCCGTGGACGATCAGGTCATCGGCCACAGACAGGGCCGTTGCGACCGGGACAGCGAAGCCGACACCGTCGTTGGCGCCGCTGGCTGACAAGATCGCGGTGTTGATGCCGATGACCTCACCCGCGCCGTTGACGAGCGCGCCGCCGGAGTTGCCAGGGTTGATCGCCGCGTCCGTCTGAATCAGGTCCAGCAGCGGGGCGACCTCGCTGTTGAGCGAGCGACCGAGGCCGCTGATGATGCCGGCTGTGACCGAGCCGTCGAGGCCGAACGGTGAGCCGATGGCGACCGCCAGCTCGCCGACGTCCGGCTCGCTGGTGGCGTACGACGGCACCGGTAGGTCCGTTGCGTCGACCGAGATGACCGCGATGTCAGTGGTCGCATCCAGCCCGACCAGCGTGCCTGTCAGTCGCTGGCCATCGGGTGTCAGCACGCTGATGCTCTGTGCGCCTTCGACGACGTGGGCGTTGGTGAGGATGCGACCGGTCGCATCCAGCACGACGCCGGATCCCGAGCCGTTGCTCGTGCCTTGGACATCGATACGAACCACCGATGGGGTCAGACGCTGCGCGATCGTCGCGACGATCGAGCCACCCGACGCTCCGGGCAGCGGCAGCACCAACGGTGCAACGGGTGCGTCTCCGGCCGTGCTGCTAACCGCGGCGGACGGCGCGAGCACGTCGGAGGCGAGCCGCGTCGGGAGAACCACGACGCTCGCGCCGAGGGCGCCTGCGAGGGCCATGGCGACGTAGCTGCGCAGCGGCAGACCACGTTGTGCCTGACTCGGCGTCGGGGGTGCTGTCGACGCGGCCGGCGGCGGCTCCGTCGGCGGCGCGAGCGAGCGCAACGCGGACGGCGGCGGGGGCATGGTCGCCGTGGGCGCTGGCATCGGCGCGGTCGGCGCGGTCGGCGTGGTCGGCGTGGGCGTCGCGGTCGGGATGTCGTCGGGTGGGACCATGGCAGGCTCCTGTGAGGCGATGTACAGACGGTAGGCAGCGACTGGTCTTCCAACGCCCATCGTTCGGTAAGGAGATGGTCACGACACGCCCCGAGCTGCACCACGACCAACCCAAAATGGTGGTGTGGGCCCCCGTCGGTCGGTGCCAGACGTAGCCTCCCCCCACGAGATGGATGGTCTGTACGAGCAGGATGGGGAGGGCATGTGGCACGGCTGCTGCTGGTCGAGGATGATGCCGGCATCGCTCGGCCGTTGACCGGTGCCCTGCGTGCTGCAGGCCACGAGGTGGTCCATGTCACGTCGGGGACTGAGGCACTGCGGGCGGCGAGCGACGTGGACGCGGTGATTCTCGACCTTGGGCTGCCCGATCTTGACGGTGTCGAGGTGTGTCGACGGCTACGCGCAGACCACGGCGCGTCGCTGCCGATTCTGGTGCTCACGGCGCGTGCCGGCGAGCTTGACATCGTCGTTGGGCTGGACGCTGGCGCAGACGACTACGTCACCAAGCCCTTCCGGCTCGCTGAGCTGCAAGCCAGGCTGCGTGCGTTGCTGCGTCGCGCCGGGCCCGAGCGGGCTGCGGTGCTGGCGGCGGGCCGGATCAAGCTTGACGTCGGTGCGCGGCGTGTGTGGCTCGATGAGCTCGAGCTTGAGCTGACGCCGACCGAGCATGATCTGTTGGCCCTGCTGGTGTCACATGCAGGCGAGGCTGTGACCCGCGAGACCATCATGCGTGAGGTCTGGGACACCGCATGGACTGGGTCGACGAAGGCGCTCGATATGCAGATTTCGTCGCTGCGCCGCAAGCTGGGCGATGATTCAGCCGACCCCACACTCATCGTGACGCTGCGCGGCGTCGGCTATCGGGTCGACCGATGATGACCGGTGGCACGGGGACGGGGACGGGGACGGGGACGGGGCTGTGAGGCGGCGACTGGTGCGCGGCGGTGTCGCGCTCGTCGTGTTGGCGTTGCTGCTGTTTGCGCTGCCGCTGGCGCTGGTGTTGCGCCAGCAGCTGGTGGCGTCCGGCCTGGATGGATTCGCCGGCTCGCTCGAGCAGACAGCAACTCTGATCGATGAGCGGTCGCGTACGTGCGCCGAGCTGCAGGCCACGCTTACGGCCTTGGCCCGCGAAGATGTGCAGGTCGCGGTGTTCGACCGTGACGGCGCGGTGCGGTTCGTGCAGTCCCGCGATCTCGAGGCAGGGGAGGTCCCGCTGGCCGGCGATGTCGTGGCGCGAGCCGTGGCGGGCGCGACCGGCAGCGCGTTGCTGGACGGGCAGCAGGTTGTCGCGGTGCCGCTGTCGACGCTTGTCTGCGGTGACCGACTGGTGCTGCAAGGCATCACCGACGGCGCGCCGTTGGAGGCTCGCGTACGTCGGGCGTGGCTGCTGCTGGCTGCTGCGGCCGCCGTGTCGGTGGCTGCGGGCGGTACGGCCGCCAGCTTCGCGGCCCGCCGGCTAACCGAGCCGCTTGAGCAGCTGGCCCGGTCAGCCGCACAGCTCGGTGACGGGGACTTCACAACCCGTGCGCCACGCTCGGCGATGCCAGAGACGGACGCCATCGCAGACGCGTTGGACCAGACGGCTGACCGACTCGGGAGGGCTGTCGCGCGTGGCACGGCGTTCGCCGCCGATGCGTCGCACCAGCTACGAACACCGCTGACCGCGCTGCGGCTACAGATCGAGCAGGCGCAGGCGGGAGGGCCGGATGCGGCGGACGCGCTGGTAGGCGCGTTGGACGAGGCGGACCGCCTTGACGTCACGATCGTCGAGCTGGTCGCGCTGACCGAGGTCGACGACGCCGCGGGCCCGGTGGACCTCGGTGCGCTCGTGATTGAGCGGCTTCCGGCGTGGGAGCGACGTGCTGCCGACGAGGGTCGTTTGATCCAAACATCGCTCGCGCCGGTCGGGATGCGGACTGTCCGCCCGGCGGCGATCGGTCAGGCGCTGGAGGTGCTGGTGGACAACGCGCTGGCGCACGGCGCGGGGACCATCACCGTCTCGTTGTTGCCGTCGGCGCCGGACGCCAGCGACGATGCCGTGCGGCTGCAGGTCGCCGATGAGGGGCCGGGTTTCCCGGAGGGACTCGCAGCGCTGGCCGATCGCCAAGACCGCGGGGGGCTGCCGGTGCGCGGCGGCCGTGGGCTGCCGCTGGCACGTGACCTGGTCGAGTCCGAGGGGGGTCGTTTGGTGCTCGGAGCTGGGCCCGGTGGTACGGCGTTGCCCGGTGGCGCGGTGGGGATCATCCTGCTTCCGGGGGGACGTCGTGGCGTGCCGCCGTCATGGCCGGCACCCTAAACCCACGCTCCAACCTCGCAGGAGGCCGTGTGCTCGTTGCCATCGCCACCCGCGCGATCGTGCGTCCCCGTCGGGGCGTGGGTGAGGTTGTAGTGCGCGCGCGCGTTTTAGGTTTGGTGATCGCGTGTGTGTTGGCGTTGGTCGCGGTCCCGCCTGCGAGCGGCGCCACCGTCGACAAGATTGACGACGAGGTCGAGCAGGTGCAGCAGCGGGCATCCGCTGCGGCCCGCGCGCTTGATGCGCTGGGGGCCGAGCTGGTGGTGGCTCGCGACGAGCTGGTGT
>JBLFZR010000090.1:0-5499 GCA_047610595.1 Nitriliruptoraceae bacterium | reverse complement strand
GGTGCAGCGCAGTGTGGTGGCAGACCGCGATCGGCAGCAGTCGTTGCTGGTTTCTTTGGAGTCAGACACGGCTCGCAACGCTGCGGTGCTGGCTGCTGTTGACGACGAGCTGACCCGGCTGGCGCAGGAACGCGCTGACGCGGTGCGCGAGCGGGCAGTCACGTCGGGTGTGTGCCCGGTGGATGGTGCGGTGGGTGGACGCGACTTCAGCAACGACTGGGGCCACCCGCGGCCCGGCGGCCGCAGCCACGAGGGCACCGACATCTTCGCGGACCGTGGCACCCCGCTGCGCGCCGTCGCAGACGGATCGGTGAAGGCGGTCAGGTACGACGACAGCGGCATCGGAGGTCGGTACGTCAGCATCTGGACCGGCGCAGGCGAGCACTGGTACTACGCCCATCTCGAATCGGTCGCCGGCGGTATCGCGGTCGGCGTGCCAGTCAGCGCAGGTCAGCTGTTGGGCACCGTCGGGAGCTCCGGCAACGCCCGGGGGACCCCGCCGCATCTCCACATCGGCTGGTACGTCAACGACGTCGCGTACAACCCGTACCCCACGCTCAACGAGCGCTGCCAGTAGCCGTCAGTGACGGCGCGTCGAGAGCCGCGGGTCAGGTCGGCCGTGGGTCGTCGAGCGCTGCGGACACCTCGAGGCGGGGGAGGCAGTACGCGACGACCGGCCCGATCGTCAGCGCGAACAGCAGCGTGCCGGCGCCGGCAGTGCCGCCCAGCAGCCAGCCGAGCGTGAGCGCGACAAGCTCGATGCCGGTCCGGACCGGGCCGACCGGCAATCCGCGCTTGGCGAGGCCGGTCATCAGACCATCCCGTGGGCCGGTCCCGATTCGGGCTCCGATGTAGAACCCTGACCCGACGCCGAACAGCAGCGGACCGGACAGCAGCAGCGCGATGCGCGCCGCCATCGTGTCCGGGGTGTCTAGCCACAGCAGCACCGTGTCGATGACGACACCGATCACGATGACGTTCAAGATCGTGCCGATGCCGGGCCGCTCCTTGAGCGGAATCCACAGCGCGAGCACGACGAAGCCGACGACGATTCCTACGGCTCCGATCTCAAGCGGCACGAAACCGGAGATGCCCTGATGCAACACATCCCACGGCCCAAGGCCGAGGTCCGCTGCGACCATGACTGCGATACCGAGGCCGCACAGCACCAACCCCAGCAGCAGGCGCGCCACGCGCGTCCCGTACCGGCGTTCGGACAGCGTCGGGCGTCGCATGCGCACGTCGACCGGCGAGTCGGCGGCAGCAGCGGCGGCATCGGCATCGGCAGCGGCATCGGGCGAGGGAGCGAGAGGTTCCATACGGTCAGTGAACACTGATTGGCCCCGGGTGCGTAGGTCCAGCAGGAGTCCAATGGTGTCTGTCGCGGGCCGCCAGCTGATGCAAAGGGGGGGACCGATGTTGTGCGTACGACCGCACCGCACACCGGGCGGCGCCGAACGCTTGGTGACATCGCCGTGAACAGTCACACGCGCTGGGCTCCGAGGCCGGTCACGCTGTCGCACGTCACACCAACCACAGGATCTCCCGTGCGCATCACGGACTCTGAGACACCCGATCAGCTGGACCTCGCACGGATCGTGCGCGGCGATGCGGGTGGGGTTCCACGGCGCGCCGCGTCGTGGGCTGGCGCGATCGGAGCCGCGTCTGCGCTCGCGGTCGCAGAGCTATGGGCGGGGCTGACAGCCTCGGTGCCGCCGCTGACGACCTCGGTTGGGCAGCTGTTTATCCCCTTCACCCCAGGCTGGCTCAAGCAGGTCGCGATCGCGCTGTTCGGGACCGCGGACAAGCCGGTGTTTGTCGTCGGCGTCGTCATCGTGTCGCTGGCGCTCGGTGCCTGGGCTGGTCGCCGGGCGCGGACGAGCTTTGTTGCGCCGCTGGCCTTGTTCGGTGGCCTCGGGCTGTTCGGCGTGATCGCGTCGTTGGACCAGCCGGGAGCCTCGGCCGGTGTTGTCGCGCTGTCCACGCTGTCAGCCGTCGTGGTAGGGATCGCAACGTTGTCGTGGCTGCTGCGGTTGGCACGGACCGGGGCTGAACCAGCCGATGCAGCGGTCGAGGCAGCGACGGCCGGCGTCACGTTGGGCCGGCGTCCGCTGCTTGTGGGAGGCAGCTTCGCTGTCGTCGGGGCTGCGTCGGCCGCGCTGCTCGGCAACACGCTGCGGCGTGCGCGAATCCAGTCGGTCATCTCGTCGACTGAGATCACCCTGCCGCCTGCGTTGGCTGGCGCGATCGACGGGGTACCGGCGCTGACGCCTGCCAACTCGCTGGCGGTGGACGGCATCACCCCGTTGGTCGTGCCCAACGACGATTTCTACCGCATCGACACGGCCATCGGCACGCCGCTGGTGGACGCCGCGACGTGGTCGATGACCATCGGTGGCATGGTCGACAACCCGATCACATTCACGTACGACGACCTGCTCGCCGAAGAGGTCGTGGAGCGTTACGTCACGCTGATGTGCGTCAGCAACGAGGTTGGTGCGGGGCTCGTTGGCAACGCGTTGTGGCGCGGCGTGCTGCTCGGACCGCTGCTCGAGCGTGCGGGGGTGCAGCCGGGCGCCGGACAGGTGGTCGGGCGCAGCATCGATGGATGGGCCGGTGGGTTCCCGCTCGAGGCAGCCTTCGATCGGGATGCGATGATCGCGTTCGCGATGAACGGTGAGCCGTTGCCCGCCGCGCACGGCTTCCCGGCGCGCCTGGTTGTGCCCGGTGTGTACGGCTACGTCTCGGCCACCAAGTGGCTCGCCGAGATTGAGATCACGACGTGGGAGGGGTTTGACGGCTACTGGGTCCCGCGGGGCTGGTCGAAGCTCGGGCCGGTCAAGACCCAGTCTCGCATCGACGTCCCCCGCGACGGTGCGCGCCTGGGCACGGCAGGACCCACCGTGATCGCGGGTGTGGCGTGGGCCCAGACCCGCGGCATCCAGCAGGTCGAGGTGCGGCACGGCGAGACCGAGTGGGTGCAGGCAGAGCTGTCGGCGCCGTTGTCGAAGGACACATGGGTGCAGTGGCGCGCCACGCTCGATCTCCCAGAGGGCGAATCCTTCGTTGCGGTACGCGCGACCGACGGCGATGGCGTGACGCAGACCGAGGAGCGCAGCCGCGTTGATCCGGACGGCGCCACCGGGCACCACACCGTGCGGGTGGCCACGTAGCCGGGTGCGCACGCACTGGCCGAAAGGACATCCGTGACGCTGACGGCGCCGAACGGGTGTTGAGTCCGTCTGCCGTCTGCCGTGTTGGAACAACCCCGTGCGAATCGCTGTCGTCGGATCTGGAATCAGCGGGCTCGCAGCCGCGTGGATGCTCGCACCGACGCACGAGGTGCATCTGTTCGAGAAGCGAGATCGGCTCGGTGGTCACACGCACACGTTGTCGGTCGGCGCAGACCGAGACGCGCGCTCATCGCGTCACAACCTGCAGGCGGACGCAGCCACCGACGAGGGTCGCCAGCCGGTCGACACCGGCTTCATCGTTTACAACACCCCGACGTACCCGCTGCTGACGCAGCTGCTGGATGAGCTCGGTGTGGCCACGCAGGAGAGCGACATGTCGTGGTCGCTGCGTTGCGAGCATCACGACCTCGAGTACGCAGGCAGCGGCCCGGGCATCATGGCGCAGAAGAAGAACCTGGCCAACCCCTCGTACCTGCGCTTTATCGCTGACATCCTTCGCTTCAACCGCATCGCGAACACGATTCTTGACGACCCGCGCCGAACCGAGATCACCATCGGTCGGTTCCTCGAGGCAGGCAGCTTCGGCAAGGACTTCGGTCGGCATTATCTTGTGCCGATGGCGGCTGCGATCTGGTCGACGGGCATGGTTGGAATCGAGCAGTTTCCGCTCGCAACGCTGCTGGAGTTCTTCCGCAACCACGGGCTGCTTGGTGTCACATCGCACCACCCATGGCGGACCGTTGCGGGTGGCACGTCGTCGTACATCACGCCGCTTATGGCGCGACTCGATCCGGCGAACGTGCACCTCGGCATGGGGGTACAGCGGATTGATCGCGACGAGGATGGTGTGGACGTGATCGAGGTCGGGGGCGCCACACACCGCTTCGACAAGGTGTTGATCGCCGCGCACGCGGACCAGGCGTTGGCGATGCTCAGCGACCCGTCCGATGATGAGCGCGAGCTGTTGGGCACGTGGGAGTACTCGGCCAACGTCGCGTACGCCCACCACGACGCGGCGCTGCTGCCCAAGACCCCCGCGGCGCGGGCGTCGTGGAACTACCTGCTCGATGACTGCACGGCACCGGGCCCCAGCGTGTCGCTGACCTACGATATGAACCGGCTGCAGTCCATCGCGGGCCCCACCGACTGGCTTGTGACACTGAACCCGTCCGTCCCCCCTGATCCCGACGCGACGCTGTGGACAGGCACGTATCACCACCCGTCGTACACGACGGCCTCGGTTGCGACGCAGGACAAGCTGGACGGGCTGAACGGACAGCAGCACACGTTCTACGCCGGCGCGCACCACCGTTACGGATTCCACGAGGACGGTTTGTGGTCCGCGGTGCGGGCTGTCGGACACCTCGGTGTCTCGTGGCCGGCATGAGTGCGTTCGCAGCGCGATCTGGGCTGCTGCGAGGCGAGCTGCGGCACCGGCGGGTGCGGCCCAAGCCGCACGACTTCAGCTACAACGTGTGGCACGCGCTGCTCGACCTCGACGAGCTTGCGACGCTTGACCGAGCAGTCGCCGGGTTCGGACACAACCGTCGTGCGCTGGCGTCAATCCGCGACACAGACCACCTCGGCGAGGTGGACCTGCCGCTGCGTGAGAAGCTGCGCCGCTACCTCGGCGGCCAGGGCGTCACGCTGCCCGAGGGGCGTGTGCTGCTGCAGACCTCACTGCGTGTGCTGGGTTACGTGTTCAACCCGGTGTCGTTCTTTTACTGCTACGACCGCGACGGTCGGCTGGCGCTGGTTGTGGCCGAGGTCAACAACACGTTCGGCGACACGCACTGCTACGTGCTGAACGAGCTCGAGCGGACGGGTGAACACACGGTTGTCGCGCACGACACGAAGCTGTTGCACGTCAGCCCGTTCATGCCTGTCGACGGTCAGGATTATCGCTTCGTGTTCCGGCCTCCGACGCCGGACGGCCCCACGGCGCACGACTCTGAACCGGTCGTCGTGCATATGGATTCGTCCGATGCCGAGGGTCATATCTTCGACGCGACACTGGCGCAGCAGCGCATCACGCTGACGTCGCAGTCGCTGCGTCGCATCCTGCTTCGTATGCCCTTCGTCACGCTCAAGACCATCATCGCAATCCACTGGGAGGCGCTTTTCATCTGGCGTCGCAAGGCACCGTTCCACCGCCGCCCCGCACCACCCGCAACCGGCTACGACGCCATCGCCACCGCGGTCCACGAGGCGCGCACCCGCGACGCGCCCGACGCCGAGGCATCCGGCACGTAGGCATCCGACGCCTAGGCATCCGGCACGTAGGCATCCGACGCGTGGGTGAACC
>JBLFZR010000089.1:0-5539 GCA_047610595.1 Nitriliruptoraceae bacterium | reverse complement strand
TCGACGACCTGCCGTTGGTCGTCGAGTCGGTCAACGTGCTGATGTACGAGCGCGAGCTGACGCCGATCACGGCCGCGGACTACACCGCGCATTACACGCGACCGGTCCGGGTGTTCTACGAGCGCCTGTTCGGACGGCCGGTGCTCGACACCGAGTGGGCGCACGTCGACGAGCTGTTTCACATCGCGTACGCCGCTGCGGTCGATGCGCGGGCAGCGCTGATGGCGGGTACGCACGAGGCGCTCGACCACGTAGAGGCCACGGGACGCACGCAGTCGCTGCTGTCGATGTACCGGCATGAGCACCTCGTGCCACTGGTGCAACGGCTGGAGCTGCACCACCGGTTCGCGCACGTCCAGGGTCTGACCGGACCCGGTGGCGGGCACAAGCTGCCGCATCTGAGGCGGCACTTGCAGGCCGTCGTCCAGCACGTTGACGATCCGTCGCAGGTCCTGATCATCGGCGACGCGACCGATGACGCGGTCGCCGCGCAGGCCGTCGGTGCCAAGGCAGTGCTGCTGGCCAGCGGCAGCCATCCGGTCGCTGAGCTACAGCGTGCCGGTGTCCCCGTCGTCACCACCCTCTCCGACGCCTTAGAGGCTGGTGGGATCATCTAACGCAGGCGCTTCAGCGCGCGAACGCCGGGGGCCCAAAGGCTGGGTCGGCCGGCAAGGACTTCTCGTCCGGGAGATTCGTGAAGCGGACCCCGATCGCAGCTGGCGCATCGCCCAGCGCGATGGCGACCGTCAGCGGCTCGCCTGGCCACGACACGAGCAGCCCGTCACCATCGTCGGTCACGTCGCCGCCAAGGGCTGTCCACACCGTGCGTGCACGGTCGAGGTCGTCGTGGACGAGCTGCGGGCCGAGCAGCCCGGGGCCGCCCGCAGCCGGGCGGCCGGGCAGCTCGTGGCCGTTCATCGCGGCCCAGTCCTCGTTTGATCTGTCGGAGGACGCGATCTGGACGATCAGTCCACCGATCTGCGACGGCCGCAGGAACGCCTCCTGCCAGCTCGGGTTGTCAAGGTTCACATCACGAGGTGTAAACCCCTCAGCCTCCAGCGTTGCGAGCGCCTCGTTGATGTCCTGCACCTTCAAAGTCACGTGATGCACCCGCGGCCCGAAACGGTCGAGGAACGCGTCGACGAAGCCGGACGGGCCGCCCGCCATGCGGGTGCGCTCGGTCGCATCTGACGGCATCAGCATCTCGAGGTACGCGCCGCTGGCGAACATCACGGCTGCGCCGTGGAACACGGTCGGCGTGTGGAACCGCCACTGGATAACACCGCCGAGATCGCCTTGCCAGCGGGCGAGTGCGTCGTCGATGGACGGCACGGCGATCGCGACGTGGTCGGGGCGAGATGCGATCGGCACAGGAGGTCCATCGGACGATGACAGGAGGAACCCGGACGCTACCGACGGACAGGCTGAGACAGCCGTCGCGCCCTCGGCCACTACCGAACGGTTGTTCGGTATCGTGTGGTGTGTCGCTACTCGAAGGAGCCGCGCCGTGGCCACTCCGGCTGAGCCGATCTTGCATGTGGATATGGATGCGTTCTACGCCTCGGTTGAGCAGCGTGACGATTCGTCCCTGCGCGGGCGTCCGGTGGCCGTCGGCGGCGGGGGCGATCGCGCCGTCGTGGCCGCGGCCAGCTACGAGGCACGTCGCTTCGGTGTGCGGAGTGCGATGCCGATGGTGCGGGCGCGGCGGGTGTGCCCGGATCTGGTCGTGGTGCCGCCGCGCTTTGAGGTGTACCGCGAGGTGTCGAGCACGGTGTTTGATCTGTTTCGTGACATCACCCCGCTGGTCCAGCCGCTGAGCCTCGATGAGGCGTTCCTCGACGTGTCCGGCGCGGTCCGGCTGTTCGGGGACCCAGTCACCATCGGACACGCCATCCGAGCGCGGGTGCTGGAGGTCACAGAGCTGGCGTGCTCGGTCGGCGTCGGGCCGACGCTGTCGGTCGCCAAGCTGCTGTCTGGCAAGGCCAAGCCTGACGGGCTGCGTGTGCTGCGTGTGGCCGAGGTGGAGGCAGCGCTGCGACCGCTGCCCGTCAGTGACCTGTGGGGGGCCGGCCCCAAGACGTGCGAGAAGCTGGCCGGCTACGGCTTGACGACCATCGGGCAGGTCGCCGATGTCGACGTCCGCACGCTTGGCCGGGTGGTCGGCGGGGCGGTGGCCGGTCATCTTCAGCGGCTCGCCCGCGGGCAGGACAGCCGGCGCGTCACAACCGCGGAACCCACGAAGTCGGTCGGTGCCTCGGCCACCTTCGAGGAGGACGTTGACGACCCCGACATCCTGCATCGCAGGTTGATGAAGCTGGCAGAGACGGTCGGTCACCGGATGCGCAAGGCAGGCCATGCGGGTCGCACGGTCCAGCTGACGGTGCGCTTCGCGTCGTTTGACACGATCACGCGTTCGACGACGATCCCGCAGCCAACCGACAGCACCCGTGACATCACCGAGCTAGCAGCAGCCATGCTGGACGGTCTGCAGCTTGAGCGGGTCCGCGTCCGGCTGTTGGGCGTTGGCGTCAGCAACATCGTGGAGGGCAGCACCGCGCGGCAGCTCTCGATGGACGCCGACAGCCGGTGGGAGTCGATCGAGAACGCGACCGACGAGCTGGCTTCGCGCTTCCCGGAGCTGCGACTGCAGCCCGCGTCGCTGTTGCACGATGACCACGAGAGCGTGATGTCACCGAACGCCGACGACAAGGCCCGCATCCGAGGTCAGTGACCGGGTGGTGGGAGGCGCGACGTGCCGCGTCCTAGGCTCTCGACATCCTCCGAGGAGCCACAGATGTCTGACGTCGTCACCTACGAGATCATCGACCGGGTCGCGGTCGTCACGATCGACCGTCCGGACAAGCGCAACGCGATGTCCATGGACGTGTTCGACGGGCTGCTCGCGGCTGGGACGCGGGCCGCCGAGGACGCGAAGGGCGACGGCGAGGTCGGCGCTGTGCTCGTGCGCGGCGCGGGCGGCTCGATGAGCGCCGGGATCGACCTCGCGACGTTCGGCGAGCAGCTCGCCGACGACCCGAGCGAGGCGTTCATCGATCACCTGCAGTCGTCGTTCACGGTGTTCGAGGACATCGACGTCCCGACCGTGGCCGCGATCGAGGGCTACTGCTTCGGCGCAGGCATCCAGCTGGCTGCCGCGTGCCACGTGCGCCTCGTCACCGCCGACGCCCAGCTGTCGGTCATGGAGACTCGCTGGGGGCTCGTGCCAGACCTCGGTGGGTGCTGGCGCATCCCGCGGCTCGTGGGCCTCGGTCGCGCGACCGAGATGGCGCTGACCGCGCGACGTGTCAGCGGCACCGAAGCGCTCGCCATGGGCCTGTGTGACGTCGAGCTGGTCACCGACGACCCGCAGACGGAGGCGCTCGCGTTCGCCACCAAGCTCGCGAACGGGCCGGGTGCGCTTCGCCGCATCCCGCGTCTCATGCGCGAGAACCTTGAGCGTGACCGTGCGGCCGGGCTCGGTGCCGAGCGGGCCGCGCAGATGGCGACCATGGCCGGTCCGGACTTCACCGAGGCCGTGACCGCCGGCTTCGAGGGACGCCCACCGGTCTTCCTCGGGCGCTGAGGGCGGCGCCGGGGCGCCGGTTTCAGTCCTGCTGTAGGAACCAGGCGTAGGTGTCGGTGATGCCGTCTCGCAGCGGTCGGGCCCGGTCCCAGCCGAGCTCGGCGAGCTGCGTGACGTCCAGCAGCTTGCGCGGCATGCCGTCGGGTTTGGTCTCGTCGAACCGGAGCTCGCCCTGCCAGCCGACGACGTCCGCGATCAGCGTCGCGAGCTCCCGGATGGACACGTCCGTGCCGCTGCCGACGTTGACGTGGCCCTCGCTGCTGTAGGTGCCGGTCAGGTGCAGCGTCGCGTCGGCCAGGTCGTTGACGTGGAGGAACTCGCGGCGCGGCGTGCCCGTGCCCCACACCACCACCTCGGCTGCATCGTCGAGCTTGGCCTGGTGGACCCGCCGCAGCAGCGCGGACAGCACGTGGCTGCGCTCGGAGTCGAAGTCATCGCCCGGGCCGTACAGGTTGCACGGTGTCAGCGTGATGGCATCCATGCCGTGCTCGGCTCGGTAGCCACGCGCCAGCTCCATCGCCGCGATCTTCGCGACGGCGTAGCCCTGGTTGGTCGGCTCGAGCGCGCCGGTGAGGATCAGGTCCTCGGTCATCGGCTGGGCTGCCGCACGGGGGTAGACGCATGACGATCCGAGCAGGACGAGCTTGCGCACGCCGACGCGCCGGGCCCCCTCGATGACGTTCGCGTTCATCACGAGGTTCTCGTACAGGAACGTGCCGGGCGCGGCCACGTTTGCGGCGATGCCTCCGACGGTGCCGGCCGCCATCACGATCACGTCCGGACGCTGGTCCTCGAGGAACGACCACGCGGCCTGCTGGTCGAGCAGGTCCAGGTCGGCGCTGCGGCGCGTGATCAGCGCACCGACCCCGTGCTCGGTGAACCGACGCGTGATGGCGCTGCCGGCGAGGCCGGTGTGGCCGGCGATCCACACCTTGGCGTCCTGCAGCCAGGCCGTGCCGTGCGTGGTGGAACCGCTCATTGCGGCGGCTGCGGGCCGTGGGACGGGTCGAGGTCGAGCTCGGCTCCGATCTCGACCTGCTGCACCGGTGTGAAGCGGCCGGCGACACGGTCCCGACCGGTGGCCAGCGTGAATCGGTGCTCGGCTAGGTCGTGCTCGACCATCAGCTCAACGAGACGTGAGAAACGCGTGGTGGGGCGCCAGTCCAGCCGCTCGTAGCTCTCCTCGGCGTCGCCGCAGAGGTGATCGACCTCGGTCGGGCGGTAGTACGCCGGGTCGATGTGCGTGAACTCGGTCCAGTCCAGACCCACGTGGGCGAACGCCGTGGCCACGAACTCGCGGACCGAGTGGGTCTCACCGGTCGCGACCACGTAGTCGGACGGCGTGTCCTGCTGGAGGATCTTCCACATCGCCTCGACGTAGTCCGGCGCGTAGCCCCAGTCGCGCAGGGCGTCGAGGTTGCCCAGGTACAGCGCGTCCTGACGACCGGCGACGATCGCAGCCACGGCGCGGGTGATCTTGCGGGTGACGAACGTCGGCCCTCGGCGCTCGCCCTCATGGTTGAAGAGGATCCCGTTGGACGCGTACATCCCGTACGCCTCGCGGTAGTTGCGCACCATCCAGTGGGCGTACACCTTCGCGGCGGCGTACGGCGAGCGAGGGCGGAAGCCTGTCTCGAGCGACTGCGGCGCCGGCGCGTCGCCGAACATCTCGGATGTCCCTGCCTGGTAAAACCGGGTGTCGATGCCGTTGTCCCGGATCGTCTCGAGGATCCGAACCACACCGAGGCCGTCGACGTCGCCGGTGTACTCCGGCTGCATGAACGAGACAGCCACGTGCGACTGAGCGGCGAGGTTGTAGACCTCGTCGGGCCGGACCTCGCGCAGCAGATGCGCCACCTGCGAGCCGTCGGTCAGATCACCGTGGTGCAGGTGTAACCGGACGTCCTCGTCGTGGGGGTCCTGGTAGATGTGCTCGATCCGACCGGTGTTAAACGA
>JBLFZR010000088.1:0-5543 GCA_047610595.1 Nitriliruptoraceae bacterium | reverse complement strand
ACCTCGCTGCTGGTGCGGCTGCTGGACCCGGATGCCGGTGTCGTCGCGCTCGGCGGCTATGACCTGCGTGACCTCGACCGGGACGCGTTGGCGGACACCACAAGCATCGTGTTCCAGGAGGCGTTCGTGTTTGACGACACCGTCGCCGGCAACATCACGCTGGGCCTCGACGTGCCCCACGACGCCGTGGTCGAGGCAGCCCGGCTCGCGGGCGCCGACGCGTTCATTCAGGCGCTGCCCGACGGCTACGACACGCGTGTGGGGGAGCGTGGCGCCACGCTTTCGGGCGGGCAACGGCAGCGCATCGCGTTGGCCCGTGCGCTGGTGCGCAAGCCGCGCCTGCTGGTGCTCGATGACGCAACCAGCGCGGTCGACCCGGCCGTCGAGGCAGAGATTCTTGCGAACCTTCGCAGCGCGGAGCTGCCGTCGACCGTCGTGATCGTGGCGTACCGCAACGGCTCGATCAGCCTCGCCGATGAGGTTGTGTTCGTCGAGAAGGGCACCGTGGCAGCCCGCGGCACGCATGTTTCGTTGCGTGCGACGGTGCCGGCGTACGACCACCTCGTGTCGGCGTACGACAAGGATCGAGCGTGAGTGCGGTGCCGGGCGTGCGGCTGCACGACGAGCACGAGGCGCCGCCCGAGGGCGCGCTCGACACGATGAAGCGCGGCCTGTCGCTGAACCCCGAGCTTCGCGCGGGCCTGCTGACCACGTTGACGCTCGCGCTGATCGCGACGGGCGGTCGGGTGATCGTCCCGATCGTGATCCAGCGTGTCGTCGACCAGGGGCTCGGCGAGACCGGCGTCGACATGGCTGCGGTGCGATGGGCTGTGCTGGTCGGGTTGCTCGCGGTGATCGTGACCGCCAGCACCTCCGCTGTGATGAATCGCCGGCTCGCGGTCGTCGTTGAAACGGCGCTTTCGAACCTGCGGGTGCGCACCTTCCGTCACGTACACGACCTGTCCGCGCTGCATCAGGCCACGCAGCAGCGGGGCCAGCTGGTCAGCCGCGTCACGTCCGACATCGACGAGATCAGCCGGTTCATGTCCTGGGGTGGGTTGAACCTCATCACCGCCTCCGGGCAGCTGCTGGTCGCGACAGCTGTGATGTTCGCGTACTCGTGGCGGCTGACGTTGGTGGTGCTGCTGACTTTCATGCCGTTCATCCTCGCCGCGCGGTGGTTCCAGCGACGGCTGACCGTCGCGTACGCGCTGGTCCGTGAGCGGGTCGGTGCTCTGCTCGGCGTTGTGGCCGAGGCAGTCACCGGTGCGCCGGTCGTGCGTGCGTACGGCGTGGAAGAGCGCACCCAGCGCCGGCTGGACGAACGCATCGCCGAGCACCAGCAGGCTGCGCTGCGGGCCGGCCGCCTGTCATCGAGCTTCAGCGGCACCGGCGAGCTGTTCGGCGCTGTTGCGACCGCCTCGGTCGTGGCCGTCGGCGTGCTCAGCGGTGTGGAACAGGGCATCTCGGCCGGCACTGTCGTCGCGTTCCTGTTCCTCGTGTCACTGTTCGTCGACCCGGTGAACATCGGCATGGAGGTCATCAACGAGGGACAGACTGCCATCGCGGGCTGGCGCCGCGTGCTCGACGTGCTGGATATGGAGCCCGACGTTGCAGATCCGGGACAGGACGGCCGAGACCTGCCCGTTGGCCCGATCAGCATCCGCGCCGAGCATGTGAGCTTCCGTTACCCAGCGCAGGGCAGCGCTGCCGGCGCGAGTGACGGACCGCTGGTGCTTGACGATGTGTCGGTGACGCTCCCGGCCGAGTCCCGTGTGGCCGTGGTGGGCGAGACCGGCAGCGGCAAGACCACGTTCGTGAAGCTGCTGACGCGCCTGATGGACCCATCGGCGGGCTCGGTGCTGCTGGCGGACGTCCCGGTGGACGAGGTTCGGTTCTCGTCGCTGCGTCGTCGTGTGGTGATGGTCCCGCAGGAGGGCTCGCTGTTTGACGGCACGATCGCCGAGAACGTCGCGATGGGAATCAGGGACACGCCCGCAGGCCAGACGCCCGACACGATCGTGCGTGCGGTGTTCGTCGAGCTGGGCATCGCTGATTGGCTTGACGAGCTGCCGCAGGGCATGGGCACCAACGTCGGTGAGCGCGGCGGCGCGCTGTCGGCGGGGGAGCGGCAGCTGGTCGCGCTGGCACGCGCCCACGTCGCGAACCCGGACGTGCTGGTGCTCGACGAGGCCACGTCCGCCGTCGACCCTGCCACAGAGGTCCGCCTCCAGCGTGCGCTGAACGGCCTGACCCGCGGGCGCACCGTTGTGAGCGTCGCCCACCGCCTATCGACGGCCGAGAACGCCGACGTCGTCCTCGTGTTCCTCGACGGCAAGCTTGTCCAGCAGGGACCGCACACCGCACTTGTAGACGCAGATGGCCCGTACCAGCGCCTCCACGCCAGCTGGGTCTCCGGCCAGGTCAGCTAGGAGAGCAGCGTCGAGCAGCCGCGTGGTTTCGTCGCCTGCGGACCCGCCTAGGATGATGAGGTCACGCATGGTCAAGCTGCTGAGGAACCTCCCATGATCGAGCACGGCACGCTGTCTATCCCCGAGGCTGAGGCCACGGTCGAGCACACCAAGCTCGAGGAGCTGGACGCCATCGTCGCGCACGTCGCGGACCGCGCGAAGGCGTGGGTTGGGCTGTCAATCGGCGATCGCATCGAGCTGCTGGCACGCACGCGGGTCACGACGCTCGCCGCCGCCGAGGGCTGGGCGGTCGCGGGTGCGGACGCCAAGGGCATCCCGACCTCGTCGCCGCTGCGTGGTGAAGACTGGCTCTCGGGGCCGATGTCGACGCTGCGCAACATGCGCCTCGTGCAGGAGACTCTCGAGCAGATCCGTGACACCGGGGCCCCGAAGGTTGACTTTGAGACCCGTGCCAACGGGCAGGTCGTGGCGAAGGTGTTCCCGGCCAGCGCGATCGATGGCCTTCTGTTCACCCGCATGACGGGCGAGGTGTGGCTGCAGCCGGGCGTCACCATCGAGGAGGCCGAGGCGAACATCGCCAAGGTTTACCGGCCAGGCAACAAGGACGGCGGCGGCGTCTGCGTCGTGCTGGGCGCCGGCAACGTGTCGTCGATCCCACCGATGGACATCCTCACCAAGCTGTTTACGCAGGACCGCGTCGTCATCTGCAAGATGAACCCGGTCAACGAGCACCTCGGTCCGCACCTCGAGGCGGCGCTCAAGCCGCTGATCGACGAGGGCTTCCTCGCGATCGTGTACGGCGGCGGCGAGATCGGCCAGGCGCTCACCACGCACGACCTGGTGACCGAGCTGCACATGACAGGCTCGGACAAGACGTTCGACGCCATCGTGTTCGGCACCGGTGCGAAGGGCGCAAAGAACAAGGCCGCGGGCAAGAAGATCAACAACCGGCATATGGAGGCCGAGCTCGGCAACGTGTCGCCCGTCATCGTCGTCCCAGGCCCCTGGTCCGCCGGCGATATCCAGTACCAGGCCGACTCGATCGCATCGATGCTCGTCCAGAACGGCGGCTTCAACTGCGTCGCAGCGCGTGTGCTGGTGACCCACGGCTCGTGGGCCCGTCGCCGTGATCTGCTCGACGGCATCCGTGCGAGCCTCGGCAAGGCCGAAGAGCGCGTTCCGTACTACCCGGGGGCTGTTGACCGCTGGCGTCACTTCGTCGACAGTCACCCGCAGGCCGAGTGGTTCGGACGCGAGGGAGAGGGTCGCGTGCCCTTCACGCTGATCCCGGACGTTCCGTCCGATCAGACCGACGCGACCGCCTTCACAACCGAGGCGTTCTGCGGCGTGTTCGCCGAGACACCTCTCGATGCACCGTTGTCGATCCCGGCGTACCTCGACAAGGCTGTGAAGTTCGCCAACGAGACGCTGTGGGGGACGCTGACTGCGACCATCCTGGTGCACCCGCGCTCGATGAAGGACCCGGCTGTCGCGGCCGCAGTGCACAAAGCGATCGCGGAGCTTGAGTACGGCTGCGTCGTCATCAACGCATGGTCCGCCGTCGCGTACGGCATGGTCACCACCACGTGGGGCGCGTATCCGGGGGCGACCGACGAGGACATCCAGTCCGGCCGCGGCGTCGTGCACAACAGCTACATGCTCGAGGACGTGCAGAAGTCGGTGGTCTGGGCGCCGTTCAAGGCGCCGGTCAAGCCGGTGACGTTCCACACGCACTCGACTCTGGCCGAGATCGGACCCAAGATCACCGAGCTGGAGGGCACCGGTGACCTCTCGGTCCTCCCTGGCATCCTGTGGCAGGGCATGCGCGGCTGAATCAGGCAGGCGGCACGCGCGCGGCATGCAGGCGTTACGCGGGTGTGAGCTCTACGACCTCGTGCGTCGTGGGGTGCGTCGGCCCAGCGGTGTCGCTGATGGGGCGCGGTTGGGACACCGGGCTGCTGCGCACCGTCGCGGTCCATCGGGCCCCGACCGCGGTGAGGTGGACCTGCGTCATGGCTGGTGCGTTGTTGGTGGCGTCGGCGGTCATCTCCCACGCGATGGGGAGGACGTCGTCGCGCCCGGTCAGCGCCAGTCGCGTGCGTAGCGCAGCCTCCGCAGCCTGCGCTGGACCCGGGACAGCGCATCGGCCGCGCAGCAGCGCGGCTGGGAGCTGACCGTCTGCCAGCTCGGCCGCGACCGCCACGGCGTCCACTTTGTCGAGATGGCCCAGCGACAGCCCGTCCGGGAGCACGATGCCGGTGGCGGCGAAGCGGTGGCCGCCGGTGTGGGTCGTTTCCCACACCTCCACCCCTGCGCGAAGCAGGGCCAGCGCCACGGGGCGCCCGTACACCGCGCAGCACGCGTCGCGTCGTCCGTGCGCGCACAACAGCCAGACGTCGTTGTAGACCGGCTCGCCCACGGGGGGTGGCGTGGCCGAGAGCGTCCACCGGGGGTCGATCTGCGCGAGCTCGGCAACGTTGTCCAGCTGCAGCCGCCGCGTCCAACGGTCTGCGGGATCGACCGCGGCGTGCGACAGGAGCACAGTCGTCGGCCGGTTTAGCGCATCCAGCGCATCCGGGGAGACTGGCGCGACCGGCGTGATGGAATCGCTGGCGTGTGCCAGCCTGACTGTCCGAATCAGCTGGACCCGAACGTCGGGATGGCTGTTGAGATCGGTCGCTTGCGGACCCAGCTCCACCGCGGTCGGAGCCTTGGGAGTCCACGGACCGGAGTGTTCGATGCAGATCCAGCCCGTTGCACGTGCTGCGCTGCCCGCCAGCGGCTCACCGAGATCACGGGCAACGAGCGCGCAGGACGCGCGTGTTTGCAACGGTGTCTGAGCCATGGTCTGGGCCATGCGTGCGGGCTCCGGTCGGCAGTGTGCGGCGTTCGCGCCGTGCACGCCGCACCGTACGGCGCGCTCTGACCCGCGCGTCACGGTCGGTGTGGTTGCGACCGGGCCCGCTCAGCGGGTACCGTTTGCTCACGGCGGTGCCTGTGGGCGCCGTCCTGTTACGTCCAACCCTTCCGGTCGTACGGGTGACGCGAGGTCCAGCAGGATCCGTGGTGTCATCTCGTCGCGCATCGAAGCAGCAACGGAGTCACCGTGTT
>JBLFZR010000087.1:0-5577 GCA_047610595.1 Nitriliruptoraceae bacterium | reverse complement strand
CCACGACCCACACCAGCCGCGGTGGCAGCTACCACGATGGAGAGCCCAGCCCGACCGACATCACCCACACCTACAGCGACACCACAGACGAGACCCTGGTGTCCATCAGCGACAGCTGGGCCATCACGATCGAGATCCCTAGCCTGCCCGACATCGTGTTCACCCACACCACACCCACCGTCGAGCTCCGCTTCCGGGTCGAAGAAGTCCGCAGCCGCCGCGACAGCTAACCAACCCCCAGCTTGCGTGGAGCCACGAGGGACGACAAACCGGACGTGGCCGCAGCCAGTCACCTAGGGTCGGCGGGCGCTGTCACCGCACGACCCACCGCCAACAGCGGCACGACCACGCATCCGCCGGCCAACCGCAAGGAGCACCGCCCATGTTCAACACAAAGCCGCAGCGGGTCGCCGCGCTGCAGAACACCGCGATCTTCGGGGGCCTGCCCAAGAGCGACATCGACTCGATCGAGCGTCACTCGACCCAGCTGACGGTGGCAGCGGGCACCGAGATGGCCGTGCAAGATCGAGCACCGCTCCAGATGTTCGTGATCGCCAGCGGGACGGCCGTGGTCAAGCGCAACAACCGCAAGATCGCGTCTCTCGGCGCCGGCGACACCGTGGGCGAGCTGTCACTGCTTGACGGCGGCAAGCAGACCGCCACGGTCATCGCGCACACCGACTGCGAGGTGTTGGTCGTGGCCGTAAACGAGTTCAAGATCATGCTTGACGAGTCCCCGACGTTCACCCGCAAGCTGCTCAAGTCGCTCGCGATGCGCCTGCGCGAGGCGGACAAGGGCCTCGGCGTCTGAACGTCGGCGGGATGCAGTGCTTCCGCGGAAGCGCTTCAGCCCGCAGCGCGACCTCGGTCGCGGGGGTGAACGCCGTCACACCGGCGGCAGGTGGCGCTCACGGAGGTGGGATAGACCTGCACGTCCAGCCGTCGACCACAGCGCATACAGAAGCGCGGCGTGTCCAGCACCAGCGCTTTCGCGCACGCGAGGTGCGCGGCGTCGCCTGCCTCCCCCGGCCCGCCGCACGCGGCGCAGTAGCGCAGCTCCACGTCGCTCACGCGGTCACCTTTGCGGATGCATCCACGGGCAGGTGGACGCCGCCAGCGAAGGTGCTGCGTTCGAACCCTGCGACTCCCGCAAAAACTGCTTCCGCAGGAGCGGCAGGGGCCCGGCTCAGAGCAGGTCCTGGACGCCGCGGACGGGGATGTCGAGGTCCTTGAGCATCTTGACGTCCTCCTGCGGCGTGCGGCCGAGGGTCGTCAGGTAGTTGCCGATGATCAAACCGTTGACGCCACCGAGCAGGCCCGCAGACTGCAGATCTTGGAGGGCGATCTCGCGGCCACCGGCCAAACGCAGCAGCGTCCACGGCAGCACCAGGCGGAACAACGCGATCGCGTGCAGCGCCTCGCGCGGGCCCATCGGCTCACGATCGGCCATCGGGGTGCCCGGACGCGGGTTGAGGAAGTTCAGCGGCGTCTCGGTCGGACGGAACTCGGCCAGCTCCAGCGCCAGCTCGGCGCGCTGCGACCGAGTCTCGCCCATACCGACGATGCCGCCGGTGCAGACCTCCATGCCGTGCTCGCGGATGAGGTTGAGGGTCTCCCACCGCTCCTCCCACGAGTGCGTGGTCGCGACCTGCGGGAAGAACGACCGCGACGCCTCGAGGTTGTGGTTGTACTTGATAACGCCTGCCGCCTTCAGGCGCTTGGCCTGGTCGGCGGTCAAGATCCCGGCTGAAACCGCGACGTCCATCTCGGTCTTCTCGTGCACGATCGCCGTCAGCGCGAGGATGTTCTCCATCAGGCGCTCGTCGGGGCCGCGCACGGCGTAGACGATGCAGAACTCGGTAGCGCCCTGCGCCTGGGCGGACGCCGCAGCCAGCAGCACCTCGGCCTCGGTCAGCAGCGGCTGCGGCTTGACCAACGTCTCGAACGCCGACGACTGCGAACAGAACGTGCAGTCCTCGGGGCAGCCGCCGGTCTTGCCGGACACGATCGACTCGAGCGCGACCTCCTCCGACGTCCACAGCACCCGCACACGGTGGGCGAGGTCGAGCATCGCGTCCAGCACGGTCCCCTCGGGACGGTCCTCGGTCACCAGCGCAGCGTCGATGTCGAGCTCGGCAAGCGCGTACGCCTGGTCCGCCGTGATCGTCTCGCGACGATCGATCAGCGACTCCTCCACCAGCACCAGCAGCTTGGCCGGGTCGGCGCCCAGCGCCGCGACAGCGGCGTCGTCACGAACGGGGGTGATAGCGATGGACACGCGATGCTCCTGGCAGCAGGTCCGGGAGCCTACGACCACCCCCGCACGGGCACCAACGGAACCTCAGCCCGCGAGCGCCAGCAGGTCGCCCGTCGTGGCGGTCCCACCGAGCACCGACGTGAACCAGGCGCCGAGATCGGCGTCCGCGATCGCATCAGCTCCAAGCCCGGCGATGACAGGCAGCACACCCAGCAGACGGCCGCCTGACAGCCGCGCCAGCTCGGCAAGGTTGGTCCGCGTTGCGAGGTCCGGCTCGGCCGGCCAGCCGCTCACGACGACCCCGGCGAGCTCCAAACCGCGACGATGTAGCTCGGCGAGCGTCAGCGCCGTGTGGTTGAGCGTGCCGAGCCCCGGACGCGACACCACCACCACCGGCAGCGCCAACGCTGCTGCGAGGTCGGCGCAGGTCGTGCCATCGGTGCCCAGCTCGACCAAGATCCCGCCCGCACCCTCGACGACCAGCCGCGCTCGCGGCCGGGAAAGCGCCGCCTGCTGCACGGTCGCTGCCAGCGAGTGGGCGGTCAACGCAACCCCAACCAGACGGCCCGCGACCGACGGCGCCAGCGATGCGCCAAGCGTCGTACCCGTGACAACCTCGACGCCACGGGTCCATCGTGCGACGTCGCGGGCGTCGTCATCGCCGTCGTCAGCACCCGACTGCGCCGGCTTGACGTAGGTGACCTCGGTTGTTGCGCCGGCGTCCGGGGCCGCGTCACGCCACAGCTGCGCGATCGCCGCCGACACAACCGTTTTACCGACGCCCGTGTCCGTGCCGGTGACAAAGATGTTGTGCGGCGCCGTCGGTGTCTGGCTGCGGATACCCGGAGCGGTGAGCTGGCTGCGTACGTCATCACTGCTCATGCGGTCACCTCTGGGGCCTGACCGAACGCGGCCACGGCGCGCGCCACGTCCGCCTCGGTGTGGGTCGCGAGCACCGTGGCGCGCACGCGCGACGATCCGACGGGGACCGTTGGCGGACGGATCGCGACAGCCAGCACGTCCTCGTCGAGCAGACGGCGCATCAACGCCAGCGCGTCCCCCGCCTCGCCGACCTGAATCGGAACGATCGCGGCCTGGCTGGCCGGCACCTCCCAGCCGTTGGCGCGCAACGCCGCAGCCAGTGATGCAGCGCCCGCGACGGCCTGCGCCCGACGCCACGGCTCGGCGCGTGCAACCGCGACCGCGACCGCGGCGGCCCCAACCGATGGCGGCGCCAACGCGGTGTCGAACACGAAGCCGCGCGCCCGGTTTCGCAGCCACGCGATCAGCTCGGACGAACCCGCGACGTAGCCGCCCTGTGATCCGAGCGCCTTGCTTAAGGTCGCGACCACCGCGTGGACACGGCCCTCGCATCCGAGCGCCGCAACCGTCCCGCGACCGTCCGGGCCGACGACCCCGGAGCCGTGCGCATCATCGACGACCACCATCGCCCCGTGCCGCTCGGCAGCGTCGCACAGCGCCGGGAGTGGGGCAAGGTCGCCGTCCATCGAGAACACGCCGTCGGTCGCCAGCAGCCGCCGACCTGGCGCGTCGGCCAGCAGTCGCTCGGCGTGGTCCGCGTCGCCGTGCTCGTACACCCGCACCTGCGCACCCGACAGCCGGCACCCGTCGATGATCGACGCATGGTTCAGCGCGTCCGACACGACCGTGTCACCCCGACCGACCAGCGCGCTGATGACCCCGACGTTGGCGAGGTAGCCGGACGAGAACAGCAGGGTGTCTTCGGTGCGCTTCCACTCTGCCAGCTGTGACTCAAGCGCGCGGTGGATCGTCTGGGCACCGGTGATCAGCCGAGCTGAACCGGTGCCGGCTCCGAAGCTGCGGGCTGCCGCAACGGCGCCCTCGACAACCCGCGGATCGGTGGCGAGCCCGAGGTAGCCGTTGGAGCACAGGTGCAGCACGCGGCGGGCATCGTCGCCTTCGCCGAGCGTGATCCACGGGTCCGCGCCAGAGTCAACGGTCCGCAGCACCCGCAGCAGCTCCGCGCGGTCCAGGTCAGCCAGCGCATCACCGAGCCACGCCAGCGGTGAGGTGCGCAGCTGCGGCACGTAGCTAGACATGTCGGCCTCACGGGGTCGAGGGGCGACTGGCGGCCCACGCAGAGGCTACGGCCGACCCATCGTCAGGTGCGAGGCGTAAGGTCCTTGAGCTCGACCGTGACATCTTCCTGGTATCGGCGCCGTCCCGCCTGCGTTTCGATCACCGCGTCGGTGGTGCGATGCATACGCAGCAACAGCCCGGTCTGGGCGTGAACCCACGTATCGGTCGTCGACGAGCCCTCACTGCGCCCGCTAAACGTCACTTCGTACACGACACGAATCGCCGGAACCGACGCCCCACCGATCGTCCGCTGCGACTGCTCGGTGGTCGTGACGACGAAGTCACCCGCCACATCGGCGGCGGCGTCCGCGCAGCGGCCACGGGTCGCGGCACCCCCGGGTTTCGCTGGGATCACCAGCGCGGGTGCGCACCGGAAGTTCTGCGTCTCGCCCGTGCCAAAGAACTCCACATACTGCTGCACGCCGCGCATCGCAGTGCTGTCACGTGAGGTGCAGAAATCGAGCAGATCCTTGTGCTCCTCGGCGAGCGCCATCTCGACGGTCCAGCCGCAAGCGTCGCTGCCGTGCACCAACGTAGAGGTGGCGTTGGACGGATAGGTGCGGCTGCCACCCGGGATATCGATCGACTCGCCGCCCTCCACGACGTAGCTGTAGACACCCTGACCCGGACGTGTGCGCACAGCCGGTGACGCCGGCTGCGACACAGGCGCTGGTGTCGGCTCGATCGTGTCTGTCGGCGCACTGTTGTGTTGGTCCGCAGCGTCCTGCCTCGTGCTGCCTGAGCTGTCCTCGGCCGCAGCATTCGGTGTGTCTCCCGTCGAGTCCTGCGCGGCCGTCGGGCCGGGGGTCGCGGTCCCGCTCGCGGCAGACGCGCTCGGTGAGGCGCTCGGCTCGCTCGGCGCCGCGATGGTCTTTATCTCGCGGCCACCAACCTCGCCGCCATCGTCATCAGCGGCCAGCTGCTGACGGAACGCGACCAGCGCGTCCTCCTCGGTCACCTCGGTCGGCGGCGCGGTGACGACGGCGGTCAACGCGAGCACGAACACGAGGCACGCGGCTGTCGCCAACCACCACGGCCGCATCCGAGAAACGAGCACGTTCGGAGTCTGCACGGGGATCCTTCGGGAGGGCCCGAACCACCGCAACGGCCCGGAACGCGCAGGGTACGGCCGTTCAGCGACCCCCCTCCCAACACATCAGGCCAGCAGGTCAGGCCAGCAGGTCAGGCCAGCAGGTCAG
>JBLFZR010000086.1:0-5612 GCA_047610595.1 Nitriliruptoraceae bacterium | reverse complement strand
ACCAGCCCGCGTCCGCGGCACGCCGCTCGACATCGACGGTCCGAGCCGGCAGCGCGTGTCGCAGCACATCCGCCAGCGTCCCGCCCCACCGGTCGGCGGCCCAGCGCGCCAGCCCTACCTCGTCTGGAGTGGCCCAGACGTGGTCGCCCAACGTGCGCTTCAGCGGCCGCAGGCGACTGTCGGGCACGTCGGTGGTCGCCACTCGTTCTACGACCACGCCCTTGCGGACACGCCCGGCAAACACCACCTCGACGCGAGCCCCGACAACGGGGTCCGCGTCCCCCACGGCGTAGTCGAACAGCCGGTCGAGGTGATACGGCTCGACCTCGACCGCCACACGGGCGATCGGTCTTCCAGAGGGCGGCGTCGAACTCAGGCCCCGACGGCCGAGCGCAGCGCGTCGGCGCGGTCCGTCCGCTCCCATGTGAAGCGCGGTCCTGTACGACCGAAGTGGCCGTACGCGGCGGTCTCGACGAAGCCGGGGCTTCGCAGGTCGAGGTCACGGATGATCGCACCTGGGCGCAGGTCAAAGACCTGCTCGACACCCTTGAGGATGGCGTCCGGGTCCGCCGTTTCGGTGCCGAACGTCTCGAGCGTCAGCGAGACGGGGTGCGCGACGCCGATGGCGTACGCGACCTGCAGCTCGGCGCGCTTGGCAAGGCCTGCGGCGATGATGTTCTTCGCGACCCAGCGGGTCGCGTACGCGGCCGACCGGTCGACCTTGGTGGCGTCCTTGCCGCTGAACGCGCCACCACCGTGACGCGCCATGCCGCCGTACGTGTCAACGATGATCTTGCGACCGGTCAGGCCCGCGTCACCAACAGGGCCACCGATAACGAACTTGCCGGTCGGGTTCACGATGATGCGCACGTTGGAGGTGTCAAGATCAGCCGGCAGCAGCGGGCGCACCACATGCTGCTCGATGTCGGCGCGGATCTGCGCGAGCGTGGCATCCTGATGGTGCTGCGTGGACACCACAACCGTGTCGATGGCGACGGCGCGGTCGCCCTCGTAGGCGACGGTGACCTGGGTCTTACCGTCCGGGCGGAGATACGCAAGCGTGCCGTCCTTGCGTACCGCGGCCAGGCGCTCCGCCATGCGGTGCGCCAGCTGGATCGGCAACGGCTGCATCACATCGGTCTCGTCCGACGCGTAGCCGAACATCATCCCTTGGTCGCCGGCGCCCAGCTTGGCGATGCCGTCCTCGGTCACCTCGCCGCGTGTCTCGATGGACGAGTCCACACCCTGGGCGATGTCAGGCGACTGCTCGTCAATCGCGATCATCACGCCGCAGGTCTCGCCGTCGAAGCCCATCCCGTTGCCGGTGTAACCGATCTTGAGGATGCGGTCGCGGACGATCTTCTGCATGTCGACGTACGCGTCGGTGCGGATCTCGCCGGCAACGACAACGAGGCCAGTCGTGACCAGCGTCTCCACGGCGACCCGCACGTTGTCGGCGTTGGCCGCGTCCGCGGTCAAGATGGCGTCGAGGATCGAGTCAGACACCTGGTCCGACACCTTGTCCGGGTGGCCCTCAGTGACGGACTCGGACGTGAACAGCGTGCGACGGGACAAGAGGAACTCCAAGGTGGCGGTCGGCGAGAGCCGGGAACAGGTAACGCTAGCCGTCCCTGCGACCGGAGCCGGGCCCCCACCGTTTACAACCGGGCGGTCGGGACGCCATGCGGCGACCGTGTCAGCTTGTCGAGAGCAACGCAACGGCCCGGTCGAGGATGCGGTGAGCGACCTCGACCTTGTGCGCGAGTGGGATCTCCTCACGCGAGCCGTCCGCGCCCAGCATCACGACGTGGTTGGTCTCGGAGCCGAAGCCGGCGCCCGGCTTGGACACGTCGTTGACGACCAGCAGGTCCGCGCCTTTGCGCGTGAGCTTCTCGGCGCCGTACGCCTCGACATCGTTCGTCTCGGCCGCGAATCCGATCAGCACCTTCGGACCGACACCATGCTCGCGCCGCAGCTGCCCGATCTCCGCGAGGATGTCGGGGTTGCGAACAAGCTCGACCGTCGGGATGCCGTCGCCCTTCTTGATCTTCTGCTCACTGATTGAGGCGGGCCGGAAGTCAGCGACGGCGGCAGACTTGATAACGAGGTCCACGTCGAGGTGGTCCATGACCGCCTCGCGCATCTCGACAGCTGTCTCGACGTTGATCCGGGTCACGCCACGAGGCGTGGCAAGACCGGTATGACCGGCGATCAACGTCACCTCGCCACCGCGTGATACGACGGCGGACGCGAGCGCAAATCCCATACGGCCCGTGGAACGGTTACCAAGGAATCGGATGGGATCAAGCAGCTCACGCGTCCCTGCCGCCGTGATCGTCACGCGACAACCGAGCAGGTCCTGGTCGCGCGGGTCAACCATGTCGCCCAGCGCCTCCACGAAGTCCTCGGGCTCGATGACACGACCCGTGCCGGTGTCGCCGCCCATCAGAGCGCCGGTGCCGGGTCCGACGAGGATCACACCGTCCGCGCGCAACGTCGCAGCGTTGCGTTGCGTCGCGGGGTGGTCCCACATCTCGCCGTGCATCGCGGGCGCAACCACCACATGGCAGGTGGCGGCCAGCACCGAGGTGGTCAGCAGGTCATCGGCGATCCCGCCGGCGAGCCGCGCCATCGTGTGCGCGGTCGTCGGGTAGATGCCGATGACGTCTGCGGATCGGGCCAACGCAACATGCGTCTCGGTGTCGACGCCTTCCCACACCTCGGTGCGGACGGGGTTACCCGTGATGCCCTCGAAGGTCGGCGCGCCGATCATCTGCAGGGCGCCACGGGTGGGCACGACGTGCACGTCGGCCCCGCTCCGAACCATCAGCCGCGCGGCCAAGACAGCCTTGTACGCGGCGATGCCACCCGTCACACCCAGCAGGACACGTCGTCCTGCCAGGCGCGGTTCGGGTGCGTTGCTCAGTGGTCGTAGTCCCCGGGCGGCAGGAACGCGAGCGGGTCGTCGCCCATCTCGGCGGCGATCGCGTCGAGCGACTCCTGATCAGTGACCTCGATCTTGCCCTCCGCGATCTCCTCCATGGCGATCGACAGCGGCTTGTTCGACTCGGTGCTCACCAGCGGCGGCACGTACTGCTGCAGCCCCTCACCCAGCTGGGTGTAGTAGGCGTTGATCTCGCGGGCGCGCTTGGCGGCGAGGTGGACGAGGTGGAACTTGGTGTCCACCCGGTCCATGAGGTCGTCGATGTGTGCGATGGCAGCTGCCTCACGTGCGATGGCGTACGAAGATGGTCGCGCCGACTCCCCACGATGCGAGGGCGCTGCGACCGGACCGCTAACGGTACCGGCTATCGGGCCGTCTGCGCCGAGGGCCCGCCCTTCGCGAGCGCATCAAGCACCGCGTCGGCCAGCTGGTCGGGGGTGGCCGCGGTCGAGTCGAGCAGCACGTCGTAGCCCGACAGGTCCGACAGATCAGCACCGTGGTAGCGCAGGAAGCGGTCCGCCTCGCTGGCCTCGCGCGCAAGCGTGCGTCCCATCGCAGCCTCGACGTGTCCGCCGTCACGCTGGCTGAGCCGCCGGAAGCGCTCCTGATCCCCGCACGTCACCCACACGGTGCGCACGTTGCCGAGCGCGTGGCGACGAGCCAACCAGCCAGCCATCCGGCCTTCCAGCAGCAGGCCACCGCCGCGCAGCAGCTCAAGCTGGCGGTCGTCAAGGCTTCGGTCGACGGCGGGATCGGACTCGCACAGCGCGTTGAACGCCTCCAGCGATATCTCGCGGCGGGCCGCCTCGGCACGGAAGATGCCGCCGGCGTACTCGTACGGCAGGCCGAGCCGCGATGCCAGCAGCTGACTCAAAGTAGAGGTGCCCGTACCGGCGAGCCCGCCGACGGTGATGGTCCTCGGCGTCGCGATCGCGTCGCTCACTTGCGATCCTCAAAGCGCGCCAGCAGGGCTTCGCGCTGACGGTGACCCAGCCCTTGGAGCCGGCGCGTCCGAGAGATACCGAGCTCGTCCATCAGCTTCACCGCGGTGATCTTTCCCACGTTCGGCAGTGACTCGAGCACCTCAATCACGCGCATCTTGGCGAGCGCCGGTGCATCGCCAGCCTTCTCCAGCAGCTCTGCGAGCGGCACCTCGCCCGACTTGAGCATGTGCTTGAGCTGGGCCCGTAGCTGGCGCGCGGCCTTGGCCTTCTCGAGCGCGGCCGCGCGGGCTTCTGGATCCAGCACAGGCAGGGCCATCGAGGGTTCCTTCAGGTAGGGCGGGCGCTCGCAGTCGCGAGGCGTCCACCCTAGCGACGTCACCGGCGTAGCCTCCGTCGACGCCGGTCCCCGCACCGGTAGCGCACGCCCGTACCCCCTGTTGAGCTGGAGTCCAAGCCATGTCCACCGACATCTTCGACCCGAACCTTTGGGCCCCCGTCGCGGGGTTCGACGAGCTCACCGACATCACCTATCACCGGGCCACCGACGCAGCCGGCGTCGCGCGCAACGGCGCGGTGCGCGTTGCCTTCAACCGCCCGGACGTGCGCAACGCGTTCCGCCCCCACACGGTTGACGAGCTGTACCGCGTGCTCGACCACGCCCGGCAGCTGTCGGACGTCGGCTGTGTGCTGGTGACAGGAAACGGCCCATCGTCGCGCGACGGGGGGCACGCGTTCTGCAGCGGCGGCGACCAACGAATCCGCGGCAAAGATGGCTACAAGTACGCCGACGGCGAGGTGGCCGCCACCATCGACCCGGCCCGCAACGGTCGGCTGCACATCCTTGAGGTGCAGCGTCTGATCCGTCATATGCCGAAGGTCGTCATCGCGATGGTGAACGGTTGGGCCGCCGGCGGCGGGCACTCGCTGCACGTGATCTGCGACCTCAGCATCGCGAGCACCGAACACGCCAAGTTCAAGCAGACCGACCTTGATGTTGCGTCGGTTGACGGTGGGTTCGGCAGCGCCTATCTGGCCAAGCAGGTCGGCCAGAAGGTTGCGCGCGAGATCTTCTTCCTCGGCGAGACCTACGACGCGGCGCAGGCCGTCGCCTGGGGCGCCGTGAACCGCGCTGTGCCGCACGCCGAGCTCGAGACCACCGGTCTTGCGATGGCGGCCGAGATCATGCGCAAGTCCCCCACCGCGACCCGGATGTTTAAGTTCGCGATGAACCTCACCGACGATGGGCTGGTCGGCCAACAGGTGTTCGCGGGCGAGGCCACGCGCCTGATCTACGGCACCGACGAGGCCCAAGAGGGCCGCGACCAGTTCCTACAACGACGCGACCCCGACTGGGCCGGCTTCCCGTACCACTACTGAGCTGCACAAGCCCCGCCACCACCAGCGACTAACACCAACACGCGCAGCCGGTCCCCGGGCCGGCTTCCCGTACCACTACTGAGCTGCACAAGCCCCGCCACCACCAGCGACTAACACCAACACGCGCAGCCGGTCCCCGGGCCGGCTTCCCGTACCACTACTGAGCTGCACAAGCCCCGCCACCACCAGCGACTAACACCAACACGCGCAGCCGGTCCCCGGGCCGGCTTCCCGTACCACTACTGAGCTGCACAAGCCCCGCCACCACCAGCGACTAACACCAACACGCGCAGCCGGTCCCCGGGCCGGCTTCCCGTACCACTACTGAGCTGCACAAGCCCCGCCAC
>JBLFZR010000085.1:0-5877 GCA_047610595.1 Nitriliruptoraceae bacterium | reverse complement strand
GGCCATCACAGCAAAGGCCATCACAGCAAAGGCCAGGGGTACTGGCGGTCGTGCTCTGGCGTCGGGAACACACGCAGACGGGCAACGTCGTGGGCTCGTGCGGCCAGCGCCTCAAGCTCATCGGGTAGCAGCAGGTCGTGCAGCGCGCCGACGGAGGGGTGCTCATCGTCGAGCATGTGTGCCAGCGTCGCGCCGAGCGCCCGTTCGTCATCGAGCATGACCTCGTCACCGAAGTCCCACCCCACCGTGCGCAGATGCGGCTGCTGGTGGAAGCAGACACCGTGATCGATCAGCCGGACAGATCGATCGTCGCCGTTACGCTCCAGCAGCACATGGCCCGCCTTGCGGTCCGCGTTGTTCAGCAGCAGGTCCAGCACCACCATCAGCCGAAGCTGGGCGTGCAACGACTCATCCTGGCGCAGTGCGAAGTAGTGCTCATCCGGGTCGTGCACAACCAGCCGCTGCAGCGACCCGACGCCGTGCTCGAGGTCGTCACGCCCCACTGTCGTGGGCACCATCCCGAGCCCGAGCGCACGGTCGACGACGCACGCCGCGATCTCGCGGCGCCACAGCGTCCGATCGGGGAAGTCCCACAGCGGGGCTTCACCGCGCTCTGGCTTGTAGACCGCGAACGCATGCGGGTCCAGCCCCGCCAGTCCGCCCGTGGAATCCAACGCTGGCATGACGCCGTCGTCGTCCGCCAACGCCACGAGCAGCGTCGTGTTCGAGGCGTCACCAAACTGGCCCACAACCGTCGCTTCGGCATGCAGCAGCCGGCGTAGGAACGGATCGTGGGCGCCAGACAACGGCGGGCGGTCACGTGGGGCGCTCAGCGCGTCGTCGCGGTGATTCATGAGAACCTCAGCGTGTCAGCCGGCCGTACCCGTTGGTACGCGGGCACGTATGAGCGCCGGAGGCACGCATCGGTCGGCCGCAAAGCTCACAGGTCGGTCGGCCCTCACCGACGACCTCGTTGCAGTGCGCAGCGAGTCGACGGGCGACGTCACGGTCCAGCCACCAGCGCAGCTGCTCGGGCTCGTGATCTTCATCGTCCGGGTTCGGCATCTCGTTGAGCTCGAGGATGATGCGGCTGGCCTCGGGTTCCACACCCACCCCGATCGTGCCGACGCGCCAGCGCGGCTGAACCGGCTCGCGTAGCTCCATCGCGTCACGGTCCCAGTCGGTGGCTGGAACCTCGTCGATGTCAGCCAGCACGCGCGTCAGCAGATCACCGAGGCCGTCGATCTGGCTCTTCTCGGCCAGCACGGTGACCACGGATGACGCATCGGCGGCCTGCAGGAAGAAGGTCCGCGAGCCCGGTTGACCGAGGTAGCCGCCGGTGGCGTGGAAGGGAGCGGTCATGTCAGTCACCGGCTCTCCTCCGTGTCGGAATCATCCTGCGTGGCGGCGCGCGTGGGCAGGTCAATCGGACCGTGATCGTTCATACTGAGCACCGTCGGGGCGCCTCCCAGCGGGAGATACACAACCGACGACGACGCCGGCCCCACCACGATGCGCTGGAAGCCGTCGAGCCCCAGCCCGAGCAGGTGCGCCAGAATCGCCTTGATGACGTCGGCGTGGCTGACTGCCACCACGACCTCGTCGTCGCCGTGCTGTGCCGCGATCGACTCGATCGAGTCCACGGCCTGCGCCTGCATACCGCGGATGCTCCCACCGCCCGGGAACGTCACCCGCGACGGCGCCTGCTGAATCGTGCGCCACAACGGCTCTGTACGACACTCCGACAGCGGGCGATCGGTCCAGTCCCCGTAGTCAACCTCGATAAGACCACGCGCTGTCTTGGGGAACAGCCCGTGCGGCTTGCCGAGGATGACCGCTGTCTCACGCGTGCGCACGATCGGCGACGAGTACACGGTCGCGATCGGCAGCTCGGAGAGTCGCGCAGCGGTCGTCTCGGCCTGCGTTCTGCCAGCGTCGTTGAGCGACGCGTCGGTGTGGCCGCCGAGCCGGCTGCCTGTGGCGTCCGTCACGCCGTGACGGACCAGGATGATGGTGGGCATCGCGCGGCGCCTCGTTGGGGGTGGCCAACGGTAGTCGCCGCCCCGGTCAGGTCGGACACCGCCTACGAGGCCGTTGACGAGCAACACCACGGACAGCTTGCGGTTCGTACGTCAGCCGAACAGCAGCACCACGGCTGCTGCAACCGCGGGCGGCAGCACGTCGACCTCATCGAGAATCGCCTGCCGCTGTCGCCGGTCGTTGTGATACGCGTTGGCGAGGGCTCGCAGCGTGATCTCGTGATCCATACGCGAGCGCACCACGCGAAGCTCATCGCCGGGCACGACAGCGCCCTCCTCGACGACGGTCAGGTACGCACCGGGGCGCGCGGCCTGCTGAAAGCGGCGTTCGAAGTTGTCCTCCCCCATCGCCCACGCCAGCTTCCAGCACGGCGTGCGGATCGTGGTGACCTCCAGCAGCGCTTCGCCGACACGCCACCGCTCACCCGGCTTTGCCTGTGACACGTCCAGCCCCTCGACCAGCAGGTTCTCGCCGAAGCTGCCAGGCACGAGCGCACGGCCCAGCTGCCGTTCCCAGAACGCAAGGTCATCGGCGCCGTAGGCGTACACGGTCTTCAGCGGGCCACCGTGCGAATCGGGGTTCGCGATCTGGTCGCCATCCACACCTTCGACCGTGATCTGGACGCCGTCCGCGACTGCGGACTTGCGAATGGCAGTCGTGCCGGCGCGCCCGTTGTGCTCAAACTCTTCGACGGTGCCGGTGCACGTGGCGACGACGGTGGGCATACGTGGCTCCGCGGGAGGTGGAGACGCACGGTATGCCCCCACCTATCAACAGGGCATGGTCAAGACCGCCGCGACGACAGCCAGCCTGCGCTGTCCGTGCGAGGCCCGAGCCACTCCCTGCCTCACGCCACGCCGTTCTCTGGGGCGCATCGTCAGGCGGGAGCCGTCGTGGTGGCACCACGTGGTGGCGCTCAGTACGCCCGGCTGAAGGTCACACGCTTGCCGTACGCCGAGGGCTCGCCGCAGCGCACGCAGCTGCCGCTGGCGTCTTCACCGTCGATCAGCACGCAGCGCGGTGTCGCCTTGGTGGCGTCCTTGATGTCGTCCTCGCACGCAGGAACGCCGCAGTGCAGCACGTTCGCGAAGCCGGTCTGAACCTGGGCCTCGAACGCCTCCCACGTGTCAAGTGTCGCGGTGTTGTCGTCGCGGAACGCTGTCGCGCGGGCCAACAGGGTGTCGTGATATGCGTCCAGCGCTGCCGGAACCCACTCCGCCATCTCGGTGAGCGCGATCGGCTCCTTCACCGAGCGACCGTTCTCGTCCAGCTCACCGATCCGGTGGGCCACCAGGGCCACACCTGCCTCGAGGTCACGTGGGCCGATCTCTGCGCGCAGCGGGATTCCCTTGAGGATCGCGTCGTTCATCTTGAACCCGGGACCCTGGTCGCGGTCGTCCACATCAACGCGGACACCACAGGCGCGTAGCTCGGCGGCGATGATGTGCGCCTGCTCAACGCACCGCTCGCCGTCCTCACCGCGCCCGACGGGGATGATGATCAGCTGCGTCGGCGCGAGCCGGGGTGGCAGCACCAGGCCGTCGTCGTCGCCGTGCGCCAAGATGACCGCGCCCACCATCCGGGTGGACATGCCCCACGACGTCGTGTGGCACAGCGTCTTGGTGTTGCTCTTGTCGGTGAACGAGATGTCGAAAGCTTTGGCGAAGTTGGTGCCCATGTAGTGGCTGGTGCCGCTCTGGAGCGCCTTGCCGTCGCGCATCATCCCCTCGATGGTGAACGTGCGGACCGCGCCGGCGAAGCGCTCACCCGGGGTCTTCTCGCCCATGACCATCGGGATGGCCGCAACATCACGTGAGAAGTCGGCGTACACATGCCACATCTGGTTGGTCTCACGCATCGCGTCCTCGGCATCAGCGTGGGCCGTGTGCCCCTCCTGCCACAGAAACTCAGTGGTACGGAGGAAGATGCGTGGACGCTTCTCCCAGCGCACCACGTTGGCCCACTGGTTGATAAGAACCGGCAGGTCGCGGTGGCTGTTAATCCACTTGCTGTACATCTCGCCGATGATCGTCTCGGACGTCGGCCGCACGACCAACGGCTCACCGAGCTCCTTGCCACCCGCGTGCGTCACGATCGCCAGCTCGGGTGCGAATCCCTCGACGTGGTCGGCCTCGCGCTTGAGGTACGACTCGGGGATAAACATCGGGAAGTACGCGTTCTTGTGCCCCGTCGCCTTGAACATCGCGTCGAGCTGGGACTGGATCAGCTCCCAGATCCCGTAGCCGTACGGCTTCATGACCATGGTCCCTTTGGCGGGACCGTTGTCGGCCAGGTCCGCCTTAAAGACGATGTCGTTGTACCAAGCGGACACGTCCTCGCTCATCGGCGTCGGTCCGTACTTGTTCTGCTTGGCCACGGTGCGATTCCACGTGTTCGGTGTCGGCCGGTCAGGCTATCTCGCCTCGCGGCCCTCCTTCTAGGCGCTCCTTCGGCGCCTTTGAGGGCGTTGCGGTGGGAACGCCGGTCGCAGCAGACCGATGTCCAGCGGGACCGTGACACCGCCGGTGTTGACCGTGGTCGCGAGGGTCACAACGCGCACCGAAACGCGAGAAGACACCCAGGCCGCCGGCGCGCTCGAAACACTCGATAACGGCCCGCACCGACCGGGGGCGGTCTAGCGTGGGGATGGCCCGACTCTCCTGCCCCAAATGGAACGATTCATGGACAGCGCTACCGCGACCGGCCTCGTGCAGGCCATCGACTTCGTCAAGCGCAGTGGGCTGGAGGTTGTGTCGGTTGAGCCTGGGCGGTGCGTGCTCCGAATGCCTGCGGAGCCGAACGTGAACCACTTCGGGACGATGTACGCCGGGGCGCTGTACACGCTCGGTGAGGTGCCCGGCGGGGTGCTGTTCTACTCGACGTTCGACGCCGAGAAGTTCTTCCCACTGGTTAAAGAGTCGACCATTCGGTACCGCCGGCCGGCGCGCGGTGCCATCAGCGTCGAGGCTTCGATCGCTGACGCTGACGTTGCGCGGCTGTCCGCCGAGGCGGCCGAGCACGGCAAGGCCAACTTCGACCTCAGCCTCGACCTGACCGACGAGGACGGCGAGGTCGTCGCCATCATGACCAGCGCATACCAGATGCGCACCCACGGATCGGTCTAAGCATGACGCGCACGCAACGCATCCAAGCCCGGCAGCTGATCCCCGGCCGTGGTGCCCCCATCACCGACGGGGTCGTGGTGCTCGATGGCGAGACGATCACCTACGCAGGGCCTGCAACCGGGGCCCCAGACACACCCCACGCTGACGTCACGGTGTGCGACACCGTGATGCCCGGCATGTGGGATGCGCATGTGCATCTGATGGGTGTGGCCGACCTCCGGCTCGACCGGGTCGCGACACATCGGTCGGAGCCGGCGATGCTGCGCGTCGCCAGCGACGCCGGCAAGGCGCTTCGCATGGGGTTCACATCACTACGTGAGGTCGGCGGTCGTGGCGTGCACGTCGAGCTGGTTCGTCGCGAAGGCCTGGTCCGGGCCCCACGCGTGTACTCCTCCAACGCCATCCTCTCCACGACCGCAGGACACGGCGACCTGCACGATCTGCCGCTGGAGATGGTCGAGCGGTTCGGCGCCGAGGGCGGCCTGTTACAGATCGCTGATGGCGTGCCCGAGGTGCTCAAGGCGGTCCGACGCCAGCTGCGGCTCGACGCGAAGCTGATCAAGATCTGCGCGTCCGGCGGCGTGCTGTCCGAGGTAGACCATCCGCTCCACCAGCAGTTCTCAGGTGAGGAGCTGCGGGCCATCGTCGAGGAAGCGGCCCGCGCCGAACGAATCGTCGCGGCCCACTGTCACGGCGAGGCAGGCATCGAGGC
>JBLFZR010000084.1:0-5994 GCA_047610595.1 Nitriliruptoraceae bacterium | reverse complement strand
GCTTCGCCTCGTCAGCACCGACG
Organism: Nitriliruptoraceae bacterium; assembly: GCA_047610595.1. Classification (GTDB taxonomy): domain Bacteria; phylum Actinomycetota; class Nitriliruptoria; order Nitriliruptorales; family Nitriliruptoraceae; genus JBFGFG01. Next base: position 5,971 of record JBLFZR010000084.1, on the reverse strand, counting down.
ACCTACGCGGCTTCGCTCGCTACCTCATCATCGTCAGCGTGCTGGTGCTCGTCGGCTCGATCTGGCTCGGCCCTCCGGACTCGCTCGCCCTGTAACGGGCAGGCAGCAGGTCACCGTGGCCGGCCATCAGAACCGCGGTCACGCGCTGGACGAAGTCCGGTGCCGTCGCGGGCTGGACGAAGTCCGGTGCCGTCGCGGGCTGGACGAAGTCCGGTGCCGTCGCGGGCACGACCGGCGAACGCGACGACAGCCACGATCTCGCCGCGTCGTCAGCGACCGTCGCGCTCCCGATGAGCCAACGCTTCCATCTCGGCGAGCCGGGTGTAGTAGTCGGGAAACTCGTTGAGGTGCGCGAGGGCGATCTTCCCCGTCGTGACCAGGTCGTCGTTGGTCACGTTGGTGTCGGGGTCGCCCCTCCCGTGCTCAAGCTCGACACGCATCCCCTGCTGGAACTGATCGAGGTCGAACTCGACCGCGGCGAAGTCGATCCGGAGCGTCTTGGCCACGTCAGCAGCCTCAGCTGCGGTGATGTTCGTGCGTGGTGTCATGGAAGTTCCTTTTGTGGGTGCGGCCGGCGCTGGTGCGGGGCTCAGGTGGTTGCGCACGAGGGCGATGACCGCCCCAGTGGCCGTGACCGTTAGGCCGAGCGCGATCGCCGTCGGCTCGAGGAAAACGACGAGCACGGCGATGGTCGCCATGGCGAGCGCGGGAGCGACCGGGACCCGCCCCACCGATCCCTTGATGGCGAACGGTCTGCGTCGCTTCGGCTGCCAGAACCGCAGCAAGATGACCGTCATGTTGACCGCGATGAACACGACGTAGACCGAGAAGTCCGTGATGCTCGCCACCAGCGACAGGTCGCCGATGCCGACGAACCCAGCGGCAACCGCGACGGCCAGCACCACGGCTACCCAGGGTGCGCGCCGACGACTGATGCGGCCGAACACCTCAGGGAGCGCCCCGGTGTCCGCCATCCCGTACTGCAGGCGCGACGACGCAGTGATGGCCAGCAGGGCGGTGTTCGTCGTGGCGAGCATGGCCACCACCGCCACCACGCCGGCACTGCGTGACCCGATCGCGGCTGCCATCACGTCGGCGAGCGGCTGCTCCGAGGCACCCAGCGCCGCGGGCCCGAGCACGCTGACACCGGCGATCGCAACACCGATGTACAGGGCTGTCGAGACACCCAGCGCCGTCAGCAGCGCGCGAGGCACGGTCCGTGCCGGATCGACCGTCTCCTCGGCGAGCGTGATGACCTCGTCGAACCCCACGAACGCGAAGAAGACGAGCGCGGACGCGGTCACCACGCCGGACGTCGAGGACCCGGCGATCAGGCTGTGCTCGCCGATGTGGGGGACGCCAATCGCGACGATGACGAGCAGACCGACGACCTGGATGGTGCTCAGAACGACGGTGAGCCGTGCCGACTGTTGGATGCCGGCCAACGCGACCGCCGCCACGAACGCGAGGAGCATCCAGGCACCGAGCCGCTGCGGCACGCCGAAGAAGTAGCGCAGATAGCTGGCGAACCCGAGCGAGACGGCTGCGGCCGCGATGACCAGCCCCAGGATCATCACCCATCCGATGGTGAACGCCACCCAGGCTGGCGCGACGCGACGGGTGTAGTCGTACTCGGCGCCCGCGTTGGGATACATCGACGCGAGCTCCGCGTAACTCAGTGCGGTCAGCGCGCTCAGGGCCCCGGCGACGAGGAACGAGAGCCACACGCCCGCACCAGCTTCTGCCGTTGCCGTCCCGAGCAGCACGTAGATGCCGGCGCCGATGATGATCCCGACACCACTCGCGGTGAGCTGACCGAAGCTGAGCGTGCGAGCCAAACCGGGGACAGCACCGGGCGCCTGTGTCCCATCAGCATGTGTTGGCATCACGACCCTCGCACCGCGCGCGCCACCGGCTCGCATCTCGTGTTCGCTCACCCTGCCCACTCCCTCTGCCCAACTCAGCAGCACTTGGGCCCGAGCATCCCGCCGAAGGGCCCGGCGAAGGGCCCGGCGAAGGGCCCGGTGCATCAGTCCCTGGCACCGGGCCAAAGCCTAGACCCGGCCCTGGCCCTGACCCTGACCCTGGCCCTGGCCTAGACCCTGGCCGACGGCAAGACACCTGCCCCGCGTCGTACCGTCGCGGCATAGCACGGCTTGCTGCGCATCTCGCAGGACCCGCCCGTACAGGCGGCGTGGGCAGCAGACATCTGGTTCGACGCGGAGCGCATCCCGGTCACGTCCATCGGGCATGCAGCACGCGAGCTGAAGGCGCGGGAGCGCAGCTTGGCTCTGTACGAGCACGTGCTGCGAGGCCGCGGATGGTTCGTCGTCGACAAGCTCTCGTACGTGTCGAGCAAGCCGCTTGAGGTTGACCAACTGGCGCCGGACGCGCCGCCCGGATCGTGGACGCTGCGGACCAAGGACCTCGCGCTGGCCGCAACCCGATGCTCGAGCCCTTTCAACAGCCATCCGCAGCTCGTCGGGGACCGCGTGGGCCCACCGAGCCGCGCGCACCTCACGCTCTGGGAGGCGTCGCCCGGATCCGCCGGCAGCCCGTCCCCGGCGAGCAGTGCTTCGACCTCGGCGCCTCGCTGGGCTGCCGGAGTGCTGCTTGAGGAGAGCTGTTGCGCCTCTCACAGAGCAAGCACGAGCTGACGTGGGTCGTGCTCGTCGCCCCGACCAACGGGTGACGTCAGACACCACGCGGCGGCTGATATGGCGAACGCGCGTGGTCCTCGCCGCCAGCGGCGAGGACCACGCGAGAGCCAACATGCGCGCTTACGCGCGAGCCAACATGCGCGCTTACGCGCGAGCCAACATGCGCGCTTACGCGCGACGCCTAGCGGCGCGTGAGTGGCTTGTACTTGATGCGGGTCGGGTTGTTGACGTCCTCGCCCTTGCGTCGCACGAGGTCATCGTGATACTCGGTGTAGCCACCCGGGTAGAACACGGCCTCGGAGTCCCCTTCGAACGCGAGGATGTGGGTCGCAACCTTGTCCAAGAACCACCGGTCGTGGCTGGTGATCACAGCGCAGCCCGCGAAGTTGAGCAGCGCATCCTCGAGCGCCCGCAGCGTCGTGACATCGAGGTCGTTGGTCGGCTCATCCAGCAGCAGCACGTTCGCTTCCTCCTGCAGCAGCTTCGCAAGATGGACGCGGTTGCGCTCACCACCCGAAAGCGTGCCGACGGACTGCTGCTGGTCACCCGACTTGAAACCGAACGCCGCCACGTACGCACGCGAGTTCATCTCGGTTGGGCCGAGCTGCACCCACTCCATACCACCGGTGATCTCGTCGAACACGGTCTTGCCGGACGTGAGGTCCGCACGGCTCTGGTCGACGTAGCTGAGCACGACCGTCTCGCCCACGGTGACGGTGCCCGCGTCGGGTGTCAGCGGCGAGTCGCCGGGGTCACCTGCCGCCGTCGCGATGAGGTTGAACAGCGTCGTCTTACCAGCACCGTTCGGGCCGATGACGCCGACGATGGCGCCAGGCGGCAGGTTGAAGTTCAGGTCCTCGTACAGCAGCTTGTCGCCGAAGGCCATCGAGACGCCCTTGACAACAACGACCTCGTTGCCGAGCCGCGGGCCGGGCGGGATCATGATCTGCGGCTTGGTGATCTGCTTGGGCTGCTCCGCGTTGAGCATCTGCTCGTACTGATCGACGCGGGCCTTCGCCTTCTTGCGACGTCCCATCGGGGAAGCCTTGACCCACTCGGCCTCCTCCGCGAGCTGACGCTGCCGCGAGGACTCCTGCTTCTCCTCCTGCGCGAGCCGTGCACGGGTCTGCTCCAGCCAGCCGGAGTAGTTGCCCTCGAACGGGCGCCCCTTGCCGCTGTCGAGCTCGAGAATCCACTCGGCGACCTCGTCGAGGAAGTACCGGTCGTGGGTGATGGCCACCACCATGCCTGGGTACTCCGACAGCGTGCGCTGCAGCCACGCGACCGTCTCGGCGTCAAGGTGGTTGGTCGGCTCATCCAGCAGCAGGATGTCAGGCTTGCTCAGCAGCAGACGGCACAGCGCCGCACGTCGCTTCTCGCCACCCGACAGCACGGATGGGTCATCGCCCTCGGGCACGCGAAGCGCGTCCATCGCGATCTCGACCTGACGGTCGAGGTCCCACGCGTCGGCCGCGTCGATCTGTTCTTGGAGCTTGCCCATCTGGTTGATGAGCTTCTCCATCTCGTCATCGTCAGAGACCTCGCCCATCTTCGCGGCGATCGCGTTGTAACGAGGGACCAGCGTGGCGATCTCGCCCATGCCATCCATCACGTTCTCACGCACCGAGCGGGAGTCGTCAAGCACCGGCTCCTGCGGCAGGTATCCCACGGTGACGTGGCTGGCGGGCCATGCCTCACCCTCGAACTCGGTGTCGACGCCAGCCATGATCTTCATCAGGGTCGACTTACCGGAGCCGTTCGGGCCGATGACGCCGATCTTGGCGCCGGCGACGAAGCTCAACCAGATGTCGGAGAGCACCTCCTTGCCCCCGGGAACGAGCTTTGTGAGCCCCTTCATGACGTAGACGTACTCGGCCATCGTGGATCCTTGAGTCTGGCGTTGCTGTGGTGACGTGGGGCGGCGCGCGATGTGGGCGCGACCGCACCATCGAACGCTACAGGCGGCCGCTGCGAGCTCCTGTTGCACGTCGTCGGGCGCACGGGCCGCACCAGCTGGGCCGTCTGGAGAGATCACATCACGCACAGGCCGATTGTGACCAGTCACAATCTGGGCACCGCAACACGGTGTCACGTCGGGAGGGTCTGGGTGACGAGATGTCGAATACACCAGACATCCACGCACCTGCAACCGGGAGCCCTTTGTGCGTATCCCCCTCCTCCGAGCTGCGACCGCGATCACCGCTGTCCTAGCCATCGCCGCTGTTCCATCCGTTCCGACCAGCAGTCCGCAGGCTGATGATCTGGCGCCGGTGCTCGACGCCATCGGACGCTGCGACCCCACCGATGCCAGCCGGTGCCTGCTGCCGTTCCCCAACGACCTGTTCACCGTCATCGACGGGCGCACCGCCACCGGCGTGCGCGTGAACCTGCCCGCAGAGGGCATGCCTCGCAGCGTCGGCGCCAAGCCGATGGACCCCAGCGAGTGGAACCGCAACGACGGCTGGTCCCCCGGGTCACCCGTGCTGACGTTCATCGATGACCTTGACCTCGAAGGCTCGTTCGGCACCGACCGTCCGATGCTTGAAACGCCCGAGCTCAGCCTCGCGGCCGACGCGCCGATCGTGATCGTTGACGCCGACACCGGTGAGCGCCACCCCTACTTCGCCGAGCTCGACACGCACCGTCTCACGACCGATGGTGAGCGCACGCTCATCATCCGTCCGTTGGTGAACTTCACCGAGGGCCACCGCTACGTCATCGGCCTGCGTGACATGGTCCGCAACGACGGTTCGGCTGTCGCAGCAGGCGAGGCGTTCGCTGCGATCCGCAGCGCCGACCTCACCGACGCGGCCGCCACCTCAGCTGAGGGCCGCTATCGCCGCATCTTCGCAGACCTCGCGGAGGCTGGCGTCCAACGCGACGAGCTCGTTCTGGCGTGGGACTTCACCATCGCCTCGGCACAGGGACTCGCAGGTCGCATGCTTTCCATCCGCGACCAGTCTTTCGCGATGCTGGGCGACACCGACCTCGCCAACCTGACAGTCGAGGGCGACGCGCCGGAACACCAGATCACCAACGTCGAGCAGATCAACAGCACCGACACCTCTTTCCGGGTCACCGGCACCGTGGACGTGCCGAACTTCCTCACCCTGCCGCAGGACACCGCCAGCAGCGCTGGCTTTGACTACCCAGACCTCCCCGGGGCCGGCGACATCTACGCCCAGAACGTGCCTGGCAGCCGCTTCTACTACGGTCCCAACAACGCCAGCCCGTCCCCCACAGACCTACCGATGGTCAACCCAGCGGCACCGGTGTTCACCGCCGAGTTCGTGTGCAACGTGCCCGCATCG
>JBLFZR010000083.1:0-6171 GCA_047610595.1 Nitriliruptoraceae bacterium | reverse complement strand
CGCGTAGCGGCGCTGTGGGTGTGGCGCGTAGCGGCGCTGTGGGTGTGGCCGAGTTGTGGAGGCCGGCGGACGTCGGACCTTCAGCTGCTGCTCGGTCGGCCGACGGGGTCCACGGTGGCACGGATTGCTCACCAGTTGGCCACGGATTCGGCCCAACCTTCGACGCAGATGCGTCGGGAGCACCGTTTGGCCAGCAAGAGCGATAAGACTGAGAAGGCGACCCCCCAGCGACGCCAGAAGGCGCGTGAGGAGGGGCAGGTCGCCAAGAGCGCCGAGGTCTCGGTGTTCGTCGGTCTTGGCATGGGAATCCTGGCGATGCGGGTGTTCTTGCCCGCGGGGTTGTCGAACCTTTCCAGCGAGGCGCGCACGCTGTTTGCGAATCTTGACACCGACATGGTTGTCGCCATGTCCTCCTCCACGTCGCTGTTGTCGGCCGCTGTCATGGTCGTCGTCCCGTTCCTCGGCGCGGCCGTTATCGGAGCCCTTGGCGCCGGCTTTGGTATGACTCGGTTCAACTTCTCGGTGAAGGCGCTGAAGCCGAAGATCGGGAACTTGAGCCTGAAGAAGGGGATCAAGAAGTTCGCACCTGCGAAGGCTGGTTGGGAGCTTGCACGCAACGCGATCAAGATCTCACTGCTCTTTGGTGTGGCATGGGGACCGATGCGCGACCTGTCTTCGTCGCTGGGTGGGGCCCAGGGGCTCGACACCTCTATCGGCCTCTTGGTGGAGCAGTCGTCGAGGGTTCTGATGCGCGCGCTGGTGCTCGCGTTCGTGATCGGGGCCGCGGACTACCTCTACAACATCAAGATGCACGAGCAGGACCTCAAGATGGAGAAACACGAGGTCAAGCAGGAGAACAAGAACACCGAAGGTGACCCGCACGTCAAAGGAGAGCGGCGTCGCCGGCAGGCCGAGATGTCACGCAACCGCATGATGTCGGATGTGGCCCGGGCTGACGTTGTGCTCGTGAACCCTACGGATTATGCCATCGCGTTGCGGTACGACCCGAGCGAGGTCGCGCCGAAGGTGCTCGCCAAGGGGGCGGATCACATCGCGGCGCGCATCCGTGCCGAGGCGACCCGCAACGGCGTTCCGATTCACGCAGACATCCCACTTTGTCGCGCGCTGTACCGCCAGGTCAAGGTCGGCGACTACGTCCCGCGTGGGCTGTTCGATGCGATCGCTGTCGTGCTGGTCTGGGCCTACCGCCGCAACGGTAAGGCCCCGACGGCCACGGCTGACGCGTCGGCCTCCACGCCGGCGTCCGGCCGAGTCGCGCTTGCCGGGGGCCGCTGATGGGTTCCGCCGCCGCCCGTTGGTCTGTCCCGCTGCTGGTCGTGGGCATCATCCTGATGATGGTCGTTCCGCTGCCGCCGATGCTGCTGGATTCGATCCTCGCGCTCAACATCACGCTGGCAGTTCTCGTGATTCTGGCGGTTGTGCTGATTGAGGACACCCTCGAGCTGTCGGCCTTCCCGTCGATCTTGCTCGTCGCCACCGTGTTCCGACTGGCACTGAACGTCTCGTCCACGCGGCTGATCTTGCTTGACGGCTATGCCGGCAAGGTGATCCAGGCGTTCGGCGACTTCGTCGTCGGTGGCTCCATCGTCGTCGGCCTCGTGGTCTTCCTCATCCTTATTGTGATCCAGTTCGCGGTTATCACTGCGGGTGCTGGGCGTGTGGCCGAGGTCGGCGCCCGCTTCGCCCTCGACGCGATGCCGGGTAAGCAGATGGCGATCGACGCAGACCTCGCATCGGGCCTCATCAACGACGTCGAGGCGAAGGAGCGCCGCAAGCGCATCGCCAAGGAGTCGGACTTCTACGGCGCGATGGACGGTGCCAGCAAGTTTGTGAAGGGTGACGCCATCGCCGGCGTGATCATCGTCGTCATCAACCTGGTTGGTGGCTTCGCGATCGGGGTTGCCAGCCAAGGACTCTCGCTCGGCGAGTCGATCTCGAAGTACACGCTTCTGACAGTCGGTGACGGTCTGGTCTCGCAGCTCCCGGCGCTGCTCATCTCGGTCGCGACCGGTCTGCTGGTCTCGCGCGTGGGCGACGAGGACTCTGACCTTGGCCCGTTGCTCGGAAAGCAGCTGTTCGCCAACAAGCTGGCCACGCGGATCTCATCAATGGTCATCGCGGGCCTCGGCCTGATGCCGGGCCTGCCGATCGTTCCGTTCTTCGCGATCGCAGGGGTGCTGTTTTACGTCTCCAGCCGCCCGGCCCCGGTCGTTGAGCTAGACGAGGGCCAGTCGTTGTCGATTGATGACCCGGGTCCCGATGACCCCGAGACAATCATCGGCAACCTGCGCATCGAACCGCTCGAGCTGCACCTTGCCTACGACGCACTCGACCTCATCGACACCAACCGTGGTGGCGATCTGCTCGAGCGCGTTCGGGCGCTACGACACCAGATCGCCCAGGAGCTTGGGGTGGTCATGCCGTTGGTGCGCACCCGCGATGAGGCTGTTCTGCCCCCGGGGAGCTACCGCATCTTGCTGCACGGCGTCGAGATCGCCCGTGGTGACGCGCCGGCTGGCCGCCTGCTGGCGCTCCCTGCCGGTGACGGAAGCGAGCTGCGCAGCATCGCTGTTGAGGAGACGGTGGAGCCGGTGTTTAAGCTGCCGGCCTTCTGGATCCCGACCGAGTCGCGGACCGCCGCGGCCGCAACGGGCGCCACCGTCGTCGACCGCTCGTCTGTCGTGGTGACCCACCTCGCTGAGGTCGTCCGCGACCATGCACCTGACCTCCTCAGCCGTCAGCAGGTCCAACAGCTCGTTGACGGCCTGCGCTACGACGAGCCGCTGCTGGCAAACGAGATCGGGACTGAGCAGCTGTCGCTCGGTCTGCTGCACCAGGTGCTGCGCGGCCTGCTAGATGAGCGTGTCGCCATCCGTGACCTCGGGCGAATCGTGGAGGTGCTCTCGCACAAGGTGCGCGAGACCCAGAACGTGGCGCAGCTGGTCGCGGCTGCCCGCGTGCCGCTCGGTCCGGGCATCGTGGCCAAGATGTCGCCGGATCGGCGCATCGGCGCGATCACACTGGCGCCTGAGCTCGAGGCCAGCTTCCACGAGTCGCTTCGCGACGTGGACGGCACGCTGCACCTCGTGCTCTCGCCGCCCCAGCTGCAGGCCCTCTCCGAGGGCGTGCAACGCCCGCTCTCTGGCGACGCCGCACGCGGCCGTACCCCGATGCTGGTCTGCGGCCAGCTGCTGCGCCAGCCCCTTCAGCGGACCCTCGGTTCGCTGGGAGTGGACCTCTCGGTCCTCTCGTACCCCGAGCTTCCAGACACCATCGACCTCGTACAGATCGGAGTGATCGGCCATGCCACAGCTGCTGCATGATCGTCGAGGAGCGCCAGACGCTCCCGCCCAGGATCCCACCCAGGATCCCACCAAGGACGCCGCGACAACATCCGCCGTGGCTGCTGCCATGGCGACCGTTGTCGTCGAGGCGTCTACCGCCGAGGAGGCGTTGGCCGTCGTGCATCGCAACCACGGCACCGGCGCTCGAATCATCCAGGCCGAGAAGGTGCTGCGCGGCGGGGTCGGAGGGTTCTTCACCAAGGAGCTGGTCCAGCTCACAGTAGAGCCGGTTATGAAGCAAGACACGGCTCTCAGCCCGGTGGAGCAGGCCCTCGCGGACGCGGCAGCCGACGATGGGGGACCGATGGATGAGACGTTCGGCGAGATGCTGGACCGGCGCGCCGGCGCAGCTCGCGACGCCACACCTGACGCCCCGACGTCGGTGCGTGGATCGGCTCTCGGCGCCGTCTCGGCCGAACGGGTGGCTGGGTCGGAGGATTACGACGAGCCGTTGTTCTCGCAGCCCAGTGCTGCTTCCACGCCGCCGGCTGATTCGCCGGTTGCCGGCCAGCCAAACCGAGGGCTGGCTGGCGTCGTGGCAGACCTCGCCGCAGTGACAGACCATCGCGAGTCGACCTTCGGTGATGCGTTGCGTGCCGCCATGGTCCCAGAGGTAGTCGAGGCCGGCGCAGCTGCCGACTCGGCGTCGACCGCCGCTGCTGGCACGGCCACCCTGATTCGTGACGTCACCACGACCGCCACGGCCGGCGCGGCCGCGCTGGCCGAGCAGGCACCAAAGGTTGCGCCGGCCACTGTCGGGATGGAGCAGGCTGAGGTGCAGCTCGACGCTGCTATCCGCGCAGTCACCGCTGGCACAACGGCCGCGACCGTGGTTCGTGCGGCAGAGCAAGGTGTCCGTACCGGCTACGTCGCCCCGCAGCAGCTCTCCGAGGTCACTCGTGGCACCGACGAGGGACGCGCGAGGCTGCACGACCTGATCGCTCGGACCTCGGAGGCGGTCGCAGCGACGAAGGAAGAGGCGCGCATTGCGAGCATCCCGGTCCAGCCCGATGCCCCCACCTCAGCCACTGCGATCGATGTGCCCGGACCGGACTCAATCACGGCGGATGCTGGCCCGTGGTCGCAGGACGCGCTGCGTCGACTCGGGCTGCCCGAGGAGATCATGCGGGCTGTTGCGATGCAGCGCCCCACGGATGATCTCGGCTGGTTCTCTGCTATGACCCGCGCGCTGCAGCCGCTCTGCCGCGAGCTGCCAGCTGGCAGCGACATGATCGTTGGGGCCTACGCCCGGCGCTATGGGCGCGCGGCTGAGGTCGAGCTCGTGACGCTCGACCAGCACGCGCCGCGTCGCGGCCCGGCTGCGATCGCCATGAAGCTCAACGAGCACTCTCGCCGTTGGCTCGCCCGTGAGGCAGGGGGCCGGTGGCTCCACCTCGTTATCGGTGGGAGCGGGTGGCGTGAGTTCCTCTTCGAGCGCCCGTCCGTGATCTCGTGGACCTCGATTGAGGATCTGCCGCAGGCGATCACTGCAGCAGCGCAGCTCGACCTCATTCTTGGCTTCGGTATCGAGGATGCAAGCCCAGTCCGGGCCAGGGCCGTCGACCTAGCGATCGCCCTACGCGGGATGTTGGAGCAGCGATGAATCCTGGACCGCTGCGCCGGATGGTCGGTCTGCTCGGTCTGGTGGCACTGATCCCGATCGCGGTGCTGCTCCTGACGGGCGCGCTCGATCTAGTTACGGCGGCATCGCGGGCCCTGATCGTGCTGCTCGTAGTGGTCGTTGTTGGGCGACTCACGGGCACCTTCATACAGTCGATAGCGGGACAGCTCGACGAGCAGGATGCTGCTGACCGCAGCAAGGTCTCCACCTCGCACGTAGAGCCGGAGTCGGGCGCCCGCCCTCGTTAACGACGTTTGTCGCTTGCCCTGCCCCGCCGCAGGCCGACGGGAGCTTGGATACAGGAGAGCGCGTGATAACTCTGAAGGGCGTCGGCCTGAGACGGTTGGTTGATCAGCCGCATCAGAACATGCGTGGCGTGGCCGCCCCCGCACGCCCCCGCACGCCCCGGCACCGCCAGTGCAGGCACGTAAAGGAACCCTTTTGAAGATTCTCGTTGTCGACGACAGCAAGGCGATGCGGATGATCGTCCGACGGTCGCTTATGAAGTCAGCCGTGTACTCGGGCGCGACCGTCATCGAGGCAGAGAACGGCCAGGAAGCTTTAAAGCAGGTCGAGGTCGAGGCGCCCGATGTCATCCTCTCTGACTGGAACATGCCAAAGATGGACGGCATCGAGCTCCTGGAGGCGCTCGCAGCCAAGGGGCCGCACGTGCCGTTCGGGTTCATGACGTCAGAGTCGACCCCCGAGATGCACGCACGAGCGACAGCCGCCGGTGCGACGTTCCTCGTGAGTAAGCCGTTCACGCCGGAGTCCCTCGCAGCCGCGCTCGATGGCGCGCTGTGAGCCGCTGATGGCGCTGGTCCCCATCCCCGTCCGTGCATCCGTGCGCGATCTGCTTCGTGACCTTGTGGGCGCGAACGTGACGGTGACTGAAGAGAAGCAGCAGGAGCTCGACGCTGCTCGTTCGTCGTATCTCGCGGTTTATCGTCAGGATGACGGCACTGCCGTCGCCAGCGTGATCACTGATCTCACGACAGCTGCCGCGCTCGGTGGGGCTCTCGGCATGATGAGCGCTGCGGACGTAATCGAGACCATGGGCGAGGCGTCGTCGTTGGAGGGAGACTTGTACGACTCCTTCGGAGAGGTCGTCAACGTCTTCAGCAAGCTGCTCAACAGCCCCACGACCAGACACGTAACGCTTGATGGCCTGTTGCCCGTCCCGGG
>JBLFZR010000082.1:0-6192 GCA_047610595.1 Nitriliruptoraceae bacterium | reverse complement strand
TGAGCAACGATGTCATCGTTCCGTACTTCCTGAAGTACGCGAACGAGGAGCAGAAGCACCGCTACCTCCCGGGCATGGCCACCGGCGAGCTCATCACCGCGATCGCCATGACTGAGCCCGGCACCGGATCGGACCTCGCGGGCGTCAAGACCACGGCTATCAAGCAGCCCGATGGCAGCTACCTGATGAACGGTTCCAAAACCTTCATCACCAACGGCATCCTCGCCGACACCGTCATCGTCGTCGCCAAGACTGACCCCGACGACAAGCACGGCGGCATCTCACTGTTGCTCGTTGACCGTGAGATGGAGGGCTTTGAGCGCGGCCGCAAGCTCAAGAAGATGGGCATGCACGCGCAGGACACCGCCGAGCTGATCTTCACCGATGTGAAGGTGCCGGCCGCGAACCTCCTCGGCGAGGAGGGCATGGGCTTTGTTTACCTGATGCAGGCGCTGCCGCAGGAGCGACTCTCGATCGCTGCCAGCGCCGTCGCCGGGGCACAGGCCGCCCTTGACATGACGCTCACGTACGCCAAGGAGCGCGAGGCGTTCGGCAAGCCGATCGGTCGGTTCCAGAACTCACGGTTCATGCTCGCCGAGATGAAGACCAAGATCGCCGTCGGACAGGCGTTTGTAGACCGTTGCATCGAGCTGCACGACGACGAGAAGCTTGGCATCGACGAGGCTGCGATGGCCAAGTACTGGACGACCGACATGCTTGGCGAGGTTGTCGACGCTGGGGTGCAGCTGCACGGCGGCTACGGGTACATGCACGAGTATCCGATCTCTCGGGCGTACGTGGATGCCCGGGTTTCCCGGATTTACGGGGGGACGAACGAGATCATGAAGGAGATCATCGGTCGGACCATGGGCCTGTAAGGACCGGGTCCTCCCGGGCGCCGTTCGACCGACTGCGGTCGGGGCGACGTCGTGGCGTCTCTGAGCGTGCGTTGCGCATGCTCGTCTCGGTCGTCGACGCCTGCCTCGTCCGCATCTCACGCGACACGAACGGCTTGGACGTGGGTGGTCTTATGCGGTGACGGTGATTGATTGCTTCATGCCAGCCTCGTAGTGGCCTTCCACGTGGCAGGCGGCCTCCAAGGTCGATCCGGCGGGGAGCCGGAACGTGCGGGTCACGGTGGCTCCGGCGGGCAGATCGTCCGCAGCGATGACGGCGACGGCCATCTCGTCCATCATCTCCATGTCCATCCCTTCGCCAGATATGGGCGGCAGGATCATGAACTCGTGGGCTGCAGCGCCGGCGTTGGTCACGGTGAACGTGTAGTCGACGTTGGAGTCGAACGCCGTGCGCGACATCTCGATACCGAACTCAGTGAGCGTCACGCTCACCTCGGTCGAGTCCGATTCTTGGGCGGTGGGCGTGGCGTCGCCGCAGGCGCTGAGCAACAACACGAGCGCTGTCATGCTCGCAACGATTCCGGTTCGGCGGGTAGATGTCATGGTCATGTCGTGACTTTCTGTGAGTTGGGTTTCGGGGACTTTTTCATGTCATCTGGTCCGCCGGGGACGAGGAGGGAGATGCCGTCGCACAGGTGGATCGCGGGAACGCCGGTGACTACCCGCCCGGCGTGGGTTGGAAACGAATCTCGCCGAACGGCATCCGCTTCGATTGTGCCCGGTCTGTCGCCTTCTTTCGGGGGCCTTCGGCCGTTGCTGGCTGATATTTCCATGCTAGACACACGCGGAGGTGCGCGTGCTAATTGGTCTCCAGTGAGCAGCAGGGCAGCGCATTGCAGGTATAGCGACGTCGGTCGCCAGCGGTCTTTCTTTGGCCGGCTGGCATCACCACATGTGGGGGACCAGCTGGGTCGGGTGGATGGGATTGATGATGGTTGCCCTCTGGGGCGCCGTCATCTGGCTGGTTGTCGCGCTCACGCGACGCCCGCGCGAGCCGCGTCCCCCGCGGCGTGAACGAGACCAAGAGGGGGATCATCGGCCGACCTGGCGCGCGTGCTTCCGTAGTCACCTCGATGACGACCATCACCGACCTCACGCGTGCTGCCGAGACCGAATGGCTGGGGCTGTGGCCCGCTGGTCCGGTCGAGTCCGAAGGGATCGGCCCCTCGGCAGTCGGCGCCGCTCCTGACCTCAAGCTGCTCGACCACAGCGGTACGCCTCGGCAGCTGTCGCAGTTCTGGGTCGCCGCATTTCGTGAGCTGCACGGGTTGGCACGCACGATCCTGTGCGATCCCGACCACACCCAACACCGGGCCTACGGCCTAGGGCTGGCCGGTCGCGCGGGTGCTGTTCGGCGCGCCGGACGCTGAGGGCTAACGGCTGCTCTTGTGTGGCATCCCTGTCGTCGGGCTCGGTGCCCGCGAGGCGGGCGGCGGTCATCGCCGTGAGATGTGCGTCCAGATCCTTGATGACGTCGTCGGCGGACTCGCCCGTGTGGGCGAAGTTGCAGCGGCTGCCGAGCTGCTGGCAGGTGATGGTCTTCACGGCGTGCATTCTTCGATGGGAGTGGGGGGCAGCTCATCGGTCACGGCCGGTGTCACGGTCATGACGATGTCCGGGCCGTCAGGGCAGCGTGGGGAGGATCAGGGTCACGGTGGTCCCGGACGGGCTGCTGGCGAGGGTTGTCGTGCCGCCGGCCCGGCTGGCGAGGCGCCGGGCGATGTCGAGGCCGAGGCCGGTGCCGGTCGGCAGGCTGGAGCGGCCGCGCTGCTGGGCGTCTGGGTCGAAGCCGGGGCCCGCGTCGGCGACCGTCAGGCGGGCTTGACCGTCCACGGTCGTCAGTGTCACGGTCACCGGGGTGCCGGTCGGGGTGTGGGTGAAGGCGTTGTCGAGGAGGACGTCGAGGAGGTCGCGGGACTCGGACTCGCTGAGCTGGACGCGAATCTGGTTGTCCGGGAGGCGGCCGGCGAGCGGGCGCTCCTCGTCCTCGGCGAGCGCGCTCCAGAAGGCGATGCGCTCGGCCGCGACCTGCCGGATGTCAGCGGACCTGGGCACGTCAGTGCTCGGCTCGATCGACTGCATCGTGCGAATGACGTGGCTGACGGCGTGGTCGAGCCGATCGACGTGTTCCTGGATGCGCTCGCGGTCGACCGGGTCACCGATGGCAGCGGCGTCGAGCCGCAGTGGCGTCAGGGGCGTTCGCAGCCGATGGCTCAGGTCGGCGGCTGCCTCGCGTTCGGCCGCCAGCAGGTTGGCAATCCGGCCGGCGAGGCCGTCGAGCACGCGGCCGACCTGGGCCAGCTCCTCGGGCTCCTCGATGTCGCTGGTGGCTCGGAGGTTGCCGCGGCCGAGCTCGTGGGCGGTGTCCTCAAGCCGCTGCACCGCCTCGAGCGTGTGGCGGGCGAGCTGCCCCGCCACCACGGTTCCGGCCAGCACCAGGATGACCGCAAGCCCGACGAGGGTCAGCGACGCCCGGAGCACGCCGGCACGGGTCTCGGACGTCGGAACGATCGCGTAGACAACCCAGGTCCCGTCGGACCGGATGATCGGCGTCACGACGGCCACGCCGTTGAGCAGGTCGACGGTGCCGGCCTGCTGCAGGTCGTCGACCGTCTGCCGCAGGATGTCGGGGGTCGCCGCGCCGATGCTGGTCCCGTCGGCACGCAGGACGCCGACGTCCAAGCCGTCGCCGGCAGCGACCTCCAGGACCTGCTGCAGCGTCGCATCGTCGGTTAGGGCGACGGCAGGCGCGATCGACCGGACCGCCAGCTCGGCCGGTCGCAACGCCTGGTCGTACGCGGCTCGGATGGTCAGGATGAGCAGGGGGACCAGGAACGCGATCGCAATCAGCGATGAGGTCGCCGCGACCAAGCCCGTCAGTCGGCGCCGCATCAGTCGGCCGGATCGAAGCGCACGCCGACCCCTCGCACGGTGTGCAGGAACCGAGGCTCAGCCGCGGTCTCGCCCAGTTTGCGTCGCAGCCATGACAGGTGGACGTCGACCGTTCGGTCGCTGCCGCCGCCGGCCTGATGCCAGACCTCGGCCAGCAGCTTGGGCTTGGACAGCACCTGGCCCTGGTGCTGCATCAGGTGCACCAGCAGCTGGAACTCCAGCCGGGTCAGGTCGAGCGGCTCGCCGGCGAGGCTGGCGGTGTGGGCGGTCCGGTCGACGCGTAGGCCTGCAGCCTCGAGAACGTCGGGTTCGTTGTCCGCCGCTCCGCGCCGCAGGACGGCGCGGATCCGTGCCTCGAGCTGGGCCGTCGCGTACGGCTTGATCACGTAATCGTCCGCCCCGGCGTCGAGCACGTCCACCATCGCCTGGGTCCCCGAACGGGCCGTCGCGACGATGACCGGGACCTCGGACGTGCTTCGGATCATGCGCAGCACCTGCGCGCCGTCGACGTCCGGCAGGCCGAGGTCGAGCACGACGACGTCCGGCTGGTCCGTCAGCAGCGCGGCCAGCGCCGCCATGCCGGTGGCGTGCCACGTCACCTCGTGGCCGTTCGCTGAGAGCTCACGGATCACAGAGGTCCGGATCGCCGCGTCATCCTCGATCAGCAGCACACGCACCACGGCCGCTCCTTCGTCCGGTCGGAGCCTACGGCTGGTGGCGGGACGCGGTGTGTCCTCCCGCAGGATCTGGCCTCCGGGCCGAGACTTGACCAACTGTTGACGTCTACTTGAAGGTCTAGCTCGTACGATCATTGCCCGATGGTGAGGCAGGCCAGCGCGTCCCGTCGGTGAGGCCTCGGGTGAGGAGTGGGTCCATGGCGCGCATCTTCCATCCCGTCCTCATCTGGCTCGGCGTGACCGGGCTCGCGGTGGCGCTGGCCGTGACCGCCGTCGGCAGCGCCAACGATGCCGTCACCGGACCCCGGCTGGCCGAGCTGGACCAGTTGCTCGCTGGCGGGACAGAGCCCGGCGCGGTGGCGTCGAGTCCGCCAGCCCCGGACCCGGCCTCGGCCTCGGCGGTATCGAGCCCCCCGCGGCCGGCTGCGACCACCCCGACCGACGCCTCGACTGATGCGTCGCCCGACGCCGGCATCGCGTTGGGGAACGCGGACTCGACCGCATCGCCGTCGGGCCGGTCGGGTGGCGATGACTCGGCGCCGGGGCCACCACCGGTGTCCGGCCCACGGCCGAAGCCATCCCCGGAACGGGAGTCGGAGTCTGAATCGGAGTCTGAATCGGAGTCTGAATCGGATGCCTCGCCGACACCCGAGGACGCAGCCCCCGTTGCCATCACCAGGTCCGCCACCTCGACGGGGGGGCGAGCGACCTTCCGCTTCGTCGGTGACAGGGTCGAGCTGCTGGGTGCGACGCCCGAGCCGGGCTTCACGGTGGAGATCGACGAGTCGTCCGATGAGGTGAGCGTCCGCTTCGAGTCGGACGACCACGAGTCGCGCATCAAGGCTGACTACGAGGACGGTCAGTCTCGCGTGCGGGTCGAGGAACGAGACTGAGAGCGTGCAGCCGTCGCTGGTGCTTGGGGCCTTGAGGAACCTTTGATGGTCCGTGACAGGCGGGCTTGACGCGGAACAGGGGATGGTCGCAGCACGCGCCGAACGAAGGAACCCTCGATGCGCATGATGAACCCCGCTCTGACCGCCGCTCGCTCCGTCGGGATCGCAGCTGTCGCGCTCGCCATGGCTGCCGCCGGTGGCACGGCCCTGGCGATGACCTCCTCATCGGTCGAGGCCCCCGGCGATGTCTCCGGTCCTTGCGACGAGGCCGAGAACGCAGACAAGCCCGAGTGCCAGACGGCCACCCCCGCTGGAACCCCTGACGCCACGCCGTCGGAGGACGCGACATCGTCTGAGGGCCCCACACCGTCGGATGGTCGAACGCCGGCCGATGGCGCAACCCCATCCGAAGACTCGACACCGTCTGAGGGCGCCACACCGTCGGATGACTCGACGACATCCCCGACGGGTGTCGGGTCAACGAGCGGCACCTTCGATGCGGCCGGCGCTGGGACAGTGAGCTACACCTTCGCGGATGGCCGATTCGAGTTGGTGCACGCCACGCCGAACGCAGGCTGGACCGTGGACGTGGAACGTGCTTCGGGATTCGAACTCGACCTCGACTTCCGATCCGGCAGTTGGCGCGTGCAGGTGGACGTCGAGATCGAGGACGGTGCGATCCGGGAGCGCGTGCGATCGCGCGATGATGAGAGGGACACCCGGACTGAGAGCGCGACCGCATCCTCGACCTCGGACGACGACAGCGCCGACGACAGCCCGGATGACAGCGCCGACGACGGCCCGGACGACAGC
>JBLFZR010000081.1:0-6200 GCA_047610595.1 Nitriliruptoraceae bacterium | reverse complement strand
GCTACGGCCTGCGCGTGCCGATCGAACGCGAGGCCGGCAACAGCCTGATCGCGGTGCTGGTGCCAGCCGGCTGGACCGTCGTCAGCTGCGACGCCGCGAACGGCTGGTCGTGTGAGTGGGACGCCGACACGGACGCTGACACGACTGTCTCGCTCACGCGGCTCGATGATGCGGCGGGCACCACGGACCGGTTCTCGATGGAACTCACGGCACCGACCGAGATCGGCATCTACCGGTTCCCCGTGGTGCAGGAGTACGACGATGGGACCGAAGCCGCGTGGCTACAGCAGCCGGGCTCCGACCATCCTGCGCCACGAATCCAGGTCGGCAACAGCGAGACCACGGTCGAGCGCGACGAGACGCTGCCGCAGCACACCGCCAACGCCGGCAACCCTGCGGCAACCCCCAGCGCAACACCGATTCCAGCGCAGGAAGTGAGTGCGGCCACAACGCCGCCGCCAGCGTCTGACAGTGACGCCGACCGTGACGACAGCTCGGGCGGCCCGCTGCTGATGGTGCTGGCCGGTGGCTTCATCCTTGCAGTCGGAGCTGCCACGCTGCTGCGTCGCGGTCGCAGCTAAGGCGGATGTCCTCAGACGGACGTGGCCGGATGGACACACCTCCGGCACACTGGTGGTTGACCGACCTCTCCTAGTCACGAGTTTCGATTATGCGCCGCACGACGACGACGCTGCTGATGACCGCCGCCCTGGTGCTGACCGCTGTCCTACCCGCGTCCGCCCAGCCGGAATGGTTCAGCTCCGACACGGTCGAAGCCGACCAAATCCAAGAGCTGAGCCTCACTGCTCCAGAGCCGACCGACGGCGTTCGAACTCGGCTGCTGGTCGTGACTGCACCGCCCGAGTTCAAGGTGACAGAGAGCGCGTGCTCCATCCCGCTGTCGCCGAGTTGGAGCTGCGCGACACGTGGGCAGGTCATCACCTTCCGCACAGACAACCCGGATGGAATCAACGCCGATCTGTACAACTTTGAGGTCCAGACACCGAAGTGGGGCGGCGCCTTCTCCTTCAACGTCGTCCAGACCTACAACGATGACTCGTCCGACGAGTTCACGAAGATGAACGAGCAAGCTCCGGTCCTCACCGTGAACGGGCCGGCTCCGACCGAGGGCCCGACCGACCAGCCGACCGACGAGCAGACCGACGAGCAGACCGACGAGCAGACCGACGAGCAGACCGACGAGCAGACCGACGAGCAGACCGACGAGGCGACGGATGAGGCCGCCAAGCCAAAGCAGCCGGCCACGTCGGTCCCGCCAGAGTCGTCACAGTCGCCCACCCCGACGCCAACCACCGCGCCGGCCGGCGGGGCCACGAAACCCGCAGCATCTGGGCGTAAGAACCAGACCGGTGGTGGATCAGCAGCTCCGAGCCGCACGACCGTCGTCACGACGTTCGACGTCACCCCAGGCGGTTCGGTCGCGGCCGGTGACGGGGTCGACGCGCCCGACATCGCCGCCCCAGCAGACTCAGTCGCCCAGGCCATCGACCCAGACGACCCCCTAGTCGACCTCGACACCGACGAAGCGGGTGCTGACGACCCAGCCGGCGCGCTGCGCTGGGTCGGGCTCGGACTCGTCGGCATCGGCGGGGGTACCGGGCTGCTACGCCGCAGGATGGCCAAGGCCGCGAGCCGGCCCTGACCGGCGGGGTCGGACCCGCCCGCACGACCCAGCCGGCACACCCGTGACCCCGAACCCAGCCCGCTATGTGACAGGGCCTTATACGGGTCCTGCTACGGCGTGACGGCTCTCAGCTCACGCGGCCGTGGGCCACGATCGTCGGACGACGACGACCGTGGAGCGGATCGGGCCGAACCTCGACGCGGATGTCATCAAGGCCACGCTCCTCAAACATCTGCCGTGCCTCGTCCTCCGTGATCGCCGAGACGTTGATCGTGCCAAGCGTCTCGTCCTCTACCTCGGCCAGATCGACCGTTCCGCGATAGCACGCCAGCATGACGGGTCCCGACCCGACGCACCGGACCAGGCTGGCGAACACCGCGCGCCACCGGTCGCGAGCGATGTGGTTGAGGGAACCGTTGCACCACAGGCCGCCGAAGCTGCGGTCACGGAACGGCGGCTCCTCAAGCGGCCCCCGCACTAGGCCGTCGCGCGGCAGCAGCAGCCGGGCGTGCGCAAGCGCGCCCTCTGAGAGGTCGAGGCCGATCGGGTGCAACCCCTGATCTCGCAGAAGCCGCATGTCGTTGGCCGGACCGCAGCCCGCGTCGAGTATCACGGTGCCGCGATCAAGCCCGGCAGCGAACCGTTTGATATCGGTCAGCGGCCGGTGCTGGCGCAGCTTCAGCTGGTAGTCACGGGCCTGCGTGTCGTAGGCCTCAATGCTACGACGGGTCCGTTCGTCGAGGTCGCTAAGCGCGAACGGCATGGCGGGCTCCAGGGGGCGGCGGGCCCCCACGATAGAGGGCCACCAGACGTGCCGTGTGCGTGCGGCCTGCTACCCGACGTACGTGTTGGGTGGAAGCTCCTCCGCGAGCACCGCACGGATGATCAGCCGCTCGGCGGCCGAGCCCTTCGGATGGCACGTTGTCAGCGTCAGCCAGCGCGCAGTCGGGTCCTCGGGACCCTTCACGACCGTCCAGTCGCTCGGTGCTGTCAGGCACGCGGCCGCGTTCGGACGATCTTTGCGTAGCCGGGCCGACGAGCAGTCAGGGCTGGCCTGGTCGCCGACGATCTCGTACCGGAAGTCGCCGTACGGCGTGATGAGCCAGATTGATCCGCCGATGTCCAGCTCGTCCAGCCGGTTGAACGGCTTGCCATACGTCGTGCGATGGCCGGCGATCGCGACGTTTCCAACCTGTCCCGGGAGCGGCGTGTCGTCGTAGTGCCCCGCACCTGCACGCAACGCCGACGGGCTGGTGCCCTCAACGACCAACGTCTGGAGGCCGATGTCTTCGATGACGATCTTCGTGATCGCGACGCCGTCCTGGCCAGAAACCCGGCTCTCGTACTCCTCGAAGGTGTTCACCGACTGGCTGATCAGCGCGTACTCGTCCTCGGCGTTGCCCTGCACGTACTGGTTGGCGTAGACATCCGTCAGCAACGGGAAGGTGAACAGCCCACCGCCGGTGATAAACAGCAGGGTGGTAAGCACCGAGAGCGCCTGCCTTCCAGCCTCGCGCCGACGGATGGCGTCCAGCAAGAAGCTGCTCGGCGTCGATCGGCGGGTCTGCTCGGGCACGTCAAAGCCCAGGCCGGCCTCATGCATCATCGTCTCCCACCAGCTGTCTACGCGGCACTTCCGACGCGCCCGCCGTCGGCGCTGCGCCACCGATGGCCGGTCGTGCGTGCAGCGTACGTCGCAACATCTCACGTCGCGTGGGCAAAGAGCCTCATATCCGCGCCGCGCACCGCGGTTCGCGTAGCCCGAAGCCCCGTCAACGGCGCTCGGTAAGGGCCGCGCTGGCGGTGCCGAACCGGTGGGTGATACCGAGGCGACGCGCCGCAGGGACGTCCACGAACACCGACACCGTCACCGTCACTGTCGGGGTGGAGCAGCTGCAAGATACGAGGGTCGCGCCCGCCGTCCGAGCCGCCAGCCCGGCTGCCTTGCGCCCTGCGCTCGCGCCGAACGGCTGGGCGTGCGCTGCGGCGAGCGCAGCGGCGTCTGCCGCGTCCTGCGCTTGCCCCCCCGCGGCCACCACCGAACCGGCCGCCACGATCACCGCCGCGACGACCGCCGTCGCCATGCCGAGCAGCAGCGTCACCACGATCGTTGCGGATCCGTCCTCTGCGCGGCCTGCCCGGCAGGCAACCGCGTCGCACCGCCACACGGGCCTCACGGCCGAGCTCCCGGCTCGAGCGGCGCCACGGCGGTCGCCGACAGCCAGACCGGCACACCCAGCACGTCCCGCTGCGCCACGACCTCGACGGTGACACGTGCCCCGCGCACGACAACGGTGACCGACGACGCGTTGCTCGTCGCGCCCGCGACCAGCAGCCCATCAGCACGGTTACCCGTCACCGCGGCCGCACGAGCACCGGCCCGCGCGGCCTGATCCACCTCGAGCTGTGCCTGCACAACGCCGAGCAGGCCGAGCACGCCAACGAGCAGCAGCACCACCACCGGTAGCACAAGCGCCGTCTCGAGCGCTACGACCCCACGCTCGCCCGCAACCCCGGCCTCGCCGGAGACAGGTCGGGTCCAGCGCCGGGCCCAGCTGGCCCGACGCGGCGTCACCCGAGAGCCACGCCGCGCACCGTGCGCAGCACGGCAGCCAGCAGCGAGGCGATAGCCCCGCCCTTCGCCCAGCTGATCGCGAGCCCCGCGATCGTTGCTCCGAGCACCGCAACGAGCCCGTACTCGGACACGACCGATCCCTCCTGGCCGTACCGATCATCCGTGGTGGACCAGCTGCTCGCGCGTGGCTTTTCGTGCCCTGGCGTTTCGTTCATCATCTGCTGCACATCTGCTCCTTGGCATCGGGTGCCCGACCGGTCTACGCCGGGTCTGCCGCTGCGTGTCGAGCCCGCCGTACGCCCGATGTGGACAACCCAGCCTGCTGCCTTACGCAAGGCCGAGCGCCGTCACAAGCAGCGGACCGGCGATGACCAAGAGCGCTGCTGGCAGCAGCAGCAGCGCCGTTGGCAGCGCTAGCCGCGCGCCGAGACGGGCAGCGCGCTCGCGCGCCCGCTCGACAGCACGTTCCCTCTCGTGCGCCGCGAGCGCCGCCAGCAACGGTGCCGCGGGGACACCCGCGCGCACCGCCTCCGCCACCGGCGCGGCGATGTCGGACCACGAAGCCGGCGGGTCGCCCACGGCCCCGAGCTCCAGCCACCATGCGAAAGCGCGGCCGTCGGGAACACGTCCCGCACCACCCGCGCACGGCAGCAGCTCCACGGCCGCACGGACGGCTGCCGCCACACCCAAGCCGGCGCGCACCGCGACGGCGACAAGGTCCAGCAGCTCATCATCCGTCCCTGACGGAAGCCGGCCAGCTGCGCGCACCATGCCGAGCACCACCGCGACACCGGTGAGCCACAGCACGAACGCCAGCTGCAGCAGGCTGCGACCAGCCGCGGTTCCCACAAACGCCCACGGCGCGTCGGTGATGAGGCCTGCGGTCGCCGGCCCCAACAGCGGTGGCGCCAGCACCAGGCCCACCGCGACGGCGCGCCCCTCGGCGCTCGCACGATCTACCTCAGCGCGTAGAACGCGAGCGTCCGCCGCAGCCGACCGGGCCAGCGCAAGCGTTGGTACCAACGGCGCGCCAACGCGCCCGGCCAACGCGAGCGCCCGGTCCGTTCGATCAGAGCGGGGCACCACCCCGACGGGCAGTCCCGCTGCGACCCGCGCCTCGGCCAACAGCAACGCCACCTCCAGATCACCAGCCGCGTCGGCGCTGCTCATGGCCACAGCCTCACCGGCGCGCGCGACCCGGCCTGTCCCAGCACCTCAACGACACGTCGCTGCGGGCCGTCACGTCCGAGCGCCACGATGACGTCGATGGCCGTGGCGACCTGCGCCTGGGCCGCCGCCAGGGGGACACCCGCGCGCAACGCCATCCCGACCAGCCGCACCACAGCGTCGGACGCCGAGTTGGCGTGCACGGTCGTCGCCGAGCCGTGGTGCCCGGTGTTCATCGCCTCCAGCAGGTCAGCAACCTCTGCGCCCCGCACCTCCCCCACGACCAACCGGTCCGGCCGCATGCGCAGCGCGTTACGCACCAGCGCTTGCGTGTCAACCTCGCCCACGCCGTCCGGGCTTGGTGGACGCACATGCAGGTGCACCGAGTGCGGCGCCGGCCGCGCCAGCTCGGGCGCATCCTGCACCACAACCACGCGGTCACCCGCGACCTCAGACAGCAGACGGGCAAGCAGCGTCGTCTTGCCGACGCCGGCCGGACCGCACACCACCATGTTGCGGCGCGCAGCCACGACCTCGCGCAGCACCGCCACACACGCCGCGTCCAGCGACCCAAGCTCGACCAGCTGCTCCCAGCTTGGAACGGTGGACGGCACGCGACGCAGTGTGACGGTGACGTGGTCCGCCAGCGGCGGCAGCAGCGCGTGCAACCGAACTCCGCCCGGCAGCACCGCATCAGCCCACGGCCGCGCACGGTCCAGACGCACCCCCAACGGTCCCAGCACCCGATCGAGCACGACCCGAACATGGGCGTCGTCATCGAACCTGACGGATGTCCGCTCGAGCCTGCCCGCG
>JBLFZR010000080.1:0-6244 GCA_047610595.1 Nitriliruptoraceae bacterium | reverse complement strand
GGCTCAGTCGTCGCAGGCTCAGTCGTCGCAGGCTCAGTCGTCGCAGGCTCAGTCGTCGCAGGCTCAGTCGTCGCAGGCTCAGTCGTCGCAGGCTCAGTCGTCGCAGGCTCAGTCGTCGCAGGCTCAGTCGTCGCAGGCTCAGTCGTCGCAGGCTCAGTCGTCGCAGGCTCAGGGGCGACGGCGGCGCGCGACGTGTCCGTGGCGAGCGTCACGGACATCAGACCGGTCGACTCGTGGTCGAGGCCAAGGACGTGCCCGAGCTCGTGGCGAACGACGGTGCCGAGGTCCATCCGGCTTGGCTCGGACGAGACGACGTCCCAGCCGTGACCGGCCGCGTCGAGGTCGACCGTGATGGCCTCACCCGCGGACTGACCGAGGTCGAGCCCTGCGAGGTCGGCGGTGGTGATGGTGACGCCCGACAGGTCGTCGGTGACCCCGACGTCCTGCCAGTCAGCGATGGCGCCCGCGAGCGCCGCGTCGAGCTGGCCCTGGCTCAACGGGGCGTCGACCACAGGGGCGTCGGAGGGCGCATCGGCGGCTGTCAGCAGCTGCGGCGCCGTGCGGTCGAGGAAGCTGACGAGGGACGAGAGGGAGTAGGGGCTCTGGGCATCCGAGACAGGGGTGTTCGATGCGGACTCGAACGCGGCCGGGAGGATCGCGAGCTGGCTCAGGCCGAAGTACATGGCCACCATCAGCGCGGTCGGGCGCTGCACAGATCGGTACCGGAAAACGCTCATGTTCTGCCCCTGCTGACCGACGAAACTCGCGTCGTTCTTGTGCCCACCGCAAGCCGGGTGACCGGTCAACGACGGACGAACTTGTCGGAGAAAGCCGACAAAAGTTGACGCTAGGTACGGCCAGAGCTGGTCCCGCTACACAAGCGCAATGAAGCTGTAAGACCGGCGCAAAACTGCCACTATCGGGCCCTGAAGGCACCGACATAGGCTCCGCTGATGACAGTGCCCTTGGATGTAAGGGCACGTCCATCGGAGGTGGACCATGACAGGGGCTGACGCGCACGTCACTGTGCGACTCCTTGGTCCTCCCACTGTCCGCCGTGGCGACAGTCAGACGCCCCCGCCGGACGGAGTACAGGCGCGGGTCGTGCTCGCCGTGCTCGCGCTGGCACACCCCGACCCGGTCGATGTCGAGACGCTCGCCGAAGCCGTGTGGGGCGACAAACTCCCGGAGGCATGGCGACCAGCGCTGCGCGGGCTGGTCTCGCAGGTCCGAGCAACGCTTGCACACGAGCCGCTCGGCACGGGCGTGACGCTCGGCCCCGCCGGCTACCAGATGGTTGCGGGAGGACAGCTTGAGGTCGACGTCCATCAGGCTGCACGGGCGACGGTCCTCGCCGAGATGGCGACCGAGGACGGGGAGGTCGACCAGGCGGTCGCGCACGCTGCTGTCGTCACCGAACTCACCGAGCGGCCCTTCATCCCGTCCGGTGATGGCGCCTGGGTCCGAGCCCAAAGGGTCGAGGTCCAGCGGCTCCGCGTCCGGGCGCTACACGTGCTGGCACGTGCACACCTCGCCCGTGAGCACCCTGCCCGGGCGGTGCGCGCTGCACAAGAGGCGCTCGAGCTGCGCCCGACCCAGGAGAGCAGCCACCGGCTGCTGATGGAGTGCCTCGCGGAGGCCGGCGAGACCGGCGAGGCGGCACGGGCATATGACCGTTGCAAGAGGATGCTGGTCGATGAGCTCGGCATCGGGCCGGCCCGTCAGACGACTGCTCTGCTCGAGCAGATCCTGCGGGCGACCGACTGACCCTCCGGGACGCAGTCATCGGACCGTAGGCTCCGCCGGCCACCAGCACAGAGGCTCTGCCATGACGACCCGGACCATCTTCAACGCAGACCACGAGGCCTTCCGCGAGTCCGCCGCCGCCTTCGTCGACCGCAGCGTCATGCCGCGCATGGAGGAGCTCGGCGAGCTCCACCACCACCCCCGCGATATGTGGCTGGAGGCAGGCGCGCAGGGGTTCCTCGGCCTGGACGTCCCGGCCGCGTACGGCGGCGGCGAGGCCGGCGACTGGCGCTTCAACGCGGTGCTCGCCGAGGAGCTCTCACGGGCCAGCGTCGCGACCTCCAGCGCCTTCGGCATCCATTACGACGTGTGCGCGCCGTACCTCGTCGAGCTGACCACCGACGAGCAGAAGCAGCGCTGGCTGCCGGGCTTCTGTTCCGGCCAGCTGGTCACCGCTATCGGCATGACCGAACCGTCCGGCGGGTCCGACCTCGCCGCCCTCAAGACCACCGCGGTGCGCGAGGGCGACGGCTGGATCCTCAACGGCAGCAAGACCTTCATCACGAACGGCTCGACCGCCGACCTCGTGATCATCGCGGCGGCCACGACGCCGGGTGGCGGCTCGCGCGGCATCAGCCTGTTCGTCGTCGAGAAGGGCACGCCAGGGTTCGAGCCGGGCCGGGTGCTGGACAAGATCGGCCAGCCCGAGGCCGACACCGCCGAGCTGTTCCTGACCGATGTCCACGTCCCTGCCGAGAACATGATCGGCGAGCTCGATCAGGGCTTCATCCACATGATGGAGAACCTTGCCCAAGAGCGGATCGGCGCGGCCGTCGCGAACATCGCGCACGCCCGCTCGATCCTCGACGAGACGCTCGTCTACATCAAGGAGCGCACCGCCTTCGGCAAGCCCGTGGGCAGCTTCCAGCACAACGCCTTCCTCATGGCCGACATGGTCACCCGCGCCGAGGTGACGCAGGCGTACGTCGATCAGCAGATCGTCGCACACACCGAGGGGCGGCTGACGGCCGTGGACGCGGCCAAGTCCAAGTGGTGGACCGCCGACGTGCAGGGCCAGATCCTCGACGCCTGCGTCCAGCTGCACGGTGGCTACGGGTTCATGCGCGAGTACCGCGTCGCCCGCGCCTGGGCCGACGCCCGCGTCACCCGCATCTGGGCCGGCAGCAACGAGATAATGAAGCTGATCATCAGCCGCGACCTCGGCCTATGACGTCAGTGCCTGCGCTTGGTCGGCGTCTGACGGCAGGATGCGCCGCCCGCTGACCTCCGTGGCGCGGATGACCACCCACGTGTCCCGGGCGACCGGGTTGCTCCACGGGCGCAGCCCCGATGCCTCCAGCCTCGTGAGGTCCTCGTCGTCGGTGACGAGGTCCGCTCGCCCTTTGATCACGACGCTCCAGCCCGTGTGGGCGTCGGCGTCGTAGGCGTCCGCCTCGAACGAGACCACGTGGCGCATCAACGCCGCTTCCATCTTCGCGCCGTACGCGGTCCGGAACGCCACCACATGCCGGTCGATGATGTGGTTAACCGGGAAGACCACGATCTCGCCGCGGTCAATCATCGCCATCCGGCCTACCGGAACGGTGCCGACCAGTCGCATGCACTCCGGCATCGTCAGCACCTCAAGGCCTGTCCTGTCCACTGTCTCTGCGCCCCGCTCCATGACCCGCTCCCAGCTCGCCGTGGGTTCAAGGTGCCACCGGCGCTGGCCCACAGCCTGAGCCGAAGGTCCTGCGCTCGCGGGCCGTTCGGGCATGCCGAGATGACTCAACGCCGGCCCACGACACCGATCAACGCTCGGCCGCGATGCTCAGCGCCTAGCGGGCTTGGTCGGCGTGGCGGGCTTGGGGGTGACCCAGATGCCGATGGTGGCGGTGAAGACCTCGACGCCTGCGTCGTCCGTCACCGAAACCTCGACAGGGATGTCGACGCCGTCGGTGCGGTCCGCAAGGTCCGCGGGCAGGTCAAGAACCGACACCGCATGCATCGTGCCGCCCGCACGGGCGAGATACTCAACCGACATCCGCTTCGGGATCCATCGGTGCGTGACCGGGATTGTGGCTTCGGCGTTCGCGCCCATCAGCAGCTCAGCGAGGTTGCACAGCGCGATCGCGTGCACGCCGCCAAGGTGGTTGCGCACCCACCGCGTGTGCCGCATGCGACCGGTCACGCGACCGGTGGTCAGCTCGTCGATTGTCGCCGGAATCGTCCGGAAGTACGGTGCTGCGAACCGGACACCCTGGGACAGAATCTTCGTGCCCAGCGGCAGCTTCTCGGCCCGCTGGTACGCCGCCAGCAACCGGGGCGCGGTCGTGCGGGGCTGGATCTCGGCTGCGATAGCAGGTCCGTTCTGAGAGGTCATAGTCCGCTCCACGTTACCGCGGGTAACGTCATCGCAAGCCCTTCGGGCAGCCAGCAGGCCGACCGGGCCGTAGCGTCGAATCATCGCCCAGCCGGAGCCTCGCATGCCGTTTGTTCACCAGCTTCGCGTCCGCTACGCGGAGGTTGACGCACAAGGCGTTGTGTTCAACGCCCACTGGCTGACCTACGCCGATGACGCAGCCACACGGTTCTTTGAGCACGCAGGCTTCGCGCCGGCCGAGCTGTGGGGCCCGGACGCCGATCCTGCGTGGGACGTGATGGTCCGTCGAAGTGAGCTGGACTTCGCTGGCGCCGCTGGGTTCGACGAGCTCGTCGACATCGCGGTGACACCGACCCGCGTTGGGACGTCCTCCTTCGACCTCACGATGACCAGCAGCGTGGCAGGCCGACCTGCTGTCACCGTTACCTCTACCTACGTCACGGTCCTGCCCGGTCAGCTCCGGTCGCAGCCCATCCCAGACGGTCTCCGCGCCGCCCTTGCCACTGACCTACACCCCGCCACGCCGACATCCCGCAGCGCGACACCCGCATGAACCAGCACACGATCCGGCCGCTGGATGACGGCGACGTCACCCCCCTCGCCGAGCTGATCGCGCAACGGCAGATCGATCCCACGACACATGTTGCCTACGTGGGGATCACGCCGGACGACGTCGCGGCAGAGCTTGCAGAGGCTGCAGACTGGCGTGCCCGGACGTTGGTCTCCTACGACGCCGACGGCCGACCGACGGGCGTTCTGCTGGCCGACATCGACAGACAGATGAGGCGCGTCTGGTGGTGTGGCCCGTGGACGGCCGACCCGTCCGACGCCGACCTCGCCCGGCGCCTGCTCGAGGACGCTGAAGAGCGCTGGGGCACGCTGTTCGACGAACAAGAGCTGGGACCCGATGCGCGGCACGCGTGGATGCTGACGTTGGCCGACGAACGCGGCTTTCAGGCCCAGACCGGCTCGGCCATCCTGTCTGTGATCCTCGCTGCCGCCCCGCATGGCCCCGACGCATCACAACCGGCTCGTACGATGCCGCTGCGCGCCGCCGACCGCGCCGGCGTTGCTGCGCTGCATGATCTGCTGTTTGCAGGAGCCCACGCAACGGGTGTGCAGATGGTGTTTGACAGCGAGAACGCGATTCGCGTCGCGCACGACGGCGAGGGGCAGGTCGCTGGCTACATCAGCACGCAGCTGCAGCCCGACGGATCGGGCTACATCGAGCACCTCGGCGTGGCCGAGCACGCACGGCGACACGGGTGCGCACGCGCGCTCGTCACCGATGCCATGGGGGATATGGCGATGCGTGGCGTCCCGAGCGTCCATCTCGCGGTGCCGACGGACGCGCCCGGCGCTCGCTCGCTGTTTGGCGGCCTCGGCTACACCGAGGAACGTGTCATCGTGGTCCACCGCAAGGGTTTCCTGCCCGAGTGAGCCCCGAGTGAGCCCCGATGTCAGGCCAACGCGATGTCAGGCCAACGCGACGTCAGGCCAACGCGACGTCAGGCCAGGCCGGCGCGCTCGCGTATCGCCGTTGAGAAGCCTTCGATGTCTTCGACCGTGACGGTCAAGCCAGGATGGATCTTCTTCGAGCTGAGCGCCGCGACCTTTTCGTGGAAGCAGACGCACACACCACCCACGGTGCTGGACCCGAAGGTCACGCCGCCGTCGGCAAACGACATCCTTGGCCCGATCGCCGTGTAAAACCTGTAATCGAGTGTGATTCGGACGTCCTTCACGTTCGTGTACGGGGTGCGGACCCGCCACCGTCCGAACCGGGCGTCCATGTGGCCCTCGTGCAGCCGCACGAAGCTGTTGGACGGCTTGATGCCCAGCGCCCGAAGCGGCAGCGCGACCGGATCAAACCGGAGCGCGAACTCGATCGTTTCCACGACGACTCCTCCTCATCAGTGCGGCGCCGTACCGCAACACAACGCAGCATGCCACGCAGCCCCACGTGCTCCATAACTGACGTGCGAGACAACTGACGTGCGAGACGCTTTTGACGGCGTCATCTCACTCGACCACGCAGCGTGATCTGTAATCGTCACAGATGCGCTGACTCCCAGCGCGACCCACGACGGTGCACCCTTGCCCACCAACGGTCAG
>JBLFZR010000079.1:0-6430 GCA_047610595.1 Nitriliruptoraceae bacterium | reverse complement strand
GTCGAGCACCTGGCTCACCGACCAGACACCGTCCGACGAGTAGCTGCTGCCAACGCCGTCGGTGAAGCTGCCCGACGCGAGGGCCGTGGTGCGGCCGATCGCGTCCGCCGGCGGCCACGCTTCCTCGGCGCGGTAGCGACCGAGGTTGTCCTGCACCGCGATCGCGGGGTCATCGATGCTCGGCTCGATGCCGCGAAGATGCTGGTCGAGGAAGCGGTTGACCTCGGCCGCGAAGCCGCTGCGGCCCATCGCGAACCGTTCGCCCTGCTGCTCCCAGCCGCGCACGTGATCGAACTGGCCGTACCACGCACGGTTGTCGGGGTTGTCCATCGCGTTGAAGTAGCTGAACGCAGCGTCCGGCTTGGTGTTGGTCTCGAGGAAGCCCTGCGTGAGGAACAAGGGCACGGTGCTTCCCTCTGCGAGACGGACCAGGTCGCGCTCGGCCCAGAACCCGATGTCCTCGGAGTCGAGCTGCTGCTGGGCGTAGTTCGGGCCCCAGCAGTACACCTGCGGCGTTCCCGACAGGTGGTACGCAGGCTCGTCGTTGAGCGCACCCGGCTGCGCGTCGTACACCTGGAACAGCGCGGGTGTCGCGGCGGCGTTCAGGAAGCGAACGCCATCGTTGTGCAGGTAGCGGTAGCCGCTGTACACGGGCTCCATCGACACGACGGCTGCGAGACCCACCGGGTCCTGTGCCATACCCATCAGCCCGGTCCAACCGTCGTACGACTTTCCGAGCAGCGCGACCTTGCCGGTGGACCATGGCTGCGCCGCAGCCCACTCAACCGCCAGCTTCACACCCCGCTGCTCCACTGGGCCGCCCCAGTCGTTGCAGCCGCCCGAGCCACCGAAGCCCGGCAGGTCGACCTGCACGAACGTGTATCCGCGGTCAAGGGAGCCGGTGACCTCAAGGAAGTCATAGAAGCGCGGGCTGGGACCGTTGCCGTCCATCAGGCCTGCACCGCCGTCGTTGTGGTTGGTGTACGGCGACACCACCAGCACGATCGGCTGCTGCACAGACCAGGCCACATCCTTCGACCGCAGCACGTCCGCGTGCAGCGTCGTTGTGGTGTCCTGCGGTGCGCCCGACGTCGACAGATCAAACGCGTCGATGTACTCCTCGCGGTACTGGCTACCGGGGTAGATGTCACCCTGCTGGGCGGCGTCGGCGGCTGTCGGCAGCACGGCCGGGCCGAACGCTGGAAGCGCGAACGCTGCCACGGCGAGAGCTGCGACGATGGGCCGCATAGAGCTGGGGGAGCGCACGAACGGGTCCTGAGAACGGAGAAAATTCGGGTCAGAGAGGTGTTCTGCGTCCGGTGTCTGAACTCCTGCCCTGACCTGTACCAACGTCGTCGGCGGGCGCCGAGCGGACGCCTATCGCACGACCGCAGCACGACCCCCAATCGGCCCGCCCCGCTGCGTTAGCGTGCTTCGATCAGGCACGACGCAACGGGAGTCTCGGATGCAGCCACACGACGTAATGTCCACTCTTGACCGCAATCTTTTGGTCGACGGGTACGACCTGGTTCTCGACCTCGACGCGTCACAGGGCTCACGCCTGGTGGACGCCCGTGATGGCACGAGCTACCTGGATATGTTCACCTTCTTCGCCTCGAACGCGCTCGGGTTCAACCACCCGCGACTGCACGAGCCGGACGCCGAAGCCGCGCTGCTGCGCTCGGCGCGGCACAAGCCGTCGAACTCTGACGTCTACACCGTGGACCTTGCACGGTTCGTCGAGACGTTCCAGCGTGTGCTCGGAGTGCCGGAGCTGCCGCATATGTTCATGATCGAGGGCGGCGCCCTGGCTGTTGCGAACATGTGCAAGGCCGCGGTCGACTACAAGTCTCGTCGCAACGAGGCAGCCGGCCGCTCGCCCGAGCTCGGAATGCAGGTGTTGCACCTCGAGAGCGCGTTCCACGGTCGTGGTGGCTACACGATGAGCCTGACCAACACCGATCCGCGCAAGGTCGACCGCTTCCCGAAGTTCGACTGGCCGCGCATCCCGACCCCAAGCTTGCGTTTCCCGCTCGATGCGAACGCGGACGCGAACCTCGCAGCCGAGGACGCGTCGCTTGCCGCCGCGCGCGCCGCGTTCGAAGCGAACCCGCATGACATCGCGCTCATCCTCGTCGAGCCGATTCAGGGCGAAGGGGGCGACGCCCACCTGTCGCAGCGCTACCTGCAGGGCCTGTACGCCCTGACCGAAGAGTTTGAGTGCCTGTTCGGCGTCGACGAGGTGCAGACCGGTGCAGGCTTCACCGGAACTCCGTGGGCGTACCAGCAGCTTGGTGTGCAGCCGGACCTGCTCAGCTTCGGTAAGAAGCTGCATGTCTGCGGCGTGCTCGGTGGCGGCCGAATTGATCAGGAGCCGCAGAACGTCTTCCGTACCTCCTCGCGGATCAACTCGACCTTCGGTGGAAGCCTGACCGACATGGTCCGCGCCACGCTGATGCTCGAGGTGTACGAGTCAGAGGGGCTGATCGACCACGCAGCGAAGATGGGCGACCACCTGCTCGGGCGGCTTACCGAGCTCCAGGAGCGCCACGACGCGCTGACACAGGCGCGCGGCCGTGGGCTGTGGGCCTCCATCGACGTTGCGAGCGGCGAGCTGCGCGATGCGATCTCGGCGCATCTGTACGCCCACGAGCACGTCATCCTGCTCGGCTGCGGCCCCCAGACCCTGCGCTTTCGACCCACCATGACCGTGACCGAGGCTGAGCTCGACGAGGCTGTTGACGCGCTGGACCGCGCGGTCACAGCGCTCACCGCCTAATCGCCCAACGGCCACGCACCCGTACCTTTCCGCACCACACGCACCATCTCACATCAGGAGCCATGTATGTCACGCGACGTCTGGTCCATCATCGACGGCACACCCTTCGAGGAGGCCAACGCTGGCAGCCTCACCGTCACAAACCCGGCCCGCACAGCCGATGTAACCGGGGTGACCCGCACCGCCAGCCCGGACACCTTCGCAGCCGCCGCCCGCTCGGCGTCTGCGGCGCAGAAGGAGTGGGCGGCCGTGCCCGGCCCCGTCCGCGGCGTCGCGATCCACAAGATCGGACGCCTGCTGGAGGACAACAAGGAGGCGCTGGCTCAGCTGATCACCAACGAGATCGGCAAGCCGCTACCCGAGTCGCGTGGCGAGGTGCAGGAGGCCATCGATACCTGCATCTTCTTCGCCTCCGAAGGCCGCCGCCTGTACGGCCAGACCGTCCCGTCCGAGATGAGCGACAAGCAGCTGTTCACCTACCGCGTGCCCGTTGGGACGATGGCAATCGTGACGGCCGGCAACTTCCCGGTCGCCGTGCCGTCGTGGTACGTCATCCCCGCGCTCGTGGCCGGCAACGCCATCGTGTGGAAGGCCGCCGAGTACACGCCGACCATCGCGCAGGCCTTCACCCGCATCATCCACGCGGCAGGCATCCCGCCCGAGATCTTCCAGCTTGTGTTCACGGCCGGTGAGGACACCTCGACCGGCCTAGAGTCGGCGCTGGCGGAAGGCACTATCCAGAAGCTCGGCTTCACCGGCTCGTCCTCTGTCGGCGTCAAGTTGGCAGAGATGTGCGGCCGCCATCTGCAGACCCCGACGCTTGAGCTCGGCGGTAAGAACCCACTGGTCGTGATGCCTGATGCCGACCTTGACCTCGCCGTCGAGGGCGCGCTGTTTAGCGGCTTCGGCACCAGCGGTCAGCGCTGCACCTCGCTCGGCATCCTGCTGGTGCATGACGACGTCGCAGATGAGTTCCGCGCTCGGTTCAAGAAGGCGGTCGAGACCGCCGTCGTTGGTGACCCGAACGACCCGTCCATCCTGTTTGGCCCCATGATCAACCAGCGCTTCGCGGACACCACGTTGCGCTGGATGGAGCAGATTCAGAGCCACCACACAACCTTCGGCTCCACGGGCGTCGGCCGCATCACTGCGGACAACCCACGCGAGGGCTTTGTGGGAGACCCAGACGCCGGCATCTATCTGCATCCGATCGTGGTCGACGGCGTGACCATGGATGACGTCCTCTACCACGAGGAGACGTTCGGGCCGCTGGTCCCGATGGCCACCTTCTCGTCCTTTGCACAGGGGCTCGAGATGGCCAACGGCCACGGCTACGGGCTGTCGTCGTCGATCTACACCTCGGACGCGCGCACCGCGTTCCGCTTCCGTGACGGAATCTCAGCTGGCATGTGCAGCGTGAACAACTCGACGTCCGGCGCCGAGGCGCACCTCCCGTTCGGCGGCAACGGCCGCTCGGGCAACGGTGCGCGTCAGTCCGGCATCTGGGTGCTCGACCAGGTCACCCGCTGGCAGTCGATGAACTGGGACATCTCCGGGAAGCTCCAGCTCGCACAGATCGAGACCGCCGAGATCGAGGCCGACCTCAACTTCCGCCTGTAACGCGCAGCCAACCGACGGTCGAGTGTGTAGCAACCCGGATTCGGGCTCGGTGACCCACTCGACCGATCGGCTGTCAGCTGTCGGTGTCGCGCAGGAAGCGCTCGAACTCGGCAGCGATCTGGTCGCCGGTCGGGATCGGGCCACGGATCGGCTCGTCGTCACTCAGGTCGGCGTCGTACGCCTCCTCAAGCATCTTGATATGCGCCCCGACCTCCGGCGATCCAGCGGCCGCCTCATCCAGCTTGGTGCGCTGACGCTCAATCTCTGGCTCGAGGTGTGCATCAGCGATCTCGATGCCGAGCAGGCTCGCAAGGGTGCGAAGCAGCACCCGCGAGGCCTCCGGGTAATCGGTCGCGACGTAGTGGGGAACCCGCACCCAAAAGCCCGTCGCGGCAAGCCCAGCTGCACCGAACTCACGCTCAAGGGCGACCTGACACGAAGCCGGCACCACAACTTCCTCACGCGGGCGCCCGAACCGATCGAACATCGACTCGTCGGTCGAGGTGACGATCAGCTTGGCCGTACGGGTGTGGGGGAGCGGGCCTGGCACCGCACCCAACCCGAAGCAGCGGGTGATCCCGAGCGTCGCAGCCAGATCAATGATCGCCGCCGAGAACCGTCGCCAACCAAGATCAGGCTCCGCCCCAAGCAGCAGCACGAGGTCGGGACCGTCCGGCGGGCGCAGGACGTGAAGCTCGAGGTTGGGCCAATCCAGCGTTCCAAGCACGCCGCGTTCGATCTCAAGCACAGGGCGACGATCGCGGTAGTCGTACAGCAGGTCAGGATCGAGATCGCCGAGGCGGACACCATCGAGCTGCTCAAGCAGCTCTCGTGCCGCGCGCGTGCCACCCTCACCGGCATCGGTCCACCCATCCAGCGCCATCAGCAGCACGGGGCTGCGTAGGTCGGTTGGGAGGGGGAGGTCAAGTCGTAGTAGTTGCATGTGTGCGATGGTACGACCCCGCGAGGTCGCACTCGCCGTGTGCCCCCATCATGTGCGCAACCCGGAGATGACGTGGAGCAGCTGGACCCTGAGATCGTGGCGTGGGTGTTGGCCCACGGCCGTGCCGCCGTGACCGACGCCGCCGCACGGCTGAACCAAGGTGACGAGCCCTTGGCCATCGCGACCTCGTTGCGACGGACCCTCACGGGGGACAGGAGCGCGTTCGTGCTGTCGGCTGCCACAGCACGCTTACGCGCGGTCGCTGCCGGGGTCGACGGTGCGAGCCAGCTGATCCTGACGCGCGAGGCGCAGGAGCAGGCCAGCCACCCGAGCGTCGTGCGTTGGCGCGCTGCGCGCGCCGGCGCAGCGCTGGCACACGTGCGTCCCTCTGCGGCTCGCCCGTTGCAGGACCGGTGCGCCGGTACCGGCGGCGACGCCGTGGGGATGGCCGCCCACGCAGCAGTGCTGGCCGTGGAGCAAGATCCGGGCCGAGCGTTGTTGGCGCGTGACCGAGCGTCGGTGCTCGGGGTCGATGTAGAGGTTGTGGTGGGTGACGCGCTGGACCCGGCTCTGACCAGCCGGGGTGCCATCGTGCACGCCGACCCTGATCGACGCGATGCAACAGGCCGCCGGGCTCGGAGCTTGGCGCAGCACCGCCCCTCGGTCGCAGATCTACGTGCCGCAACCGGTGATGCAGCCGGCCGACTGCTGACCGTGGCACCCGGGGTCGACTGGGCGGATCCCGACATCGCACCCGATGCTGAGGTCTGCTTCCTGCAGGTCGACCGCACCCTCGTCGAGGCGGTGCTGTGCGACGGAGCTGCCGCAGAGCCCGGGACTCGAGCTCGCGCCGTGCTGCTGCCGGAGGGCCTCGAACGAACCCGGGCCGACACCATCCTCCAGCTGCCCGTCGGCCCGCTCGGCAGCCATCTGCTCGTGCCAGCCGTCGCAGCCACGCGCGCCCGCATCCACGATGCCATCGGCGCCGAGCACGGCGCCCGTCGGATCGCGCGTCACCGGGCACTGCTCACGTCCGACGCCGCGATCGACAGCCCGTGGCTGGGCTGCGAACCGGTGCTCGCCGTGCT
>JBLFZR010000078.1:0-6474 GCA_047610595.1 Nitriliruptoraceae bacterium | reverse complement strand
GTGAACACTTTCACGAACTCTCCACATGCCTCCCTCCTTCGCATGTGCCGCACTATCTGAAAGGTCGCCGCATGGACTGGCGCACAACCTCAGCCTGCCGTGACGAGGACCCCGAGCTCTTCTTCCCGATCGGCACGACTGGACCTGCCGTGGACCAGATGGACGCCGCAAAGCGCATCTGCAACACGTGCGACGTCCGAGAAGAATGTCTCGAGTTCGCGCTTGCGACCAACCAAGATGCTGGCATCTGGGGCGGTCTTAACGAGGACGAGCGTCGCACGCTGCGCCGTCAGCGTCAGCGTCAGCGTCGCCGCGTCGCGGTCTGAACGACCGATAGCTTCAACGGCGGCCCCTCGGGCCGCCGTTCGTCGTACCCTGCGGGGCATCACGGGAGTAGATAAGTGACCACGCGAACCTGGTTAACGACTCCGAGCGGGCAGGTGCCCCTCGATGATCTGCAGCGCGCCGAGCGCTGGACACCAGGACCCGGGCTCCCGATCGAGCCGCGCGTGCCCAACCGGTTCCGTGGAGCCATCGTGATGGGCATCGTCCTGACCATCACATCCGTGCTGACATTCGCCATCGCCCCATCACTGCTTGACGGGCAAGACCCCACCGCGGGCGGCCAAGACACCGGCGGCACGATGGACAGCTCGGGCTAGCTGCGAACGGTTACTCCGGGATTGGCAGCTGCACCTCAGCGCGAGTCCCAGCCTCGGGCCCCCGCTCCACGCGGATCGAACCGGCAAGCTCGGTCTCGACCAGCGTCGACGCGATACGCAGGCCTAGATTCGCCGCCTCCTCGAGGTTCCAGCCCTCCGGGATGCCGACACCGTCATCAGCAACGATGACGGTCAGCTGGGTTCCGTTGCGCTCCAGCGTCACGTCGATGCTGCCGCCGCGGTCAGGGAAGGCGTGCTCGACTGCGTTCTGCACCAGCTCTGACACCACCAGCGCGAGCGGGGTTGCGATCTCTGCCTCGAGCTCGCCCGCGGACCCATGCGTGTGGATGGCAACGGGGCGGTCGGGAGCGGTGAGACCCACCGCAAGCATGCCCATCAGCCGCTCGGCGATCTTGTCAAACGACACCCGTTGCCGCGAGTCCTGGCTTAACGTCTCGTGCACGAGTGCGATCGACGAGATGCGACGGACCGACTCCCCTAGGGCCTCACGAGCTTCCTCCGACGTGAGCCGTCGCGACTGCAACCGCAGCAGCGACGCCACCGTCTGCAGGTTGTTCTTCACCCGGTGATGGATCTCGCGAATGGTCGCGTCTTTGTACTGCAGCATCCGTTCGTGCCGACGCAGCTCGGTGATCTCACGGACCAGCAGCAGCCCCCCGAGCACCTCGTGGTCGCGTGTGAGCGGTAGCAGCCGACGCAGCACCACCGCGCCACGTGCCTCGACCTCAGACTCGTGCGGTTCCCCGTCGGCCAGCGCCTCTCCCAGCGCCTCGGCATCCATATCGACCTCAAACAGCGTGCGTCCCAGGACGTGCCCGACCACACCAAGGCGGCGGTACGCAGAGATAGCGTTCGGCGAGGCGTACTGCACGACACCGGCGGGATCAACACGCAGCAGACCATCCCCGACGCGTGGTGCCAGCTCACGTTCTGGCTCTTCGCCGGGGTAGGGGAACGCACCGCTGGCGAGCATGGCCGAGAGCTCGTTGGCCGTCTGGAGGTATGTCAGCTCCAGCTGCGACGGCGCGCGAACCATCGACAGGTTCGCCTCACGCGTAACGACCCCGATGATCCGACCGTCGAAGGGGACAGGGATCGCCTCCTCACGGACGGGAACACCTGAGGACCAGTCCGGATCACCATCGCGCACGATTCGGCCCTCGACAAACGCCCGAGCGACAGCCTGGCGCTGGGTTGCATCCCACCGCTCGCCCACGAGGTCCTCGTGGTAGATGGTCTGGGCGGTGTACGGGCGCATCTGCGCCACCGCGACGAACTGGTCAAGCTCGCGGTCATGCACAAACAGAACCAGGTCCGCGAAGGACAGGTCCGCCAAGACTTGCCACTCCGCCGTGATCGCCAGCAGCTGGTCGACCTCGACATCGGTAAGACCAGCCCCGCCGACAAGCTCAACCAGCGTCGTCATGCCTTGAGGAAGCGCTGCAGATGCTCGACCGGGATGGCTTCGCGGATGTGCTCAAAGGCCCGGGCTTCGATGTCACGGGTCTCGGCGAGGCTCAGCCCGAGCTGCCGCGCGGTTTCGGCGGTCGAGGCAGGCTGGCCGTCCTCGAGACCCATGCGCCAGCGGAGCACGGCTGCCTGGGTTGCCGGGATGCGTTCCAGCACCTTCTCAAGCAAGCGTGACAGCCTGACAGCCTCTTCCTGCTCGGGCGATGCGGTCGCCTTGGGCCTGCCCTGTGGGCGTCCCTTAGAACGTCGGTCGCGGTTGTTCTGTGCCATGCGGCGCAGCGTACCGATGCGCACCCGTGCTCTCGCTCTGAGCGACCCGACTCGGGGCCGCCGATGTCAGCCCGCGTCGCGGATGATTCCCTGCTGCCGCAACGCCTCGAGCAACGGATCGGGCTGCAGGTTCTCGATGATGGCCAGCGCACGGAGGTCGTCGGCCCGGACCGACAGCTGCCGATTGTTGAAATCGCCCCGCTGGACCCGAATCGACTCGACATACCGGGCCACACCGCTGAACTCGTCGGCCAACCGGGCCAGCGCGCTCAGATCAATCACCAGCGCACCGGCTCGGCGGTCTCGGTGTCCAGCAGCAGCACCCTCATCCGGCAGGATGTCGGAGGCGGGGACACCATAAAAGTCCGCAAGCTCGCACAGCCGTGACGCCGAGATGTTTCGGTCGCCCCGCTCGTACGAGCCGACGACCGCGGCCTTCCATTCGCCCTCTGAGGTGCGCTCTACATCCTGCAGCGACAACCCGGTTCGTGACCGAACAGCTCGGAGCCGCGCTCCGACCTCATCCGCGTACGCCATCGCCCGTGCTCCCTGCGTCAAGCCGACCCATAATCTAGCAGACCGTGCCCGACTGATCGCGCCCTGTCACCAACCGAGGTGGAACGCTCTCACCCGCGCGTGTCCGCCCAGCGCAGTGTGGCGGCGAGCCCCTCGGCCAGCGAGGTCCACGGCTTCCACCCCAGCCCATGCGCCGCGGCACGGGCATCCACGGACGCATGTCGAGCATCGCCCGTCCGTGCGTCCGCGAACACCGGATCACGGCGATGATCGGTCGCCGCGGCCAGCGCCGCGAACAACCTGTCTATCGAGGTGCGCTGACCCGTGCCAACACAGAACCGCTCGTCGTCGCCGCGCTCCATCGCCAGCGCGAGCGCGTGCACGACATCGTCGACGTACACGAAGTCCCGCGTCGCCTGGCCGTCACCGTGCATCGTGGTCGGTCGCCCCTGCAGCATCGCGTCGACGAACGTGGCGACGACCCCGGCACCGTCACCAGAGCGCTGACGCGGGCCGTACACGTTGCTCATCGCCAGCACCGTCCAGCGCAGGCCGTAAACCGACCCGTACGTGCGCAGGTACTCCTCGGCGGCACGCTCGGCGGCCGCGTGCGGCGACAGGCCCGGACCGTCCCACGTCTCGTCCAGCGGAAGCCTGTCTAGCTCCGCGTCCGTGGCGACCGCTCCGCCGGACGTCGCCATCACAACCTTGCTGACGCCGAAGCGACGACACGCCTCAAGCACGTTGATCGTGCCCACCACGTTGACCATCGCGTCGCCAACCGGGTCCACAACGCTTGCGGCGCCGGATGCACGCGCCGCAAGGTGCACAACAACCTCTGGACGGTGACGCTCGACCACAGCGTCCAGGCCGCCCCGAACCACATCGGCGCGCTGGAACTCGAACTCTCCTGCCGCGTCACGACGAGCGTCTTCGAGGTTTGCGAGCGAGCCTGTCGACAGGTCGTCCACGGCCACCACACGGCGCCCCTCAGCCAGCAGCCGATCGACGAGGGTTGAACCGATGAAGCCTGCGCCACCGGTCACGAGCACAGTCTGGGTACGCATCGTGGCCCTCCTCGTGGGTCGCCCGCGAGGCTAACCATGGCCACACGCCCGACGGCGCAACCCGTCCCCCACCCGCAGCCGCAGCACGGCGATCCGAAAGTCAGCTGACCGGGTTCTCCGGCAGCTCGAGCTTGGCACGAATCTTCTCGACCAGCGCTGCCGGCGCTTGGTCCGCGCACCGTGATCGCACCACGGCACGCAGCTGCGACTCAAAATCGCGACGCCCGGCGCACGGCAGGCACGCAGCAAGGTGCACCTCAAGCTGGTCAAGCTCGTGGAGCGGCAGCTCACGGTCCAGCAGCAGGTCAAGCTTCGCAAACAGCTCACTGCAGTCGGCGCCGCCGTCTAGCGCCGGGGCGCAGCCGTCGCTTACCAGAGCTTCCGGACTGGGCTCGTTCAAGGGGTTCATCACGCTTCCTTCCCGTCGCGGATCAGACCGTGTGCACGCGCATAGTCCTCCAACGCGGCGTGCAGGCCACGCCTTCCCCGGTGGATCCTCGACATCACGGTGCCGACGGGCGTCCCCATGATCTCAGCGATCTCTTTGTACGCGAAGCCTTCAACGTCGGCGAGGTAGACCGCCATCCGGAACTGCTCCGGCAGGGCCGCGAGCGCGTCCTTCACCACCGTGTCTGTGAAGCCTTCCAGCACCTCAGACTCAGCTGATCCCGCCGTACCCACCGCGTCGTACAGCGTGTGGTCACCCCACTCATCGGTGAGGTTCTCCTGCGGACGGCGCTGCTTCTTGCGGTACATCGATAGGAACGTCGTGTGAAGCACCCGATACATCCAGGCCTTCAGGTTCGTGCCTTGCTGGTACTGGTGAAACGACCGGTACGCCTTGACCATCGTCTCCTGCACAAGGTCCTGTGCGTCCACAGGATCGCGGGTGTAACGCATCGCCGCGCCGAACAGACGGTCGGCCAAAGGCATCGCCTGCGCCTCAAAAAGCCGTCGGCGGTCGTCGTCGGACAGCTCGGTGCGCAGAATCGAGCCGTCGGGCTGCACGCCACCGGCGACCTCGATGTACGGCTCGGGCTGCCCCTGCGTGCCTGAAGGGCTGGCGACGTCCGACACGTGACCTCCTGGTCTAGGACGGAGGCTACGCCGCGCGGCGACCTCCGCTGTCAACGTCACACACATCTGTGTTAACATGAGACGCAATGAAACTGCATAAGAGTGATACTGTGTTGTTCCGAGAGGGAGCGCTCATGACCCGCACGACCGGACCTGCAGCCGTGGAGAGCCGGCGGCGAGGACTGCTGCTGATCGCACCGTGGGGCGTTGCAGCCGTTCTCGCTCTGACCGGTGCGGCGCGCCTGCTGCTTGCGAACCCCGCGGTAATCACCCCCCCGAGCAGTCCGACACCCGCGATCTCAGCCTCGGCCGCGCCATCACCTGGGCAGAGCTCCGCGCACGGTGCACGCCCGGCCGCTGCTGATCGTGCCGCGACAACACATGGCGCCGTCAGCCTGCACCCCACCGTCACAGCCGAGGTGCTGCGGCTCGCCCGTCACGTTGTCGCCTCCACCGTCGATGACCGAGCGGGCGGACAGCGGTGGGCGCTCGACCTCGCAGTTGTCGACACGCGCCAGCTCTCAGAGCGACGCGCGGTGCTGACCGTCCACGGGACCGCCATCGGCTATGACGGAGACGCGTGGGACGCGCCCGCGCCCGTCGCGGTCGCCGTCGCCGTGACGACGCCCGCGGACCAGAGCGCGACGTCGCACGTCACCGTCGGGCCTGCGTGGCCGGTGACCGTTCCCGTCACCATCGACGGCAGCGGCGGCAGCCCTGACGCGGCATCCATCACCACCGACGCCACGCTCGCGCTCATCGTCGACGCCCTGCTCGTGGCCGGGTTCGCCCCCGATGACATCACGTCCGTCGGTCAGCTCGACGACGAGATCTACGAGGTCGCGCTGTACGGCCGAGGGCCGGTCGGCGCCGCGACCGCCGCGCCACACGCGCGCGCTTGGACGGTGTGGCTGGCGCGATCCCCAACGGGGCTGCGTGTTGTCGGCACCCCCGATCTGCAACGCAGTCTGAGCACCAAATCCGCCCCCACTCCACGACCGGACACCACGTGACCCGCACCGCCCACCTCACCGCCGACCGGGCCACCGCAACCGGTCGTCACACGATTCAGCCACGCCGACGGATGCTTACATCCAACCCGCTCGAGCTCGATGACGTAGCCCGTCGGCGCGAGGCTGAGCGACTCGCCGGTGCGCTCGCTGGCTGGTACGTCGAGACGTTGGCCGGCCGCCGCGATGTGCGCCAGCTCCGCGAGCTGCTGACACCGACGGTCGAGCACCGCGTGCTTAGTGCGGTGCTTCGGGAGCGTGCGCGGCTTCGCCTCGGGGCCCGCCGCACGCCCGCGTCTGTCACCGTGCGCCGCGTGATTATGCAAGCGATCAGCGATCGCTACGAAGCGGTCGTCGTGATTGATGACGGCGTCCGGTGCA
>JBLFZR010000077.1:0-6555 GCA_047610595.1 Nitriliruptoraceae bacterium | reverse complement strand
TGGGTGCCGTCACGCAGCGTCGTGTCATACAGATCCACCGCTCGCGACACATCAGTGTCGAGCGGGAGCGGAACGTGAGCCACGGCAGGTCCTGTTAGAGGCCTCGTAAGGCTACGTCCGGCGCGCGAGGGACGCCCACACGCCGGCTGGTCGCGACCTCGCGGCCGACTGGGTCATGCCTCGTTGCCGGCGGAGGAGGCATCGTCGCCGTCATCAAGCCGGAAGCCGACCGTCAGCGTGACCTGCGTGTGCTGCGGCTGGCCGTCCTTGATCCAGCCACGGATCTCCTTGACCTCAAACCAGTCGAGGTTGCGGATGCTCTCGCTGGCCTTGCCGATCGCGCCGCTGATGGCGGCGTCAACGCCGTCCACTGAGGACCCGACGAGCTCAATCTTCTTGTAGACGCTGGACATCGTGGACCGCCTGATCGCAA
Source organism: Nitriliruptoraceae bacterium (assembly GCA_047610595.1). GTDB lineage: Bacteria > Actinomycetota > Nitriliruptoria > Nitriliruptorales > Nitriliruptoraceae > JBFGFG01. The sequence continues at coordinate 6,122 of JBLFZR010000077.1, read as the reverse complement.
AAGCCGACCGCCCTGGCCGGGACCATGACCCTAACGGTCGGACGTGCTCATCGCGGGCGCCGCCGCCGTCACCCGACGCACGAACGCGCCCATCTCGCGCAGCGACCGGCGTCCCTCCGGGATGCCAGGGACGGCCTGGAACACATGCCACATACCAGCGAACACACCCAGCGATGCGTCCACGCCGGCTGCGCGCATCCGAGCGACTAGTCGCCGGGAGTCATCGAGCAGGACCTCGTTTCCACCCACATGCACCAGTGTTGGCGGGAGGCCCCTGTGGTCGCCGAACAGCGGGCTCGCCAGCGGGTTGCTTGCCTGCGTGCCCGCGTAGATCCGGCCGCCCGGCACCACAAGGCTGCTATCGAGCCAGATGTCGGCCCCCTCGTTGGTCACCAACGACTCGCCCGTGCCGGTCAGGTCGGTCCACGGCGACATGCATGCCAATCCCGCCGGCTGCGGGAGGCCAGCGGCCTTGGCCGCGAGCGCGGTAGAGACGACCAGTCCCGCACCAGCCGAGTCACCTGCGAAAACGATTTGGTCTGCTGCCACACCCTCGACCTCGAGCAGCCAGCGATAGGTGTCCAGCGCGTCGTCCACCGCGGCCGGAAAGCGATTCTCGGGCGCCAGTCGGTACTCCGGCAGCACGATCCGTGCGCCTGCAGCGCGGGCGAACGCCGATGCGAGGCCACGATGGGTGCCGTGCGATCCAGCGACGTAGGCGCCGCCGTGCAGATACAGCACGACGCGACCGTCGGTCGGGCGCGTCGGGACAAACCACCACGTCGGGACCGGGGCACCGATCGCCTGCGTTTCGTCGACGCCGCGGGCACGGATGCTGCTGCGCGTCATCAGCTCCAGCGCCTCGCGCACCGCGATCGCTCCGGCCTCAAACAGCTCGTCTGAGGCGTCTGGTCCGATCGGTCCGGTCTCGCGCTCGCGCCATCGCTTGAGTGCCGACACGACACCGCCGAAGGTCTTGCGAGCGATGCGAGCGCGTACGGAGGGCATGCTTTATCCAGCTGGGAAAGGTCAAGTGTAGGTCGGTTCGTCACCGGACTGCGAGGGCCGCGATGTCGTCCCCGACGGCTGTCGTGCTGACCGCTCCGGCCCTCCGGCCGACGAGATGCTCGCCGACGGCACGCTCAACGCGGGCGGCCGCAGCGGTCTCTGAGAGATGCTCGAGCAGCATGCCGATCGAGAGGATCGCGGCGACCGGGTCGGCCACGCCCTGTCCAGCTATGTCGGGAGCCGATCCGTGCACCGGCTCAAACATCGACGGGCCGCGCCGCAGCGGGTCGATGTTGCCGCTCGCAGCGAGGCCGAGGCCGCCCTGCACCGCAGCGCCGAGGTCGGTGATGATGTCACCGAACAGGTTCTCGGTCACCGCAACATCGAACCGCTCGGGCTGGGTGACGAGGTACAGGCACATCGCGTCGACGTGCACGTAATCGCGCGCGACCTCAGGGAACTCCGCGTCACCGAGCGCGTCAAAGGTGCGCATCCACAGACCACCGGCGTACGTCAGCACGTTCGTCTTGTGCACCAGCGTGAGTCGTCTGTCGCGCTTCATCGCCAGCTCGAAGGCGTAACGCAGAACGCGCTCCACACCGTGATAGGTGTTGACGCTGGTCTGCGTCGCGACCTCTGCGTCGGTCCCCACGTACAGCGCGCCGCCGACGCCGGCGTACACCGACTCGGTGTTCTCACGCACGATGACCATGTCGCAGCGCTCAGGCGTCAGGCCGGCCACCGGCGACGTCACCCCGGGCAGCAGCTTCACAGGCCGCAGGTTCACGTACTGGTCGAACGCGAACCGGAGCTTGAGCAGCAGCCCCTTCTCGAGCACGCCGGGCGGCACGTCAGGCGTGCCGATCGCGCCCAGGACGATCGCGTCGTATCCCCGCAGCTGTTCCAGCGTCTCGTCCGACAGCACCTCGCCGGTCGTCAGGTAGCGCTGCCCTCCCAGGTCGAACGTCGTGCGGTCTGTTGTGAAGCCCTCCACCTCGGCCACGGCATCGAGCACCTTCAGGGCCTCGTCGGTGACCTCGGGGCCGATTCCGTCACCTGCGAGAACTGCAAGACGATGCGTACGCACGGGGATGCTCCGGGAGTCGAGGTGGCGCGGAGGCTAATGGCCCGAGTGCGACGCGCAGCCCCACTCGTAGATCACCGCACGTAGGACTCCCGCTGACAGCGGCCGCGAGGTGACTAGCCTGATGCACCCACGCACCCGTGACGGTGCACCGAGGCAAGGAACCGAACGTGAGTGACACACCGAGCTGGCCGACCGGCGACGGATCCAACGACGATGCAGCTGCTGCCGTGCCAACCCCACCTTCGGCACCGCCGCTCGAGGACTCCTCTGCGATTCCGCCGCCACCGCCACCGCCGCCAGCCGCTCCCTCTGCGATTCCACCGCCACCGCCACCGCCACCAGCCGCTCCGGCTGCATCTGCTGCGCCTGCGGCTCCCGGGACCGCCGGGGCCACACTCGGTCTGCGATTCGGTGCGCGCCTCATTGACTCTGTGCTGATCGGGATCGTCGGCGGGGTGCTGTCGTGGGAGCTTGACGCGCTCCTTGCGGGCATCGCGTCCACGATCATCGCGATGGGCTACTACGTCGCGATGGAAACAACGCGCGGTGCGACCGTCGGCAAGATGCTCCTCGGCCTCTCGGTCACCGGAGCCGACGGCGAGCACCCCGACGTGGAGGCCTCGTTCAAGCGCAACGCGTGGGTCGCGCTGCAGATCGTGCCGATCATCGGTGCCCTTGCAGGCTTCGTCGCAGCGATCTACATCGCTGTGACCATCAACAACTCGCCAGACCACCGCGGCTACCACGACGACATGGCTGGGACGACCGTCCGCAAGGCGTGACGATCCGATCACTCAACAACGCCGACCGCAGCGCGCTGCGGTCGGCGTTGTCGTCGACCATCCCGTGGCTGGCGTACGACGAGGCCGGCCCCACCACCGTCGACGCGGGCCCGTGCGACCGGTGCCACGACGCACCTCGGCTGGTGCCAACCTGCGGCCCGGTGCCGTGGCGCGCCCTGTGTAGAACGTGCACGACCGAGCTCGGCATCGACGCGTGGTGCGACGGGCACGCCGAGGACGGCGATGCCGTGCTGCGATGGTTAGCCGACCTCCCCGACTGGTGGGCCGACGCAGTCATGCTGTGGTGGGTCGCGACCGGCGAGCTCGCGTGGGACGGATCTCGGCCATCAACCATGCCGACCGCCGTCCAGCACGCGCTCCCCGCCCCACACGCCCCCTAGGCGCCCTAACGGTCCGCGAGACCCACGGGCTAGTGTCCACATCCGCTGCACGCCAGCCCGATAGACCACACACACGCCACACCTCAAGACGGAGCACACCGTGACCGACACACCGCAGGCCGGCTGGTACCCAGACCCCAACGACGCCACCCAGCAGCGCTACTGGGACGGCACAGCGTGGACCGAGCACACCGCGGCCGGTGTGGCCCAGGCCGCCGCCCCCGCCGCTCCCTCGTTCGCAGCAGGCATCAGCGCCGGTGGTAACCCCAATGGGCCAGCCCCCGACCCGTGGCTGTGGCAGTCGATCGTCGTCACCCTCCTGTGCTGCATGCCGTTCGGCATCGCCGGCATCGTCAACGCGTCGAAGGCCAACAGCCTCGTCGCTGCTGGAGACATCGCCGGCGCGACCGTCGCAGCGCAGAAGGCCAAGAAATGGACGTTGATCGGTGTCGGCTCCGGCATCGCCGTCATCGCCATCTACCTCGTGTTCGTCGTGATCGCCTTCAGCGCCGGCATCGCCGACCTCTGAGGACCCGATGTCGTTGACCGCCACCGCACCGCTGCTGACGCATCGCATCCGCGGCCGCCCGCATCGCCCGGCCCTCGCGGCCGGCGCGGCGCTTGGCGTGTGTGTGGTGGTCAACCTCATCGATCCCAACCAGCAGGGATCGCTCGGAATCTGCCCCTTTAAGTGGGTCACGGGCGGCCTCGACTGTCCCGGTTGCGGGACGCTCCGCGCGACCCGGGCGCTGACCCGGGGCGACCTGTTGCTCGCGGCTGACCACAACGCGCTGACCATGATGCTGCTGCCGCTGCTGCTGTGGGGATTGGTCGCGTGGTGGCGCTTCGAGCGCGGCACCCGTCCCGTACGTGCCCAGATCCCGGCTGTGCTGGGCGCGGCGCTGGCGATTGTCATCCCAGTCTGGTGGGTCGGCCGCAACCTCCCCGCCTTCGAGTGGTTCTTCTCGACTGCCAGCTGATGCTCTCGGCCTGACCAGCAAGCCCTGATCAGCTGTCGCCGAAGACCCGCTCGATGCCTGCGAACAGACCGTCATAGCCGATCGCTCCTGCGGCCACCGATGCCTCGCCGTCCGCTGCGATGAACACCCAGGCCGGCTGGTAGCTGATCGAGTACGAGGCCCAGAGTGCGCCGTCCTCGTCCACGACGTGCTGCATCGCTTGCAGCCCATGCTCGGCGACGAAGTCCTGCATCGCCCCGGCCTCATCACGCCCAGCGACACCGATCAGGGTTACGTCATCGGGCAGATCTGCAAGCGCACGCGCCACCTCCGGCGCCTCCCGGTTGCACACGCTGCACCACGGCGCCCACATCCACAGCACGACATCGCCGCCTGCAAGATCGGTCGCGTCCAGCAGCTCGCCGTTGAGCGTCGTCGCCTGCCACCACAGCGCCTCGACCTCGGGCTCGGCGGCAGACGCCGCAACCTGATCTTGCTGCGCGGAGCACGCCGCAAGCAGGAGTGCAACCAGCACCAGCGAACCGATCAGGCGATGCATTGACGCCTCGTTCAATCGTCGGACAGGAACAGGGACAGGGATACAGGGCCAGGGCCAGGGCCAGGGCCAGGAACCGGGCGGCTAGGGCCAGGAACCGGGCGGCTAGGGCAAGGGGCAGACGCCACAGCCAGCGCACGGCCTCGGCGAGGCAACATCTGCCGCGGCCTCTGAGTTCCCGTTCAATATGCAGCTCGCACCGGCCGGTCAGCCGTTACTGCAGCAGCGGTCCCGCGATCGCGGCGAACTGGGCGCTGCGATCACGGTAATCCCGAAAGTGATCAAAGCTTGGTGCGGCCGGCGACAGCAGCACGACAGCTGCATGCTGACGGGCCCACGCAACCGCGTGCTCGGTCGCTGCGCGGAGCCCGGCGGGGTCGTTCGCGGCGGCAACGCTGGCCGCGAGCTCGACCGCAGCAGCAGCCGGTCGGTCGGAAAGCTGCGAACGCACGGCCTCCAAGATCGCGTCGCCGTTGCTGTGCAGGGCCACCAGCAGCGTCGGAAACACCCGCCGCCGAACAGCATCCCCGAGCGGACCGTGCTCGATGCCTCGGTCTTGGCCGCCCACAAGCAGCGCGACCGGCCGGTCGGCGTACACCTCGAGGGCGGCCACACAGGACAGGACGTTGGTCGACAGTCCGTCATCGACGACGAGCACCCCGTGACCTGACGCCACGGTCTCCAGCCTGCTGTGCAGCGATTCGAAGCCGGCTGCAGCCGCAGCAAGGCCTGCTGGGTCACCGTCGGTGGCTCCCAGCTGCTGCGCGCAGATCGCCGCGATGCGGGCGTTGACGATGTTGTGCTGTCCCGGCAGCCCGAGCACATGACTCCACCCGTCATCACCGTCTCCGGCGACCCAGATCACCTGGCCGCCGAGATCGGCGCCGTGCGCACGCACGGTCGCGTCTGCGGCCGGGGCGACGGTGACCTCAACCCCCGCCGCCCGCGTCAGCGCCAGCTTGTCGTGGTAGTACGCCGCCACGCTGCCGTGCCACTGGAGGTGGTCTGGCGACAGCGCTGTCACGGCAGTGACACGTGGCCCGCGCACCAGATCGGCCGCTTGGTAGCTGGACACCTCGACCACCCACAGCTCTGGTTCGCCGTCCACGATGGCAGCCGGGTCAAAGGGCGAGACACCGAGGTTGCCCCCGACGAACGTTCGATGCCCAAGACCTCGCAAGATGTGTCCCAGGATGCTGACCGTCGTGCTCTTGCCCTTGGTGCCGGTGATCGCCACCACCCGGTCCGACGGAGCCTCGTGCAGCCACAGGGCGAGCCCGCCGATCACCGTCACACCTGCGTCGCGCAACACGGCGACCACCGGATGCG
>JBLFZR010000076.1:0-6732 GCA_047610595.1 Nitriliruptoraceae bacterium | reverse complement strand
GACACGCCCGACAGCGACGACAGCGCTGCCTCGCCGAGCCCTGTGTCTACGAATCGGGTCGCCACCGGCATCCTCGTGGCCGAGCGAACGGCCGGCGCGATGATCGCACGCCGTCGCCGATGGCTCGTGGGAGGTGGGGTGCTCGGCCTGCTGCTGCTGCTTTCCACAGTCGGCGGCCGGACACTGCTGCAGTCCCAGGCCAACAGTGAGGCTGTCGAGTCCGCCGAGCGTGGGCAGGCACGTGCGGCTCTGGCGTCCGCCGTCATCGAGATCGCCGAGGCGTACGAGCTTCCTGCTGCCATGATCGAGACCGACGCGCAACGGCTGCGTCAGTCGCTCGAGGCGCACCTCGCGGTCGGCGCCCGCGAGGCGATCGTGGTTGACGGTCGACGCGAGGCCGCGCTGCGCGCGCTGCGCGACAGCACCGAGGCTCTGCAGGCACAAACGAACGTCCCAGCCCCGGTGCCGGACGACCTGGTGTCGGGCACGGCCGCCCGCGCGGTTCTGACCGAGCTCGCATCGCTGCGTGCCGAGGCAGGCGCCCTCGGGGCCGAGATCGAGGAAGCCGCCGTGGCAGCCGAGGCGTGGAGCGAGGCTGTCCGTAACGTGCAAGAGCACCTGCACGCGTACGTCACGGTGGTCGAGGAGCAGCCCGCGGCGACCGACCCCGACGAGCTCATCGCACAGTGGCGGTCAGAACGGGAACCGTTGCGACAGCTGGGCGCTGCGGCCCGCCGCGCGGCACAGGTGCCGGGGCTGCAGGGCTGGGCCCAGGCCCATCTTGACTACGCCACGAACGCCAGCGCGTGGGTAGCCCAGGCCGTGATCTTGCTCGAGGCGGTCAACGTCGACAGCTACAACGACCGTCTCGCAGAGGTGTTCGGCGTCGAGGACCCGTTCGGCTTCGTCGCGGCGGCCACGGCCGGCGCGCAAGACGCGCTGACGAGCCCGGCGCTCGTCGACCTGGCCACGGTGCGGGTGCGGGTGCAGCTGGTGCTGCAGGCGGTCACGACGATCGAACAGGCGGTGATACGGGAGCTGTCGACGGACCAGTCCCCCACCGAGGAACCGACCGAGGACCCGACCGAAGACCCGACAGGGGACCCGAGCGAGGAGCCGTCCGGCTTGGGCTGAGGCCCCCATGCGCGGCTGACACGGTCATGCCTGACTGGTGTCCACATCGTCGACTGGCGGGGGCGCCACCTCGAAGCTGGCCCGGATGGACACCGGACGGCGATGCCCGAGCCCGCGGACAGACACCGGTCGGATGCGACGCGTCGCGTAGTGGTCGCGGAGCTCGTCGCGCAGGTCGTCGTCTGCCAGCAACGACCACGGCCGTGCGATGTCTGTGAGGCGCGCCGCGACGTTGACCGGCGTCCCGAAGTAGTCGCCCTCGCGCAGCAGCACATCGCCGCGTGCGAGGCCACCACGGACCGGTACTTCCTCGTCCTCGCCCGTCGGGGTCACCAGCCGCAACAGGACATCGACCAGCTCGCGGAGGTTGGACGACACAAACATGGCCGCGTCTCCGAGGTATTTCACCACCGTCACGTCGTCGCTGTAGCTGGCAGCGTCGACGACCTTCTGCTCAAACACATCCAGCAGGTCATCAAGACCGCTCGGGTCGACGCGGGCGGCCAGCGCGGTGTAACCAACAAGGTCAACAAAACCGACGCAGGCGGTGACCTGTGGACCGTCGCTGTTGACAGCCATCACCGACAGCTCGTGTCTGAGGGTTTGGCGCAGCTGGTTGCGGTACTCAAACACCAGCAGTCGGCGGCTGACCCGCGCAAACTCAGCGGCGTTCTCGGCGAGCGCGATCGCCACCGTTAGATCGTCCGCGCCGGCCTGCCGCAGCGGTGCCATGATCTGGTCGCGCACCAGCGACACGTCCGACCGCACCACCTGGCTGAGCGCCATCGTGCGAGCTCGTGCGCTGCGAAGCAACGCGTCAAGCGGGAACAGCTGCAGCAGCTGTGCCAGCATGTGCCCGGCCTCCAGGTCCTGCTGCGTGTACGGCCCCACCACCGCTGTCGCGGCGTGCATCTCGGACAGGACACTGATCGGGACACCCGACGCGTCCGCGATCTGTTCGAGCGTGTAGGGCGTGGGCTCTTCCAGCACCTTGCTCGCAAGCGACAGCGCCACCCGCTTGTCGGCCACCGCTGCGCGCGCTGACTGGTGGTCGATGCCGAGCTCGACGAGTGCGTCGACGGTCTCGAGCTCCTCGACGCTTAGCTCGGACTCGCCCGTCGCGCCCCCGCCGTCGCGCTCGTTGCTGTGCGGCACCTGTGGCGTGCGTCCCCGATCGGCCATCTCAGAGCACCGTGTTGGGCACACGAGTCGCGCCGTAGCCGTCCGCCGGACGTACCGCGACCGAGCGATAGATCGCCTCGATGAGAGCCGTGTGATCGCCTGACTTCATCAGAAGCTCGACACCGAGCCGAGCGTCCTGCTGCATCACATCGCCGCTCGCCATCGCCGAGTACGCGACCATCCCCGGCGGCGTGGCGAGCTGCTGCAGCAGGCCAATCAGCTCGAATCCGTCCATGCCCGGCATCATCAGGTCGATAACAACGCAGTCGGGGATAAGCGCGTCCACGAGCTCGAGCGCCTCGAACCCGTCGGCGGCATCCGCTACGACCTCAAGGCCCGCAACATGGGTGAGCTGATGCCTGAGCAACAGCCGAAAGTCCACATCGTCGTCGACGACAAGCAGGCGCATGGGTGCTGCCATGACGTGCCCTTCGGACGGGTGCGGCGTGGAATCGGTCCCTGCGACGGTAGCGATGTCGCGTCTGTCGCACGTGCTGTGCGCAGCCGACCTCACATCCGGTCATCGGGGCTTCGTGGGCGAAAGCTGACATCGTTGCGCCCGCAACGGGTGAGGTTGCGCGGTTTCCTTCAAACGGGTGCCTAGAGTTCGCACCCAACGTGCACGGCACGATTCATCCACACAAGGAGCATGACATGGCGGACCTCGTCGTCCAGAGCAAGGTCAAGGCACACGTCTCGAGCCTCGACATGCGATCGTCGAGCGACCTCGCGGACGCCCTCGACGAGAAGGTGAAGGCGCTGCTCGTTGACGCTGCCGCCCGCGCCAAGGCGCACGGCAAGTCGACGATCAAGCCCCACGACCTCTGAGTCGTTGGACTGCGTTCGACCACGACCCCCGGCTTCGGCCGGGGGTCGTGGCTTTGGGGCGTGTGTTTCGGCCGTGCTGCGGCCCTGTCTCGGCCGGAGGTTGACGCCTGCCCGCGGGTGACTCGATGCATGGCATCGCAGCACGGCTGGAGCCGTACGTGATCGGCGACGCGGCGCGTCGTTGTGCGGTCCGTCGAAGCAGCGGGCACGCACCTGCTGATGGCGCTCAACGATGGCCACGTGCAGCAATCGCATCTGCGCCTGACGGGCTCATCGTCTGTGGAGTCGCACCGACCACCGGGCCGTGGTGTGGTCGTGCTGCGGCCCCGAGCGTGCTGGTGGTTGCGTTGCTCGACGGGCCAGACCTCGACGGGCCAGACCTGGACGGGGCAGACCTCGACGGTGGCGTCGCGCCGCTCGCGTTCGTTGCCGTCACGGTCACAGCGATCGGCGACGCGACGCTCGACCAGCGGCAGGCATGCGGCATCGAAAACGTGACCGTGCACGCGGCCTGCTTCCTACGGTCAATCCACCCAGCACGCCCCGTGCCGCTGGCACACGAAAGCAGCAAGAACCCCTCTGTACGGCACCGCAGGGGCGTTTATGTGTCAGAACGTCCTGACGCACCACGGTGCCCGGTGGCCGCCGCGTTCGGGCGGAGGCTGCGAAATGCGCGCCCCATGTGCTGGTGCCCGAGCTGTCGGCGCTCATCGCGCCCACTGACAACGAGGCACGGCCCGGGCATGCCGCCCGGGCCGTGCGCAGTCACCGTCGATCAGCTCTGGACGAGCTGGACCTCAATCTCGATCTTGACGTCCTTGGAGACCAGCAGGCCACCGGACTCGAGGGTCTGGTTCCACGTCAGGCCAAAGTCTGCGCGGTTGATGGTGGTCGCGGCCGACAGCAGGGCGCGGGTGTTGCCCCACGGGTCCTGGGCGAGTCCGCCGTACTGCACCGAGAGCGTGACGGGGTTGGACTTACCTGCCAGCGTGAGGACGCCATCCGCCTCGTAGGCATCGCCGGCTGCGCGGATCGCGGTCGACACGAACGTGACGGTTGGGTTGGCCTCCGCGTCGAGGAAGTCGGGGCTGCGCAGGTGCCCGTCGCGGTCCGCGTTGTTTGTGTTGATCGAGGCGGCGTCGATGGTCACCTCGATACGGGACGCGAGCGGGTCATCGGCGACCTCGACCTTCCCAGAGATCGTGTCGAACCGGCCTCGGACCTTGGTGATCACCATGTGCTTGGCGACGGCCTCGACGGTCGAGTGGTCGGGCTCGATCGCCCAGACGCCGGCGGGGGGAAGCTGCGTGGTCATACGTGTGGCTCCGTGTCGTGCCTGCCACTGCGGCAGGTCGTTGTGATTCGAATCATCACGCATACCCCTCAATAGTTCAAGGTTGAACTACTGATGACGGCCTCCTCGCGCGCTGAACGCACAGCCGCGTTGGTGCCGTGTGACCGCGAAGAACGGCGATGCCGCGCGACCTCACGCGTCGTCCTCCGGCCGCTCGACCTACGCGACGGGTAGCGTCCACGGCGGTTGCCCGGCCCTGTGAGACCGGCCAGACCACCGCACTCTCGAGGAGCCACCACCGATGTCCGACGTCCCCAAGGACACCCTCACCGTCACCGATAACCGGACGGGCGAGACGTACGAGATGCCGATCACGGACGGGTCTGTCCGCACGATGGATCTGCGCCAGATCAAGGTCTCCGAGGATGACTTCGGTCTGCTCGGCTACGACCCTGGGTTCAAGAACACCGCCTCGTGTCGGTCTGACATCACCTACATCGACGGGGCAGCCGGGATCCTCCGCTACCGCGGCTACCCGATCGAGCAGCTGGCCGAGAAGTCCAGCTTCCTTGAGGTGTCGTACCTGCTGATCCACGGCGAGCTCCCGGACGAGAAGCAGTCCGGGGACTGGGTGCACGAGATCACCCACCACACCTTCATCCACGAGAACATCAAGACGTTCATCGACGGCTTCCACCACGACGCGCACCCCATGGGGATGCTCGTGTCGACGGTCGGCGCCCTGTCGACGTTCTACCCCGAGGCAAAGGACTCGCTGGACGCCGCAACGCGTCAGCAGCAGATCGTCCGCCTCATCGCCAAGTTCCCGACGCTTGCCGCGTTCGCCTTCCGGCACTCGATCGGCATGCGATACGCGTACCCGGACAACGACCTGTCGTTCGCCGGGAACTTCCTCAACATGATGTACAAAACGACCGAGCTGAAGTACGAGCCGGACCCGGTGCTCGAGAAGGCGATGGACACGCTGTTCATCCTGCACGCGGATCACGAGCAGAACTGCTCCACGACCACGATGCGTGTGATCGGCTCGTCCGACGCTGATCCGTACTCGGCCGCCGCCGGCGCAACTGCCGCGCTGTACGGCCCCAAGCACGGTGGCGCCAACGAGGCTGTCCTGCGCATGCTTGAGGAGATCGGCTCGGTCGACAACGTCGCCGACGCCGTGGAGGGTGCCAAGAACGGCAACTTCCGCCTGATGGGCTTCGGTCACCGCGTCTACAAGAACTACGACCCCCGCGCGCGGATCATCTCTAAGCTCGCGCACGATGTGTTCGAGGTCACCGGCAAGAACCACCTGCTGGACATCGCGGTCGAGCTCGAGAAGCACGCGCTGGAAGACGAGTACTTCGTCAGCCGCAAGCTGTACCCCAACGTCGACTTCTACTCGGGCCTGATCTACCAGGCCATGGGCTTCCCGACGTCGATGTTCCCGGTGCTGTTCGCCATGGGCCGCATCCCGGGCTGGGTCGCACAGTGGGAGGAGAACCTGCTCGACCCCGAGCAGGCCATCGCCCGCCCGCGCCAGATCTACGTTGGCTCCGGCGAGCGCGACTACGTGGACATGGCCAACCGCTGATCCACAGCACACAACACACGATGGCCGCCCTTCGGGGCGGCCATCGTCATATGACAGCTTGCTTACATCTATGGCTGGACGGACGCTGCAGTCTGTCATGCTGGTCGCCAGCCGTACCCAACACGTGAGCCCGCGATGGACCGAACCGACACCACCCCGCGGCGCTCCAGACGTCGCATCGGCACGCTCGTGGCCGTGCTCCTGCTGGTTGGCGGCGTGCTGGCGTTGACCCAGCCGTGGCTGCTGCTGATCGACGAGGTCGTGGCCGAGCAGCTGCCGGTCACCGACCCCGCTGCCCCGACCGACGCCCCGACCGACGCCCCGGCAGCTGCCGCGCCCGATCCAAGCCCGTCGCCCGCCCCCACCGCACCCTCCACGGCGCCCGTAACGCTGCTGGAAGGGTCGTTTATCAGCCGTGAGCACAGCACCTCGGGCGCGGTCGCGGTCGTACAGCTCGCAGATGGCACTCGTGTGCTGACGATCACAGGACTCGCGACCGACAACGGACCGGACCTGTACGTCTATCTCGATGACGATGCGGCGGACGCCGAGTCGTCAGCTTTCGATGAGGGCTTCGACCTCGGACCGCTCCGTGGCAACATCGGCGACCTCGTCTACGCGATCCCGGATGCGCTCGACCTGACCACCATCGCAAGCGTCGCGATCTGGTGTGACCGGTTCTCGGCGCTGTTCGGAG
>JBLFZR010000075.1:0-6751 GCA_047610595.1 Nitriliruptoraceae bacterium | reverse complement strand
CGATGCCCACCAGCACGATGGCGCCCGCAAGCGTTGCCGCGACGAGCAGCAAGATCATCGGCATGCTCGGGCGCCGTCCGAGGACCGACTGACGGGGGACCGACTGACGGGGGACCGACTGACGGGGCGCGGGCGGCGGCGGCGCAGGCGGGGGAGGGGTGTCCATGGAGCTGACGTTACGCCTTCGGCAACAAGTTTCGGTGTTGGCGGCGAGGTCTGACTAGGTTGGCTGCACGGGGGAACGGGAGCTCACCTGTATGGCCACGACTGACGTACCGCGCCAGACCGTCACGCTGGAAGCCGCGACAATCCGCTTCGCGGGAGACAGCGGCGACGGGATGCAGCTGACCGGCGACAGATTCACCAACGAGTCTGCTATCGCTGGCAACGACCTCGCCACGCTGCCGGATTACCCGGCAGAGATTCGCGCCCCCGCTGGGACCTTGGCGGGGGTGTCCTCGTTCCAGCTGCAGTTCGCGGCCGAGGACATCCACACGCCGGGCGATCAGCCCGACGTGCTGGTCGCGATGAACCCAGCGGCGCTCATGAAGCACCTCCACGCGCTGCGCGCCACCGGGACGCTGATCATCGACACGGATGCCTTCTCGAAGCGCAACCTCGAGAAGGCTGGCTTCGAGACGAACCCGCTCGAGGACGGAAGCCTGGAGGAGTACGACCTGCATGCGGTCGCGCTGACGTCGCTGACGGTCAAAGCGCTCGAGGCGTTCACCGAGGATGGCCGGCTCAACCGCAAGGAGGCTGAGCGGGCGAAGAACATGTTCGCGCTCGGGCTCGTCAGCTGGATGTTCTCGCGCTCGCTGGGCACGACCGAGGACTGGCTGGCGGTGAAGTTCAAGAGCCGCCCCGCCATGGTCGAGGCCAACGTGAAGGCGCTGCGGGCAGGTCGCAACTTCGGAGACACGACCGAGTCGTTCCGTTACGTGTACGAGGTACCGCCGGCGTCGTTGGCGCCGGGTACGTACCGCAACATCTCCGGCAACCAAGCGGCCGCGTGGGGGCTTATCGCAGCCGCGAACCGCGCTGGGATGGACCTGTTCTACGGCAGCTACCCGATCACGCCGGCCTCGGACATCCTGCATGAGTTGGCCAAGCTGAAGCGGTTCGGCGTGCGGACCTTCCAGGCCGAGGACGAGATCGCTGCGATGGGATCAGCTGTCGGCGCGGCGTTCGGCGGGGCGCTGGCGGTCACCGCCAGCAGCGGGCCCGGCATCGCGCTCAAGGGAGAGGCGATGGGTCTGGCCGTGATGACCGAGCTGCCCTGTGTGATCATCAACGTGCAGCGCGGCGGCCCCTCCACGGGCCTGCCGACCAAGACCGAGCAGTCGGATCTTTTTCTGGCGCTGTACGGACGTAACGGTGAGTCACCAGTGCCGGTCGTGGCAGCCACGTCGCCCGCCGACTGCTTCTTCGCGGCGTACGAGGCCGCTCGCCTCGCCGTCGAGAACCGCACGCCGGTCGTGCTGCTGCTCGACGGCTACCTCGCCAACTCGACCGAGCCGTGGAAGCTGCCGTCGTTGGACGTGTTGGACCCGATCGACCCCGCGTACGCGACCGGGCCGAACACCCCGGAGGGCTTCCTGCCCTACCTGCGAGGCGACGACACCCTCGCACGACCGTGGGCCAAACCGGGCACGCCCGGACTGGAGCATCGCCTCGGCGGTCTCGAGAAGGATGGGCTCAACGGGAGCGGCAACATCAGCTATGACCCCACCAACCATCACGACATGACGGTTCTGCGGCGCCAGAAGGTCGAGCGCATCGCCGACCGGCTCGCGCCGGTCGAGGTGGACGACCCCGACGCCGGGGCGGCCGACCTGCTGCTCGTGGGCTGGGGCTCGAGCGACGGACCGATCCGGGCTGCCGTCCAACGGCTGCGCGAGGAGGGTCGGATGGTCGCGCATCTACAGCTGCGGCACCTGTCCCCGCTGCCGCGCGGCGTCGACGAAGCCATCAAGCGGTACCCGAAGGTGCTGTGCGTGGAGGCGAATCTGGGGCAGCTCACCCAGATCTTGCGTGCCCGCACTCTCGTGGACATCCGCGGGCACAACCGCGTGACGGGGCAGCCCTTCACCTCCGCCGAGCTGTCAGCAGCGGCCATCACCTACTTGGACGAGGATGCGTCATGAGCGCAACAGATACGCCCGCCCGCAACCCAACCGTGCTGCCACAGCTGACCAAGAAGGACTTCACCAGTGACCAGGAGGTCAGGTGGTGCCCGGGCTGCGGGGACTACGCGATTCTCGCTGCGATGCAATCGTTCTTGGCCGACGCAGGCTCGCGGCCCGAGTCGACCGTGTTCATCAGCGGAATCGGCTGCTCGAGCAGGTTCCCGTACTACATGGATACCTACGGGATGCACACCATTCATGGCCGCGCGCCAGCCGTGGCGACCGGTCTCGCGGTCGCGCGCCCGGACCTGGACATCTTCGTGGTGACCGGCGACGGTGACGCGCTGTCGATCGGCGGCAACCACCTGATCCACGTGCTGCGCCGCAACGTAAACCTCACGATCCTGCTGTTTAACAACCAGATCTACGGCCTGACCAAGGGGCAGTACTCGCCGACCTCGCCCGTCGGGACGGTCGCCAAGTCCACCCCGTACGGCTCGATCGACGAGCCGTTGACGCCCGCGACCCTTGCGCTCGGCGCCGAGGCGACGTTCGTCGCGCGGACGATCGACCGCGACCGCAAACACCTGACAGAGACGCTGGCCGCGGCGCATGCCCACCGCGGTGCGGCGCTGGTCGAGATCCTCCAGAACTGCCCCGTGTTCAACGACGGCGCGTTCAGTGAGGTGACCGATCGCGAGACCAAGGACGACGAAGGGCTGCGGTTAGTGGTGGGTGAGCCGATGGTTTTCGGCGCCAACCGGGACAAGGGTGTTGCGGCCTCTGCGACCGGTGGCATCGAGCTCATCCAAGGCGAGGACGTCGCCGAGCGCGCGTTGGTGCACGACCCCACGATGCACGATCCCACCCGCGCGTTCGCGCTCTCGCGCATGCGCCGAGAGGGTGGCCCGACGCCGATCGGGGTGCTACGTCAGGTTGAGCGGCCGGTGTACGAGGAAGAGGTCGTGGCACAGGTCGATCGAGCCCGCCGCGAGGATGGTGCGGACGATCTCGAGGCGCTGCTGACCGGCGGCACGACGTGGAAGGTCGACTGACAGCCGTCCAAGCATCATGCGCGGTGCATGACATGCGCGCGGCCGATCGTGTGCGGTCGCTGCGCAATGTACGGACATTCAGAAGAATGTCCGTACATTTCAGGGGCGCGACCGATCCACATCATCTGCCCGGAGGTTCGCATGACCGCTCTCGTCCTGCTCGCCGCCCTTGTCGGCGTGAGCCTAGGCCTGCTCGGGGGCGGCGGATCGATCCTGCTCGTGCCGCTGCTGGTGTACGTCGGGGGGATGGAGCCGACCGAAGCGGTCGTCACATCGTTGGTGGTGGTGGGTATCACGTCGGCCGTCGGTGCCGGTCCGCACGCCTGGTCGGGCCGCATCTCCTGGAGGACCGCGGCGGTGTTCGGTCCGGCCGGGATGGTCGGCGCGTACGCCGGTGGACTGATGGGAGCACGCGTGCCCGGGCAGGTGCTGCTGATCGCGTTCGCGGTCGTCGCGACCGTCACCGCCGTCGCCATGCTCTCGGGTAACGGGCGCAGCTCCGCGCCGCCGCACACCGGTTCCAGCCGTTGGGTGAGGATCGCGGGGGAGGGCCTCGTGGTCGGCGCCGTCACCGGGTTCGTCGGTGCCGGCGGCGGGTTCCTTGTCGTCCCAGCCCTCGTCCTGATGGGCGGTCTGGCCATGCCGGAGGCCATCGCGACCTCGCTGGTCATCATCGCCATGAAGTCGGCCGCCGCCGTCGGGGGTTACCTGACGACCGTGGACATCGATTGGGGCACCGTCGCCCCGGTGACGGCGGCTGCAGCTATCGGGGCGCTCGTCGGTGCATCCCAGGTGCACCGGGTCCCGTCCGAGCGGCTCCGTGGGGTGTTCGGCGTGTTCGTGCTCGCGGCCGCGTCGCTCGTTCTCTTCCGGGAGGCCCCGTCACCGGCAGTGCTGTGGGCGCTCGCGCCCCCGGTGGCTGGTATCGCCGCATACCTCGTTCAGCGTCGTCGAGCTGTGGCGACCGCCCCGCTCGACCAGCCAGGCAGCCAGCAGCTCAACATCAATCATCACCCCACCTCGACCGACCACGACCGGAGCACGACCATGCATGTCGTCATCATCGAGACGCCCAGCTTGGGCGACCGCAGCTACTTGGTCCATGACGGCCACGTCGGCCTCGTCGTGGACCCGCAGCGTGACGTCGACCGCGTCGAGGCCGCGTTGATCGAGGCTGGGGTCCGGCTCGGCGCAGTGCTCGAGACGCACGTGCACAACGACTATGTGTCCGGTGGCCTCGAGCTGTCGCAGCGCCATCAGGCGGTGTACGCCGTCGCGGCTGACGAGGACGTCGCCTTCGACCGGTACTCCGTCCGCGACGGTGACTCGCTGACCGTGGGCGCGTTGCAGGTCCGCGTGGTCCACACACCCGGGCACACGCCGACGCACCTGTCGTACGTGGTCAGCACCGATGGTGAGGACCACGCGGTCCTGACCGGCGGTGGGCTGCTGTACGGCTCGGTCGGGCGAACCGACCTGATCGGCGCAGACCGCACGGATGAGCTCACCCGTGCGCAGTACCGCTCGGCGCACCGGCTCGCGGACGCCCTTGACGATGCAGTCCAGGTGCTGCCGACGCACGGCTTCGGCAGCTTCTGCTCGTCGGGCGACACCAGCGGCGCGACCGAGTCCACCATCGGTGAGGAGCGCGTCCGTAACCAGGCGCTCACCGCCAACGATGAGGACGCATTCGTGGCCGAGCTGCTGGCGGGGCTCGACGCCTGGCCCGCGTACTACGCGCACATGGCGCCGCTGAACCGCAACGGTCCGGCTCCCGTGGACCTGACGCCGCCGGCGCAGGTCGACGGCGCCGAGCTCCAGCGTCGGCTGCACGCGGGCGAGTGGGTCGTGGATCTGCGCTCCCGTCGTGCGTACGCCGACGGACACCTCGTGGGGACGGTGAACGTCGAGCTCGCCGACAGCATGTCGACCTACCTCGGCTGGATCCTCGACTGGGGGGTGCCGCTGACGCTGATCGCAGATACTCCGGATGACATCACGCAGGCGCAGCGGCAGCTCGTACGGATCGGGGTCGACCGGCTCGCCGGGCAGGCGACCACCGACGATGCGCGTGACAGCCACGATGGCCAGTACCGGGTCGCCGGGTTCGACGACCTGCTGACGGCACGCGTCACGCAGGGTCTGACGATCCTCGACACGCGCCTCGTCAGCGAGTGGGAGGACGGGCATCTCCCCGGCGCGCTCCACATCCCGCTGCACGAGCTGCTGCCGCGGCTACATGAGCTGCCCGACGCACCCGTCTGGGTGCACTGCGCCAGTGGGTACCGCGCGGGCATCGCAGCGTCGATCGTCGCACGCACCGGGCGTGAGGTCGTGCTCGTCGACGGCGAGCTCGCGGACGCGATGTCGCGGCTCGAGACCACGCCATGACCGTGGCGCGCGTGACGGTGCCGCCTACAAGCACCTCCAGCGCGAAGCGGCCCCTGTGGCGCCAGGTCCTCGACGACCTTGAGGCCCGGCTGGTCGCGGGCGAGTTCGACGATCGGTTCCCCACCGACCGCGAGCTCGTGGAGCGCTACGACGTCAGCCGCGCCACCGTCCGCGAGGCCGCGGGCCGGCTGCAGGCGCGCGGCGTCATCGACCGGCAGCGGGGTAAGGGCAGTGTCGTCTCATCGACCGAGTTCGTCCAGCCACTCGGTGCCCTGTACAGCCTGTTCCAAGCCGTCGAGGCCCGTGGGATCGAGCAGGCGAGCGAGGTCCTGTCCGTGGGCTGGCAGGTCGACGCCCGTGCCGCCGATCGCCTCGGCGTCGACCCCGTGACCCCGCTGTTCCAGCTGACGCGCTTGCGCCGTGCCGGTGGCGTGCCGCTGGCGCTGGACACGGTCTGGTTGCCCGCGGACCTCGGTGGTCCGCTCATGGACGCCGACTTCGCGCACACGGCCCTGTACGACGAGCTGCGTGCACGCACCGGCGTCGTCCCCGATCGTGGCGAGGAGATCGTGGCCGCTGTCGCGCCGGACGATGAGCTACGCGCCAGCCTCGAGCTCGACCCGGACGAAGCCGTGCTGCGCGTCGAGCGAATGGGCTACGTGGGCGACCGCCACGTCGAGTGCCGGCTCACGCTGATCCGCGGTAGCCGATTCGCCCTCGTGTCGCGATGGCCTGACGGCGGCGCTGTCACTCCGTCGATCGACGGCGAGCACCTCCGCAACCACTGACCTCCCACCCATCAACACCCACGCAAGGACACCCCTACATGTGCCAGCCAGCGAACTGCCCCGCCTGCGCCAAGACCACGTGGTCCGGCTGCGGCAACCACGTCGACCAGGTCAAGGCCAAGGTGCCGTCCGGTCAGTGGTGCTCCTGCACCGACGCCCAGAAGCAGGCCGCGAAGGGCCCATCGATCATGCAACGCATCTTCAGCCGCTGAGCGCAGCCGCTGAAATCAGGTGCTGAGCGCAGCCGCTGAGTTCAGCGATGGTCCGTTACCTCTGGGCATCATGCGCACCGGCACCACCTGGGAGGTCACCTGACGGCGTCCGAAAAAACGTCCGTCTTGTGCAGGTTTCATCCCGCATACGGGGTGAAACCTGCACAGAACGGGTT
>JBLFZR010000074.1:0-6900 GCA_047610595.1 Nitriliruptoraceae bacterium | reverse complement strand
AGCGACCGAGCAGGTCGTCGACCGAGTGATCGGCGAAGAACACCGGGTTTGCGCGGGCCCGGTCCGCGGCGTCCGCGACAGCCTTGGCACCGTTCTCGCAGAACTCGGCGAAGGAGCGGTCACCTTCAGGATCGCCCCAGGCGCACGACGGACAGTCAAACCCGTCCTTCTGGTTCACCTGCGACAGCAGCTGAGCCCCACGTCGTAGCCCGACGCGGGCCGCCGTCGCACGGATGGTCTGCGCCACAGCTGGGATGCCGGCTGCATGGTCGGGCACCGGCCGGTGCTCCAACGCGGAAGGGTCGGACGGGGCCCGTCCGCGCGCGTCGTGGGCTGGCGGGGGGGCGGTCATCGCGGGCCTCCGAGGGCTGGCATATCGAGTCCCAAGCGGTCGGGATGCGTCAGCACGGTGCCGCCGTGGGACCGGCCGACAAACGCGACGAGGGTGATGCCTGCTGCCTCAGCTGTCGCCACCGCGAGGTCGGTCGCAGCGCCGACCGCGGCCACGACTGCGACACGTGCGGCCACAGCTTTGGACACCAGCTCGAACCCGGCGCGGCCTGATAACAGCAGCACGTCGGCCTGCTGGTCGCCGCGTACAGCAGCGCCGACGACCGCGTCGACCGCGTTGTGTCGTCCAACGTCCTCGCGCACCTGCAGCAGCTGTCCGTCCGCGGTCCCAAGAGCGGCCGCGTGGGCACCACCGGTCGCCGCGTGCAGCGGCTGGTAGAGCTCGAGCTCTACCAGCAACGCAGCGAGTGTCGGCAACGAGGTGTGCACGTCCGTGCGGGGCGCGGGGGGGCAGCGGTCGAGCAGGGCGTGCAGGTCATCGCGGCCGCACAGGCCGCAGGCTGCTGTGCTGGTGGTCCGCGCGGCCGTGCCCGCCAGCAGTCGTGTCGGCAGGGCAGGCGTCGCCAGCCGGACTGTGACGTCGTCGGGCCGCGACCGTCCGTCCGCGTCGGTGCAGCGCTGAACGTCGACCACATCGTTCATCGAACGGACGAGACCTTCAGCGACGCACCAGCCGAGCGCAAGGTCGAGGTCGTGACCGGGCGTCCGCAGCGTGCTCCACGCGGCGATGGGCGCGGCTCCGCGTGCGGCCACCCCGACTCGCAGCGGCGACTCGCGCAGCACGGTGTCGTGTGCGCAGGCCCCGCCTCGCTGCACCTTGACCTGTGCGCTCCGATGGTCCTTACGGTCCACAACCAGCCCCCGAGCCGCGTCGCAGCGCAGGCTACGCCGACCGCTGTCATGCAGCGTCGGTCAGGAAACGTGTGGGACGCCGATCTTCGGCGTCACCATCGTCTCGATGTCGTCGCCTGTGGCGGTCAGCGACTGCTCGATGCTGTCGTGGCGCGCTTGCGACGCGCGGGCCGGGATCAGCGGTGACGCGTCGACCAGACGGGCGTGCAGGTTGCCGGGCGTTGACGGACGACCGAACCCCCATCCCTGATAGCGATGGAAGTCCCACGTCGAGCACGCAACGGCGTGCTGCTGATTTTCGAGCCCCTCCGCCACGACCTCCAGCTGCAACTCCTCGGCGATGCTCAGCACACCACGTGCCACTGCGCGAGCCGTGCGCAACCCGTCGCGCAGGTCGTTGATAAGGCTTCGATCCATCTTCAGCTCGTCCAACGACAGCCGCTGCACCAGCAGCAGCGAGGACCAGCCGGTGCCGAAGTCGTCCAACGACACCCGGACGCCTGCTTCTTTGAGTGCGTCCGTGGTCGCGGCGAGCAGCTGCATCGAGTCGACGGCGGCGGTCTCGGTGATCTCGACTGTGACGTTCTCGCCGGGCAGCCCGTAATACGTCAGCAGCTCGATCAGGGTCGCGGCGTACCGGATGTTGGAGCGGGCCGGCGAGAGGTTCAACGACATTGTCATGCGAGGCTGCACGGGCCGCAGTCGCGCCAGCACGCCCAGCGCGATGTGTGCGACGTGGCGATCGATCGGCCCGGTCTGCCCCATCTGCTCGAGCACCGGCAGCCACACAGCGTTGTTCGCGTAGCTGTCGTCTGGCCGTCGGGCGCGCACGAGCGCTTCGGCCCCGATGGTGGCACCGGTCAACGGGTGCACCTGCGGTTGGTAGACGACCTCGATGGTCGTGCCCACGACGTCAGCTGCGTACGCCGCGTCCTCGCCTATGAGCTCTTCAACGCGCAGTGGTGTCTCGGTCATCCATTCCATGCTATTACCTTCCCCACCCCACGCGTCGGCCGGTTGGACGACGAGCGAAGGAGCTCTGTTCTATCAGCTGGCCAGACCACTAGACGTCAATGTTCGTCGCGAACTTGGCTTTCTTCACGATCCAGGCACGACGAGGGTCGGTCTGCGTTCCCATCAGCAGCACGAACAGATCGTCGGCGCGCTGGGCGTCCGTGACGTCGATGCGTAGCAGCGTGCGGCGCGCCGGATCCATCGTCGTGGCCCACAGCTGCTCGGCATCCATCTCTCCGAGACCCTTGAAGCGTTGAACGTCAACCGTCGTGAACCTTTTGAACTCGGTGCGCAGCAGCTTGGCGCGCTCTTGGTCGCTCATCGCGTACGCGATCTTGTCGCCCTTGCGCAGCTGGTACAGCGGCGGCTGGGCCAGATAAAGGCGACCATCCGCGATCAGCTGCGGCATCAGCCGGTAGAAGAACGTCAGCAGCAGTGTGGTGATGTGGCCGCCGTCTACGTCGGCGTCGGCCATCAGAACGATCTTGTGATAGCGAAGCTTCTCGGCGTCGTACTCGGGCCCGATGCCCGTGCCGATGGCCTTGATCAACGACTGGATCTCGGTGTTCTGCAGCACGCGGCTGAGCTGGGCCTTCTCGACGTTGAGCACCTTGCCGCGCAGCGGCAAGATCGCCTGGGTCTGCCGGTCTCGGGCTTGCTTGGAGGAGCCGCCAGCTGAGTCGCCTTCGACCACATACAGCTCGGTCTCGGCTGGCTCACGTGAGGTGCAGTCAGCGAGCTTGCCGGGCAGACCCGCAGACTGGACATCGAGTAGCCCCTTGCGGCGTGTGAGGTCCCGGACCGCCTTCGCCGCAGTTCTGGCACGTGCGGCGAGCACGGCGCGCTTGACGACCTTGGTGGCCTGAACCTTGTTGGCGTGCACCCAGTCACGCAGCCCCTCGGCCACCACCTGCTCGACGTAGCCGCGGGCGACTGCCGAGCCGAGCCGGCCCTTTGTCTGGCCCTCAAACTGGGGGTCCGGCAGCTTCAGCGACACGACCGCCACCAAACCTTCGCGCAGGTCCGAACCGTCGAGGTTGGGGTCCTTCTTCGTCTTGGCGCGGCTGGTCTCGGAGTACTCCTTGAACACGCTGTTGAGCGCGCGCCGGAAGCCCTCCTCGTGCGTGCCGCCGTCGGCGGTGCGCACGATGTTCACGTACGACCGCAGCCGCTCGTCGTGAAAACCGGTGCTCCACGTCAGCGCGACGTCGAGCGCGACCGGTTTGCCGTCCAGCTCGCCGGTGTGGTGGAACCGGATGGTGGGAACCATCGGCGGGTGGTCTTTGAGTAGCAGCTCCACGAAGTCTGACAGCCCATCATCGAACCGGAAGGTCGTAGAGCGTGGCGTATCGCGTTCGTCGATCAGGCGGCAGGCGAGGCCCGGGTTCAGGAAGGACGTCTCGCGCAACCGCTCGACGATCGGGTCCCATCGCAGCACGGTGGTGTCAAAGATGGTGTCGTCCGGCCAGAACCGGACCGTGGTGCCGTGGCCCGACCGCTTCGCGCCGACCGACAGCTCCTCGGCCACCTCACCGCGTTCGAAGGCGATGTGGTGGACGTGGCCGTCACGCACGACCTCGACCTCGGTGCGGGTGGACAGCGCGTTCACCACTGACACGCCGACCCCGTGCAGCCCGCCTGAAACCGCGTAGCTCTGCGAGTCGAACTTGCCGCCAGCATGCAGGGTCGTCAGCGCCAGCTCGACAGCCGGTCGCCCCTCGGTCGGGTGCATATCGACGGGGATGCCGCGTCCGTCATCGGCGACCTCGCAGCCACCATCGGCCAGCAGCCGCACCGTGATCTGCCCGCAGTAGCCAGCAAGATGCTCGTCGACCGCGTTGTCGACGATCTCCCACACCAGGTGGTGCAGACCGCGGTCGTCGGTGGACCCGATGTACATCGCAGGGCGCTTGCGGACACCCTCCAACCCCTTCAGGACGCTGATGCTGCGGGCGCTGTATTCGCTCACGGTCGGGGTGCTCCGGGGCGTATGGGACGGACGCACGACCGTAGCCATCGTGCGCAAGGCAACCATGCAGGACGCACAGCCACGCAACAGCGATCTTCGTCGTAGGGGTGTCAGATCGGCGTAGAGCGGCACGCGACGCGAGGTTCGGCGTAGCATCCAACTGACGAAGGATGTGATGTGACGCAAGGTCCCTACATCCTCCGGCTGTACGTCACACCACAGACGATTCGGTCGGAGCAGGCGGTCGCGACCCTCCAGGACATCGTCGCCAACGAGCTTGCGGGCGAGTATGAGCTGGAGGTGATCGATGTGCTCGAGCAGCCTCGGCTGGCCGAGGAGGAAGGCATCGTTGTGACGCCAACCTTGGTCAAGGAGGAGCCGCCGCCGCTGCGCCGCATCTTTGGCGACCTCACCGACCGCGATCAGGTCCTGCGTGGCCTTGACCTCAAGACCGGCTGAGCGGTGCACAGATCACGCTCCACCTCACAGCGCGAGCGCATCGTCCTGCGTTCACTTATCGAGCGCCACGACGTGTCGTGCACGGGCACGGGCACTGAACCTGACGGCTGCGGCGCCGCCATGCTGCTGCGATGCACCGCCACGTGACCGGTCCAAGCGGCCGCAGCTGGCAGCCAGATCCGGTGCATCTGGCCGTCGACCTGACCCTGTGCACGATCATCGATGGGCGGCTGCACGTGCGGCTGTACCGGCGTCCGTACCCACCGGCAGCTGGCGTCTGGGGCTTGCCCGGGTCGTTCACGAGGCCGGGTGAGACGCTGGCAGACACGGCGCGCCGCGCCATGGTCAGCAAGGCCGGGATCGAAGACGTGTGGCTGGAGCAGCTGGCGACCTACGACCAGCAGGCCGGCGACGACGTGCGTGTGTGCAGCGTGGTGCACCTCGCTCTCGTCGCCGCACCCGAGTCCACCGATCGTCAGCACATGTCGCCGGTGGACGACGCAACGCAGGCTGCGAGCTGGTGGCCGGTTGATGCGCTGCCGACGCCGCTGGCGTTCGAGCACGAGCGGTTCGTGCATGATGCGGTGGCGCGTCTGCGATCAAAGACGCGGTACGCGCCGGTCGCCTTTCAGCTGCTGGGTGCACGCTTCACGTTGGCCGAGCTCCAGGCGGTGCATGAGGCGGTGCTTGGCGCCCCGCTCGACGTGCGCAACTTCCGTCGCGACGTGCTGGCGTCGGGGGCTGTCGAGCCCACTGGTGACGAACGGCGCGCCGGCCGCGGGAGGCCTGCCCGCCTGTACCGGCACCGTCCTGCCCCGTTCGCGGTGGATGCCAGCGAGCGCAGGACGGCGCTGCGAATCGCGGGCGACGATCCCGCTTCCGCCGACGTGGACGGGGATGTGGACGGCTCCATTGGGCGTGGCGGCGAGGACGGTCGTACCGTCGCCCTATGACCGATCAGCCCACCGCCCTCACCGCCCTGACCGCCGGCACACCGCTCCTGTGGGGCGGCGACCGTGTGTCGTACGTCGATGCCGCGTTGGCTGCGGCCTTCCGCCCCGGAGACGCGGTGCTGGTGCTGCAGCATGACGGCACCGCGCTGCATCTTCCGGCGGCTGAGCGTGCGATTGCGACCGCCGCCGTAGACGGTGCCGTGACCGCGTTTGCCGCGATGGGCGCCGTTTCGGACGGGGCTGTCACAGCGTTCTACGAGGCGTTCGCTGCTCGGCTTGACGACGATGTCATCTTCGCTGAGATCGCGGCCGCGAACGCGGTGGATGTTGCGCAGGCACGCGCTCGCGGGCGCTCGGCCACCCGCCTGATCTTGGATCAGACGATGCGCGCAGGCATGGTGGACGGGCTGCGTGTGTGGCGTGATCTGCCCGCGGCCCGCGGTGACGTCCGCGACCGCATCGAGCACGAGGGCTGGCACGTCGAGCAGGTCGTGGACGGGCTGGGCGTGATCGCGTTCGTGTTCGAGGGGCGCCCGAACGTGTTTGCGGACGCCTGTGGCGTGCTGCGAACAGGCAACACCGTCGTGTTCCGGATCGGTTCGGACGCCCTCGGCACCGCTCGCGCGATCGTGGAGCACGCGCTGGCGCCTGCGCTGGCGGAGGCGGGGCTGCCCGCCGGCGCCGCGTCGCTGGTCGACAGCGCCGCGCACGCCGCTGCCTGGTCGATGTTCGCGGATGACCGGCTCGCGCTGGCCGTTGCGCGGGGGAGCGGCCGCGCCGTCGCCCAGCTGGGCGCCGTGGCCCGACAGGCCGGCGTGCCGGTGTCGCTCCACGGCACTGGC
Organism: Nitriliruptoraceae bacterium; assembly: GCA_047610595.1. GTDB lineage: Bacteria > Actinomycetota > Nitriliruptoria > Nitriliruptorales > Nitriliruptoraceae > JBFGFG01. Next base: position 460 of record JBLFZR010000074.1, on the reverse strand, counting down.
GGGGCGTGGATGGTGGCCGACGCCGACGCGGATGCTGGCCGGCTGGCGTCCGCTGTGACCAGCTCGTTGGACCGCAAGGTGTGCAACACCCTCAACACCTGCTGCGTTGTGCGGTCGCGTGCTGCCGAGCTGGTTCCGGTCGTGCTCGAGGCTGCTGAGGCGGCGGCGGCGCGGCGCGGCGCCCGCGCGAAGATTCACGTTCACTCCTCGGCAGCGGACGTCGTTGCCACCGATTGGTTCCAGCGGCTTGTTCCGATCGGGCGAGCAGACGGGGTGCACAACGAGCTGCAGGCGGTCGCGATCGACACCGCTGGACTCGCGACCGAGTGGGAATGGGAAGACAGCCCCGAGCTCACGCTGGTCGTCGTGGAGGACGCGGCGGAGGCAGCAACCCTGTTTAACACGTACAGCCCGCGCTTTGTGGCGTCGTTGATCGCAACCGACCCGGCACGACACGACG
>JBLFZR010000073.1:0-6939 GCA_047610595.1 Nitriliruptoraceae bacterium | reverse complement strand
CTTCGCCAACACGTTCGTGATCGCAGCCGTGAGCGTCGTCTTGCCATGGTCCACGTGACCGATGGTCCCGATGTTCATGTGCGGCTTGGTCCGGTCGAACTTCTCCTTGGCCATGACGGCCCTCCTTCTAGGATGCGGGCGAAGCGCCCGGGTGTGGTGTGGTGTGTGTGGTTGGTGGTCGAGGCATCAGCCGTCGGCCGGGGCGATCACTCGCCGCGGACCTTCTTGATGATCTCTTCGGCGATGTTGTTAGGCGCCGGCTCGTACGAACCGAACTGCATCGTGTAGTTCGCGCGTCCCTGGCTCATCGACCGCAGGTCCGTCGAGTAACCGAACATCTCTGACAGCGGAACCTTGGCGCGGATGACAGTGGCCGAGCCGCGCGGCTCCGAGCCCTGAATCAGGCCGCGACGACCGGAGATGTCACCCATGACGTCGCCCATGTAGTCGTCCGGCGTCACGATCTCGACGTCCATGACCGGCTCTAGGAGCTGGACACCAGCGCGCTTGCAGGCCTCCTTGAAGGCCATCGAGCCGGTGATCTTGAACGCGACCTCCGAAGAGTCCACGTCGTGGTACGAGCCATCAACCAGCTCGACCAAGACGTCGACCATCGGGTAACCGGCCAGCACACCGTTGTCCATCGAGTCGCGGATACCGCGGTCGATGGCGGGGATGTACTCGCGGGGGATGGAACCACCGACGACCTTCGCAACGAAGTGGTAATGCACGTCGTTGTCGAGCTCGTACTCCTCGCGGTCCGCGTCGGTCAGCGGGCGCACGTTGATGACGACGTGGCCGTACTGACCGGTACCACCGGTCTGCTTCTTGTGCTTGAAGTCGACCTTCTCGACGCCCTTCTTCAGGGCCTCGCGGTACGCGACCTGCGGCTGACCGACGTTCGCCTCGACGTTGAACTCGCGACGGAGGCGGTCCACGATGATCTCGAGGTGGAGCTCGCCCATGCCGCCGATCAGCGTCTGGCCGGTCTCCTCGTCGCTCTTGACCTTGAACGTCGGGTCCTCCTCGGCGAGCTTCATGAGCCCCGTCGAGAGCTTGTCCTGGTCGGACTTCGTTGCCGGCTCGATCGCGATCTGGATGACCGGGTCGGGGAACTCCATCGACTCGAGCAGGATCGGACGCGCCGTGTCGGCCAGCGTGTCACCGGTGGTGGTGGACTTGAGGCCCACCAGCGCAACGATGTCGCCGGTCATGCAGGAGTCGAGCTCTTCGCGCTCGTTGGCGTGCATCTGGAGGATGCGGCCGACGCGAAGCTTGTCGCCCTTGGTGACGTTCTGGATGTACGAGCCAGCCTCGAGCTGACCCGAGTACACGCGGGTGAAGACCAGTGTGCCGACGTACGGGTCGGTGGCGACCTTGAAGGCCAGCGCCGAGAACGGCTCGTCGTCGGACGGCTTGCGGGTCATCTCCTCGCCGGTCTTGACGTTGGTGCCTCGCATCGGCGGCACGTCAAGCGGCGACGGCATGTAGGACACAACGGCGTCGAGCAGGGGCTGGACGCCCTTGTTCTTGAACGCGGTGCCACACAGAACCGGAACGATCAGGTTGTGAATGGTCCCGGCGCGAAGGCCGGCCTTCAGCTGCTCGAGGGACAGGGTGCCGTTGTCGAAGAACGCCTGCATCAGCTCTTCGTCGGTCTCGGCAACCTTCTCGACCAGCAGTGCGTGGTACTCGTTGGCCTTGTCGAGCAGCTCCGCCGGGATCTCCTTGACGGAGTACTCCGCGCCGAGGTCCTTCTCGTCGGTGTCCAACGGCCAGACCTTGGCGTTCATCTCGACCAGGTCGACAACGCCCTCGAAGCGGTCCTCGGCACCGATCGGCATCTGGACGCGGATGGCGTCCGGGGTAAGCCGGTCAACGATCGTGCTGAAGCAGTACTCGAAGTCAGCGCCGGTGCGGTCAAGCTTGTTGACGAAGCACATGCGCGGGACGCCGTACTTGTCAGCCTGGCGCCAGACGGTCTCTGACTGCGGCTCGACACCAGCCACGCCATCGAACACGGCGACGGTGCCGTCGAGGACGCGCAGCGAGCGCTCCACCTCGACGGTGAAGTCGACGTGACCCGGGGTGTCGATGATGTTGATCGTGTGGCCGTCCCACTCACACTTGGTGGCGGCCGACGTGATCGTGATCCCGCGCTCCTGCTCCTGCTCCATCCAGTCCATCGTCGCGGCCCCATCATGGACCTCGCCGATCTTGTAGGACCGACCGGTGTAAAAGAGGATGCGCTCAGTCGTCGTCGTCTTACCGGCGTCGATGTGAGCCATGATCCCGATGTTGCGGAGATCCTCGAGCTTGGCGGTGCGCTTGGCCACGGGGTCATTCCTCAGTGCAGGAGCGGTACAGGGAGCTGTACGGGGGGGAGCTGTGCGGGGGAGGTAGTGCGGGGGGAGGTAGTGCGGGAGAGCCGCGTCGCGCGTCGGTTAAGACGCGCGAGCGGTGATCACCAGCGGTAGTGCGCGAAGGCGCGGTTGGCCTCAGCCATCTTGTGTGTGTCTTCGCGACGCTTGACGGCCGCACCGACACCGTTGGAGGCGTCGAGCAGCTCGCCGGCGAGGCGCTCTGCCATCGTGTGCTCACGACGGATACGTGCGTAGCTGACGATCCAACGCAGGGCGAGCGTGGTCGAGCGGTTGGGCTTGACCTCGATCGGCACCTGGTAGGTCGCGCCACCAACACGGCGGGACTTGACCTCAAGCTGTGGCTTGACGTTCTCGACCGCGCGCTTGATGACCGAGAGCGGGTCGCCGCCGGAGGTGCGGCTGCCGATGTCAGCGAGCGCGTCGTAGACGATGCGCTCGGCGAGCGAACGCTTGCCGCCCTTCATGATGCGGTTGATCAGCTGCGTGACGAGGACGGAGTCGTACTTGCCGTCGCCGGGCGTGGGCGTCTTGGTAACTGGACCCTTACGAGGCATCTCAGCTCTCCTTCTTCACGCCGTAGCGTGAACGCGACTGCTTGCGGTCACGGACCGGGGACGCGTCCAACGCGCCACGGATGACCTTGTAACGAACACCGGGGAGGTCCTTCACACGACCGCCACGGACGAGCACGATCGAGTGCTCCTGGAGGTTGTGGCCCTCACCGGGGATGTAGGCCGTGATCTCGACGCCAGAAGAGAGACGGACGCGGCACACCTTGCGGAGCGCAGAGTTCGGCTTCTTTGGGGTCGTGGTGTAGACGCGCGTGCAGACGCCGCGGCGCTGCGGCGATCCCTTGAGGGCGAGGGTCTTGTTCGACTTGACCTTGTCATGTCGACCCTTGCGCACCAGCTGCTGAATGGTGGGCATGTGGTGGTGCTCCGTGTCGTGGTTCCGGGCTCGGCGATCGTGCCGGGCGGTTCCGTGGCCCCGACCCTGTGTGAACCTTCGGTCCACGGGGTCGGGCGTTGCTTTGTCTTGCGTTTTACGCGGCTCGACCCACGGGGTCGGGCGTTGTCCGTTCGCGACGCACGCCACAAGCATGCTCTGCGAAGAGCGGCGTCATGAGGGGGTGGCACCGCGTGTGGTGCCCTAACAGATCCAGTGCGGTTCACCTCGAGAGGCGGTCGCACAGGTCACGCGGGAGCGCCGCGACGCAGCCAAGAGGCCAGCGCACGCAGCGCGGTCGCCAACGGTACGTGGCCGGTGCGCGGCGTGCAAGCCGAGGACATGCAAAATCGCACACGGACGCCTCGCGCACAGCTGACACGAGCCGGCCACGAGCGTAGGCGTGTGCTCCACGCGGCCACGGCACGCTGCGCGATACGGGCTGCAGGCGACGTGCGGCGACGCAGCTGGCGTCCGTGCAGATATGCGGGTTCGTGTCCTTACGAGCCCCGTTGACGGCTTTGCCGGGCGGTACGGGAGATCCCGTGTCGCGAGTCCGGTGCGACTGAGCCCGGCAGGCGACAGCGGCGCCGCGGTCGCCAACTGCTGCCATCTGCCCCACGGCGGGCTCGCACACCCGTACACAGACGCAGCCCGCAGGCTGGCGGCCTGCGCACACGACCCCCGCACACGACCCCCGCACACGACCTCCGCACGCGACCCCGATCGACGTTGACGAGCGAAGGCTGTCGGACGCTTCCCGGGGTGTGAATGTGTGGAGGCAAGGACCCGTGGGGCATCCTCCCCCTCGAAGCCACGGAGCACTGCATGCGTCGCACGTCCGAGTACGCCGTCCTGCTGCTGGGGGCCATCGCGCTTGTCGCTGTTGCCCCCAGCATGAAGACGGCAGCTGCAGCAGCACCGATCGCAGAGCAGCCGCTCGTCCTCCTCGACGCCCTGCTATGGGACGGCACCGGCGACACCACGCGAACGGCGTCGATCGCCGTCGTCGACGGACATGTGCGCAGCATCGGCGACGAGGCCACGGTCCGGGCCGTCGGTGGCGCGGGCGCGCGCGTGCTCGATCTGAACGGTGCGCTGGTGCTGCCTGGGCTGCGCGACCAGCACGTGCATGTGATGGACACCGGCATCCCAGGGGTGGCGGCCGGGGCAGCCGATCCATCATTCAGTGCCAACAACCCAGCTCAGTCCGAGGCGTTGCGCGGCGTGATCTTGGCGTTCCACACCAGCGTGTTCGCACGAGGAGAAACACCGGAGAGCGGCTGTGAACGCTCACAGGTCACAGAGGCCATGAAGGGCGAGCTGCTGACGGCCGAGCAGATCATGGCGGCGCAGGGGTTGACGGCAACCGTCGAGGCAGGCCTGTCAGACCTCGGACAGCTCGAAGCGCTGTTCGAGCTCGCGGAGGAAGGCCGGCTGACGATGCGTTGGCTGCCTCGCATCGGCGCGGGATGCGTTGAGGACGCCGCGGCGCTGGGGTGGACCACCGGCACGGGTAACGAGTGGGTGCGCCTGCTTGGCGTCAAGCTGTACGCCGACGGGTGGCTTGGGCCGCGCTCGGCCGCGATGCGGGAGGCGTACTCGGATCGGCCGGGCAACCAAGGCCTGCTCTTTTTGTCCCCGGCTGCCGCAACCGAGGCAGTGCGCCTGGCGGACGAGCTCGGGTTCAACATCACCACGCATGGGATCGGCGACGCTGGCATCGAGACGATCCTCGACGCGTACGAACAGAACGGCGTCACAGCCGGCGACCGCTGGCAGATCGAGCACGCGCAGGTCACCGACCTCGCGATGATCGACCGGTTCGCAGCGCTCGGCGTGATCGGCTCGATGCAGACCTCGTTCGCAACGACGGACCAACGGTTCGCCGAGTCCGCGCTCGGGCCCGAGCGGCTTGCGACGTCGTACAACTGGCGCACGATGCTCGATCGTGGCGTGCGCTTGGTCGGGTCCACCGACTTCCCCGTCGAGGTGCTCGCCCCGTTGTGGGGCGTGCAGCGCACCGTGACCCGAGTTGAGTTTGACGGATTCCCGGACGCCGATGGCTTCCAGCCCGACCAACGCCTCGAGCTCGCCACGACGCTGCGCCTGCTGACGTCGGACGCGGCGTACGCATCGCTCGAAGAGGACGACCGTGGCACGATCGAGATCGGTCGGTGGGCGGACCTGACGGTCGTGCGCGAAGACCTGTTCACCCTGCCGCCTGACTGCATCGCGTCTGCGACGGTGCTGCTGACGGTCGTCAACGGGCGCGTCGCGTTCGAAGGCGCCCAGGCGTTCCCACCCGGCGCAGCGGATTGCGCCAGCGGCGCCGCGCCTAACGGTGACGGCGCCGTCATCACCGAGCTCGCAGCGGGCACCCCGGGGCCCACCCCCTCCGACCTCGGTGCAGCCAAAGATCCGTCGCTTGTTGCGACCGGTGGCGGGTTGGTTGCCCTGTCGCTGCTCACGCTCGCTGGGGCGTATCAGCTCCGGCGCCGCGACTGACCCAGCCGCGCCAGCTCGCGAGCAACACCACCTCTACCCTGCCCGTGTGGCCAGCAGGGCCACAGAAGGCGTAGCGTCCAACCCATGCCAATCGTCGCACACTCCGACCTACCCTCCTTCGCGGCACTTGCCGCCGACGGGGAGCCCATCCTGGGGCTGGCCGAAGCGCGCCGTCAGGACATCCGCGAGCTACACGTCGGCTTGCTGAACCTGATGCCCGATGCGGCGCTCCAGGTCACGGAGCAGCAGTACATCCGGTTGATCGGTGGATCGAACGCCATCGTTCAGGTGTTCGTCCACCCGTTCACAGTCCCCGGGGTCGAGCGAGGGCCGCAGGGCCAGGCGCACATCGACACCCACTACGAAACGTTTGATCAGGTTCGCGAGGGAGGCCTCGACGCGCTGATCATCTCGGGGGCAAACGTCGAAGATCCTGATCTCACGCGTGCCCCGTTCTGGGAGCCCCTCGGCGAGGTTGCCGCGTGGGCCGACGAGCACGTCACATCGACGATCTGCTCCTGCCTGGCATCGCATGCGTTGATCCAACGCCGGTACGGCGTCGACCGCCGCCGGATGCTCAACAAGCGGTGGGGCGTGGTCACGCACAAGCTGACCGCCCCCGACCACCCGCTCGTGCGCGGCTCCAACACTCGCTTTGACGCACCACACTCGCGCTGGAACACGCTGGCACCGGGTCGGCTGCGTGACGCCGGCGTGCAGGTGCTGGCCGAGACCCTCGACGGAGGTTTTCATCTGGGTACGAGCCCCGATGGCCTGCGTACCGTCTACCTGCAGGGCCACCCGGAGTACGACGTTGTGAGCCTGCTCAAGGAGTACAAACGCGAGCTGTCGCGCTTCGTCGCAGGCGAGCTGGAAGGGTCGCCGCCGTTCCCCGACGCGTACATCCCCGATGCGGCGGCGCGGATCCTGACCTCGCACCTTGAGGACGTCGTGGCCGCCTCACTCGCCGGCACCGCGCAGCCTGCGTTCCCGGAAGCCGAGGTCGTGTCGCAGCTGGACAACACCTGGGCTGACACGGGTCGCGCCCTGTTCAGCAACTGGCTCGGGCTGGTTTACCGGCTGACCGATCACCAACGTGGGG
>JBLFZR010000072.1:0-6988 GCA_047610595.1 Nitriliruptoraceae bacterium | reverse complement strand
GTGAGTCCCTGCATCCGTCGGACGCCGCGCAGCCGCGATCCGAGGTCGTCCTGATACTGGTCCACGTTGATCTCCCGATGTCGTGCTCTTCCTTATCGACCAACGACCGACAAGGAGGTAGGGCACTCTCGAACACCCTTTTGCGCAACCACCCGCGGGTAGCGACCGGTGGACGCACGAATGCGCAGCTCCTGCGCGCTCGGTGCGCGTTTCTGATCCGTCATCGCCGCGTGCTTCGGCGAACATGCGCACGCAGATCGATTCTCCTGACACCGACACAGGGCCTTTTCGCCGTGTTCTTGCACTCGTATAGGGAGAGTGCTAACGTCACTGGCACTCGGGGCGTGCGAGTGCCAGTGACCGCCGATAGGCAGCTGGCCCCACCCTCGAAGACCTTTCAACGCACACCTCGCGCTGCCACCTCGGCGGGCGAGTGATACCCAACGGAGGCACCGATGGCGACCGCCACAGCTGTGAACGTCCGACCGCTCGAGGACAAGGTCCTCGTCACGCTCAACGAGTCCGAGAGCACCACGGCTTCTGGCCTGGTTATCCCGGACACCGCCAAGGAGAAGCCCCAGCAGGGCACCGTCATCGCGGTTGGTCCGGGCAAGCGCTCCGACACCACCGGTGACCTCATCCCCGTCGACGTCGAGGCTGGCCAGACCATCCTCTTCAGCAAGTACGGCGGCACCGAGGTCAAGGTTGACGGCGAGAAGTACCTGATCCTCTCGGCGCGCGACATCCTCGCGATCGTCGGCTGACATCGTCTTGATGTGACCGCCGTCTGACGGCGGTCACAGCCACACCACCACACACAGAACAGATACAGGAGCCACAACTATGGCAAAGATCCTGAGCTTCTCCGAGGACGCCCGTCGGCGCCTCGAGTCCGGCGTGAACCAGCTGGCCGACGCGGTCAAGGTGACCCTCGGCCCGAAGGGCCGCAACGTCGTCATCGACAAGAAGTGGGGCGCCCCCACGATCACGAAGGACGGCGTCACCGTCGCCCGCGAGATCGAGCTGGCAGACGCGTACGAGAACATGGGCGCGCAGCTCGCGAAGGAGGTGGCCACCAAGACCAACGACGTCGCCGGTGACGGCACCACCACCGCGACCGTGCTTGCCCAGGCCATCGTCAAGGAAGGCCTGCGCAACGTCGCGGCCGGCGCCAACCCGATGTCGCTCAAGCGTGGCATCGACGCGGCTGTCGAGCGCGTCGTCGAGGAGATCTCCTCGATGGCTCGTGAGATCGAGACCCAGGACGAGATCGCCCAGATCGCGTCCATCTCGGCCAACAACGACCCGGTCATCGGCGCAACCATCGCTGACGCGATGGCGAAGGTCGGCAAGGACGGCGTCATCACCGTCGAGGAGCACCACTCCTTCGGTATGGCACTCGACTTCGTCGAGGGCATGCAGTTCGACAAGGGTTACCTGTCGGCCTACATGGTCACCGACACCGAGCGCATGGAGGTCGAGTTCGAGGACCCCTACATCCTCGTCGTCAACCAGAAGATCTCGGCTGTCCAGGACCTGCTCCCGATCCTCGAGAAGGTCATGCAGGCGGGTCGCCCGCTCGTGATCATCGCTGAGGACGTCGAGGGCGAGGCTCTCGCGACGCTCGTCGTGAACAAGATCCGTGGCACCTTCCAGTCCGCCGCCGTCAAGGCTCCGGGCTTCGGTGAGCGCCGCAAGGCGATGCTGCAGGACATTGCGATCCTGACCGGCGCCACCGTCATCTCCGAGGAGATCGGCCTCAAGCTCGAGGGCGCCTCGGTCGACGACCTCGGTCGCGCTCGCAAGGTCGTCATCGACAAGGATGGCACGACCATCATTGAGGGTGCCGGCGACGCCGACGCCATCGAGGGTCGCAAGAGCCAGATCATGGCCGAGATCGAGAAGACGGACTCCGACTGGGACCGTGAGAAGCTCCAGGAGCGTCTCGCGAAGCTCACCGGTGGCGTGGCCGTCGTCAAGGTTGGCGCTGCCACCGAGACCGAGCTCAAGGAGATCAAGCACCGCATCGAGGACGCACTGTCCGCGACGCGCGCTGCGGTCGAGGAGGGCATTGTCGCCGGTGGCGGTACCGCTCTGCTCCAGGCTGTCAAGGGTCTCGACAAGCTCGAGCTCGAGGGCGACATGATGACGGGTGCGAACATCATCCGTCAGGCGCTCTCCGCGCCGCTGTACTGGATCGCTGCGAACGCGGGCCTTGAGGGCTCCGTCGTTGTCGAGAAGGTGCGCACCATGGAGCCGGGTATGGGCCTCAACGCCCTGACCGGCGAGTACGAGGACCTGGTTGCGGCCGGCGTCATCGACCCGGCCAAGGTCACGCGCTCGGCGCTGCAGAACGCAGCCTCGATCGCTGGCCTGCTCCTCACCACCGAGGCACTTATCGCTGACAAGCCGGAGCCCGCGGGCGCCGGTGGCGGCGATGACCACGGCCACGGTGGCGGCATGGGCGGCATGGACTTCTGATCGAAGGGCTCGGCCTCCGGCACGCCACGCGCGTGTCGGTCGGTCGAACCCGACGATCAGGTCCAAGCACCTGAAGCACGGCAACGACGAAGCCCCCGCCATCTGGCGGGGGCTTCGTCGTTGGCTCGTCGTCGTATCGGGCAAGGGTCTCGTACTCTCCCGCGCTTCGAGGGGGCGGTATGACAGACCGGGGTCTGAAGCGCAACGACGTTGGTGGACGCGTTCGCCCCCTCGTGGCGCCACCGGACGAGGAGCTGGAGCGATGGTTGCCGCCGGTCGAGGTCGGCAGCGCGCGGCACCCGCTGGCCTCACCGGCGGCAGCAGCTGTGTGGCACGGCGTTGTCTGGGGGCGGCTAGGGCGTGGTGACGTGGCGTGGGCCTGGTGGGACTCAGTCAACGACCCAGACCTGCAGCCGTGGATCGCAGCAGAGCGTGGCCGCCTGTTGCGCGAGGTCGGTCTACACACGCAGGCGAAGCTGCACGACACTGCGGGGCTGGCGGCGGCGGTTGATCTGACGGACGTCGTGATGCTGCGGCTGTCGCTGGCTGCGGACTGGGTCGGGCTGGACCAACCGGCGCTGGCCGCCTCGGCCTTGGCGGGGGCGTCAGACCTGCTTGGTGAGCTACAGGACGGGCCTCGGACCGCACGTCAGCGGCTGCGTCGGACGTGGGTGTCGGTCGAGGTCGCGATCGCGGCAAAGACGGCGCCGTCGATCGACGGGCTGCCGGCCAGCACCGCGCACGGGGTGCGCTTCGACGCTGACTATCAGCACGGGACCGACTTCCACCGGGCGAAGGGGCTGCTGTTCGCCGCTGTGGTGCGTGAAGATCCGGTCCTGCTGGACGCATCGGCCAGGCTTGCGCCGCCTGCGCTGCGGTGGGCGATCGAGCTCGTGCGGCTGGACGCAGGCGATCAGTCCGCTGGGACGCGTGCCGTCGCTGCGTGGCGTGCCATAGTGGGACCGCCGGGTTACGAGGCGGCCATCCGTCGGGGGCCCACCAGCCAGCGCATCGAGCTGCTGGCCTGACACGCTCCGGTTTGGTATCGGGCGCGGTGTCTGTCGTCAGCCGTCCGGTGCGTCCGGTTCGGTCGCGGCGCCGCTGCGAGTCCGTCGTACGGTGCGTGCGGTCGCCGCCAGCGTCGCCAGCGCCAGTGCGAAAGCGATCCCCGCGAGCCACAGCAGCCCGGTCCGGCCGGTGGCTGCCCGTACGACGGACCCGCCCTCGGTGGTGATCACCGCAGTGGTGCTACGCGGCCAGCTGGCCGCGTCGATGGACACAACTAACGGCTGGCTGGGCAGCACGAGTCGCGATAGCAACGTTGTGGCCCCCCCTGCACCGTTGACGCGCAACGACAGCACCGTCGGGGAGGCCACGACAACGGTCGCACTCGTTGTGGTGCTGGCGTCGCCATCCGCCGATTCAGACACTGCTGGCCCAACACTGATTGCCAACGCGGGCCTCGCGTCGGGTGACCCAGGCAGCAGCAACGACTGCACCACCACCACCTCTCCGTCGAGGTCGTCGGCCGGTCGGGCCGCCGCCTCGAAGATCGCTGGCGCGGTGACGACGGTGACGGGCACGCGGACCTGCTCTCCCGGGGCCAGTCGGATCGCGTCGGTGGTGACCTCCCCGCTCTCGAGCGAAACCGGGGCGCCGCCGCTGGCGATGCCATCGGGCGTGACCTCCACGGTGCGCAGGACGAACCGGAGCAGCAGGTCGTCGGTGGCGTCCGCGCCGACGCTGACGACCACCGTCGTGCGGCCGTCCAGCGGCACCCGGACCAGGGCCGGGGTGACCTCGACACCGCTCGCCCCCTCAGGTGCAGGCTGCACGTCCAACGGCGCCGCCGCGGCTGGCCCGGCCAGCGTTGTCAGCAGCAGCAGCAAGCCGGCCCATACGGGGGTCGACCCGCCGCCGCGGGCCGTCTCAGAGCTCAGGTGGAGGCGCACGAGCGCACCGTACGGCTCGGTACCGTTCCTCGGATGAGAACCACTGCCGCACCGTCGCTTCGTTCCACCCGTCGTGCGCGCGCGGCGGTCGCTGCCGCGGTGATGGCGGGGTTGCTGACGGGCTGCGTTCCGGCCACGTCCGACGGCGGGCAACTCATCGTTTCGACGGACGACCGAATCTTCCAGATTCGCACTGCACGGATCGCGCTCGCGACGCCGGTGCCTGCCCTCGTGGCGGAGGTGGACCGGTTCGTCGACGCGGTTGAGACGATATGGACGACCGGCGATGCGACGCAGGCGCGTGGGCAGCTGGCGGGGACCCTCGACGCTGCACCGCTGCGTGTGGCGCTCGCGGCGTTGGTTGCGGCCGGCCCCATCGGCGACGGGCCGGATATGCGGGCTGCCCGATCAGTCGTTGGTCAGATCGCCACGCACGTCAATCAGCTCGCGGCCGCTGCCCGGTCCGAGCTCGACGAGCTTGGGTCGCTGGGCGCATGGGATGACAAACTGGCGCAGGTGGTCGTGGCCTGGGATGCTCCCGGTAGTCGTAACGGGCAGCTCGAAGCCTTCGCGCAGCTGGCCGTGCAAGCCACGTCGCTCGCGACCGAGCTCGCGGCTCAGACCGAGACCGTCGCATGCACCGAGGTGTACGTACGCCGGGCGGGTGTCGCCGAGCTGCTGGCTGAGCGAACGCTCGCCCTGCGTGCCCTCGTGGAGGGACGTCAAGGGCTTGCGTTCGACGAGCTGCGCCGCGACTTCCATGAGGATCCGTTCGGCCTTGGTTCGTCGCTCGGGGAGGCCGACCGCGCCGCCGCCGCACGATGCTGGCGGCTGCGCTCGCCAACGGCGACCGCGCCCGACGAGCTGGCACGCCTCGTGGACGCGTTGGGCGCCACGCTGGATCCGGCGGAGCTGCGGGGTTGAGCGTCGAGGGGGACGGTCACGGCCCATGTCGGGCCCGTCGCGCCTCATTGGTCACCTCCGGGCTCGCCGTTACAGTGATAAGCCGGAGACGACGTCCGGGACAGCAGTGACGACCGCCAACATCAGCTCGAAGCAGCCCGCCGCCGCGCGTGGGGGTGGTGCGCGCGGACGCGTCGCCGTGCACGAGCTCGGTGAGCTCCTGCTGCTGCGTGGGCGTCCGGTGCTCGTTGGCGTTGCCAGCACGGTCGTGCTGGGGCTGCTGCTGACTCTCGTGGCCCCGGGGCTGGTCGCCTCGACGTTTGTCGTTGGTGCGATCGTCGGGGTGCTCGGGCTGGTCGCAGGTCTCGTGATGGCGCTGTTGGTGGACGGATCTGACCCGATCTTGCGCGGCCCGCGACACGTCCGGCGCGCCGGCGTTCCGGTGCTCGGCTGGCTCGCTGACGCCGCTGTGCCGGCGGACGGCGACGTGCTGAGCACCGTGGCACGACGTGTGGAGATCGCTGGCCGGACCCGGCTCGTTCTGGTCGATGGCGGTGGCGACGTGCAGGCGGTGGGTCGCTCACTGGCCGTCGAGGCGGCCGGGCGTGGGATCACCTCGCTGCTGGTCGATCTACGCAACCTTGACCGCCCGTTGGGCATCGTCGACGTCCAGTCAGGTACGTGCAAGCTGGGTGAGGCGGCTGTGATCGCGAAGGGGCGGCCGTTCGCCTGGATCGGTGCGGGTGGCGCGCCACATGCAGCCGTTGAGGCAGCCATCACGTTGCTCAACCGGCCCCCGAGCGACCTGCAGCTCATGGTCGTCATCGCCGCGGCCGAGCCCGAGGGCGGCGGCGGGTTGTACGCCGCGGCCGACCGGGTGGTGGTCGTCACTGCGGCCGACACGTCGCTGCGCGTTGACGTACGCGATCAGGCCGAGGAGCTCCGCGACGCCGGGGCCACTGTGGAGGCGTTGGTCGTGGGTGGTCGCCAGCTCGACCTCGGCGCCCCAGCCAGCCCTCCCGATGCTGTCGAGACCCCAGCGCCAGCCCCAGCCCCCGTCCCAGCCCCCGTCCCAGCCCCCGTCCCAGCCCCCGTCCCAGCCCCCGTCCCAGCCCCCGTCCCAGCCCCTGTCCCAGCCCCTGTCCCAGCCCCCGTCCCAGCCCCCGTTACCGCAGCTGACGATGTCACGGCGTCGCCTGCCGCCGATCTCGACGAGCTGGCAGCAGCAATCGACGATGAGCTAGCTCCGATGCCGGTTTCAGGCGCTGCGCCGACCTCGCCAGAGGCCGCTGACGCTGACGCCGCGGCTGCGGCGAGCCCGATCGCACCGTTCTCGGCCGAGGCGGTCGCAGTCCCACCGGCAACCCCGGATGAACCGGAGGCATCGCTGTCACCGGTACCACCGAGCCAAAGCGAGCCCGTGAACCAAGACGTCCGCGCGGCCGGTGATGCTGCGGCGTCCGCCACGGGGGCGATAGGCGACGCGGACCTCACGGATTCGGCACCGGCCGAGCTGGCATCGGTTGTGGTTGACGCGCCCAGCGCGGACGATGACCTGATGGCCGCCGCCGCGATGGAGATGCTCGCCCAAGGTCTTGCCGACGACGACTGACGGCCGTCTGGGTCCGCGCCGATTCGCCGAGGTGGTTCCA
>JBLFZR010000071.1:0-7010 GCA_047610595.1 Nitriliruptoraceae bacterium | reverse complement strand
GACGTGGGCGCGTTGACCTCCAAGGCGATCCCGCAGGACGACGGCACGTACCTGGTCAGCGGCACGAAGATCTGGATCAGCTACGGCGACCACGACCTCACCGACAACATCGTCCACCTCGTGCTGGCGCGGCTCCCGGACGCCCCGGTCGGCACCAAGGGCATCTCGCTGTTCGTCGTGCCGAAGGTGTTGGTCAACGATGACGGCTCGCTCGGTGCGCGCAACAACGTCGAGGTCGTCTCGACCGAGCACAAGCTCGGCATCCATGCCTCGCCCACCTGCGTGATGGAGTACGCCGAGGCTGTCGGCTACCTCATCGGCGAGCCCAACAAGGGCATGCGCCAGATGTTCACGATGATGAACGACGCGCGCCTCGGTGTCGGCGTGCAGGGCATCGCGATCAGCGAGCGCGCCTACCAGCAAGCGTTGCAGTACTCGCTCGAGCGTCGCCAGGGCATCGCGCCGGGGGACACCGAGCTGGTGGACGGCCAGTCGTTGATCGTCAAGCACCCTGACGTCCGCCGTCAGCTGCTGACGATCAAGTCCACCATCGAGGCGGCCCGGGCGCTGGCGCTGCGCAACGCCTCGGCGCTGGACTTCGCCGAGCACCACCCGGACGCCGATCGCCGCGAGGCAGAGCGCAAGCTCGCCGACCTGCTGACGCCGCTGACCAAGTCGTGGGGTACCGACCTCGGTGTCGAGAACACCTCACATGCCATCCAGATCTACGGCGGTATGGGCTACGTCGAGGAGACCGGCGTGGCCCAGCACTTCCGCGATGCGCGCATCGCGCCGATCTACGAGGGCACCAACGGCATCCAGGCGATGGACCTCGTCGGCCGCAAGCTGCCGTACGACGGTGGCGCGTTCGTCAAGGGCCAGCTCGGCGAGATCGGCGCCCTCGCGGCGTCGCTGACCGACGAGCGCTTCGGTGCGTTCGGGTCGCAGCTGGCGCGTGCCAACGACGCGCTTGGTGAGGCCACCGAGTGGATCTTCGCGAACCGCGAAGACTTCGCGGCCTCGTTCGGTGGCGCCACCCCGTACCTGCGCATGTTCGCCGTCGTCATGGCCGGCAAGCTGCTGGCCGAGGGCCTCGTGTCCGGCGCCGCAGCCTCCGACGTGGACGCGGAGTACCTCAACGATCGCTTCGGGGTCGCCCGGTTCTACGCCGACAACATCCTGACGACGGTCCACGGCCTGCTGGGCCCGGCGACCGCCGGCGGCGAGTCGCTGTTCGCGCTCGCCGATGACCACCTCGCCAGCGTCTAACCGCAGCCAAACACCGACTGTGTCACGCTGGCGTGCGTATACGCACGCCAGCGTGACACAGCCGGGGGATTAGGCCCAGTGCCCGACGGCGTCGCCGTCCGCGTCGCTGCGCGGAGTTCCGGTCGCGAGCACGACGGTGGCGCGGCCGACGACGACCGGGCGCGCAGCCACCTCTAGCACGCCGCTGCCGGTGAGGTCGCCGACGTCCAGACCCAGCACGTCTGTCTGGCCACTGACGGCCTCGATGACCTCGGCGTGGGTCAGCGTTCCGTCGGCTGTTCGCAGCGCAGCGCCGTCGGCGGTGGCGGCGCAGGCCGGGGGCGCGTCCGGGAACAGCGCGGACTCATCGGTCCACGCGGGCAGCGTGGATGCGACGGTGGTGCCGCCGTCCACGGCGTCGCCCACGACGAAGCACACCTCGACGTCGGATGGGGGCGCGCGGAGCTCGTGCACGACGGCCGCGACGGCGCCGGCTGGTCCGTCGGTGGCGACGGTTCCTCCGGCCCACCACACGGCAGCGCACACGGAGGCCAGCTGCCACGACGGGGGCATGTCGACGAACACCACATCGCCCGGCGTGAGGAACGCGTCGGTCTGCAGCAGGTGTGCGCCTTTCGCAGCCCACTGCGCCAGCGTCACGAAGCCCTGCTCCTGGCGTCCTTGTGGGCGCAGCACCGTCACGGCGGGCCGCTGGCCGAGCGCAGCGGCGCAGGCGCTGAGCCCGCGCGACAGGTCGGTCGGTGGCGCCAAGGTCGGGCGTCGGGAGAGCTGCATATGAGGGTCCGGTCACGAAGAGAGGGTGTGCGAGCGCGGTCGCGGGTCGGTGGGCATTGGCCCGCGGGGAGGTGGTGTCGGCACAGGGTGCCGGAACCGCGCTGGTAGCGTCGCACGTTGTGCCCGATGTTCCGAGCGACGGCCCACGCACAGTGATTACTCCTCGGGAATCGCCGTTCCGCTCCGTGCGGGTCCGCGACCGTCCCCGCCTCCGAAACGTCCAGCGCACGACCACGCTCCTTGGGATGGTGGTCGCGGTGGCGGTCGTCGTTGGTGCCTTCGGGACGTGGGTCGTTGCGTCCGGCCGCATCGAGGGCACCTCTGTGGTTGCGCTCGACCGTGAGCCCGAAGAAACGCGCAACATCGTGGTGGCCGTCGCGCTGGCGTCGGACGGGCCGGTGGACGGCATCTTCCTGCTGCAGGTCAGCGAGGACCGGCCGCGGCCCGCGGTGCTGGTGCTCCCGAACGGCCTTGAGGTAGATGTCGCTGATCGCGGCGTGATGACGCTGGCCGAGACCGCATCGGCCGGTGGCATGGCGCTGCTGGTCGAGGAGGTGGCCGAGTACACCGCCCTCGACATCCATCACTACGTGCGCGTGGACAGGTCCGCGCTGGCGCACGCTGTGGACCTCAACGGCGGCATTGAAGACTGCCCCGATACAGACGCGCTCGCCTGTCCGAACCGGCTCGGCGAGGACATCCTGTCGATGCTGGCCGCGCCCGAGGGTGCCGTGTCTGGCCCCGATCGTGTCCGGGCGCTGGCTGAGGTCGGCCGCCTCGTCGGTGGCGAGGTGGCGCGCGTCCGCACGCTGCTGAACCCGCGGGCGGCGCTGCGCTGGGCGGACGCGTGGCGTGCGTCGATCCGCACCGACCATGATCCAGGCCCGGGCGGCGCCCGCGACTTCGCGCGACTGCTTCATGGCTTCGATGCGGTGGGCCTTGACGTCCGCATCCTGCCGGGTCTCGTGGACGGGGGTCGGCTGACGGTGGCGCCGGAGGGCGCGGCTGTGCTGCTGGACGCGTTCGTACAGGTCACCCCGCTGCCGGCTGATGTTGGGATCGAGGCGCCCCGCGAGCTGGTTGCGGCCGATGTGTTTGTGCAGGTCCTCAACGGCGTTGGTCGTGCCGGGATGGCCAGCGAGATGTCCGAGTTCCTTCTCGAGCGCGGTTTCAGTGTGATCGACGTCGATAACGCGCCTCGGTTCGACCCTCGCGCACCGACCCGCATCGGGTACGCGGATGACGAGCAGCGCCCGCTCGCCGAGCTCGTGGCATCCTTCCTCCCAGGCGCCGAGATCGTGCAGCTGATCTCGCTGCCGCCTGACGGGATCAACGTGGTCGTCACAGTCGGCGCGAACGGGACGGGCTGATGGTTGAGGCGGGGGCATGGGGCCCGATGGCGAACGGCGGCCTCGGCCGTCGCTGGCCGCGACGCGCGCTTGCGCTGCTCTCGGCCGGCGCGGTGGCGTACGCCGCCGCGATCGGATCGGTAGCGACCCTCGCGGTCCAAGCCGTCTCCGAGAACATCGAGCTGTTGTCAGTTGGCGGGCTGGACCTCGCCCAGGACGGCAAGCCGCTGCATGTGCTGGTTGTCGGGTCGGACGAGCGCGGAAACCTCACACGGGCTGAGCGGGAGGCGTTGAGCCTCGGTGACTTTGACGGCGCCCGTTCGGACACCGTGATCCTGCTCACGGTGGCGGCCGACCGCAGCAACGTTTCGCTGGTATCGATGCCGCGCGACCTGGTTGTAGGCGACACCGACGGCGGCATCGCGAAGCTGACCGAGACCTTCGCCGACGGCCGCGACGAGCTGGTTCGGGCCGTGACCGAGGACCTCGGTTTCCCGGTCAACCATTACATCGAGGTCTCGATCACCGGCTTTATGCAGACCGTCGAGGTCGTAGGAAGCGTCCAAATCTGCCTCGACGAGCCGTTGCGTGACCGCAAGGCCGGTGCCAACTTTGAGGCCGGCTGTCAGGAGATGGACCCGCAAGAATCCCTCGCCTACGTCCGCTCTCGTCAGGGTGGGCTCGGCGATTTCGAGCGCATCGAGCGCCAACAGACCTTCCTGCGCGCGCTGCTGGGTCGGGTCATCGACGCGCAGCTGCTGCTTGACCCGGGCCGCATGCTCACCATCGCCAACGAGGTGTCACAGCAGATCGCAACCGACGACACCCTCACCGTCACCCGAATGGTCAGGCTTGCGCAGGACCTGCGCGGTGCGGTCGGTGGCGACATCGAGATGCTGACCGTCCCCGGCTACACCAAGGGACTCAACGACTCGGGCGTCACCAAGTCCTTCATCGTTCCGTACGGCCCTGGCCTGGCAGCACTGCTCGACGACGTCCGCAACGGGCGCGATCCCGCAACCCGGGGCACCGCCGAGGAACGCGCCGAGACGACCGTCGGGGTGTGGACGGGGGGTCGCCAGGGCGCGGGCGTCGTCGAGTCCACCCTGCAGTGGGGTGGCTTCGTGCCTCTGGTCTTGGGGTCCACTCAGATTGACGCGGGCGCCATCACGACCGTCTATGTCGTGCCGGGCTTCGAGGCGCAGGCGGGCTACGTGGCAGCCCACCTTGGCGCACCGATGCTCCCGCTGCCGGTGGGCGTCGACATCGACCAGCGCGCCGAGGTCATCGTCTCGGTCGGCGACGACGCCGGTGACCGGTCCGACCAAGCGTGACACACGTGACACACGTGACGCGCGACCCGGGGGGCCGCGCGTCCGTGGTGCCGATGGCGGCCGGTGCGTCAGTCGGTCTGGGCCGGCGGGGTGCCCTCGACCTCGTTGGCGGTCATCAGCGCGGCGCTGACGGTGATGGGGAACGGCTGGCTGAAGTTCGACAGCTCGCCGTCGAGGAGGTCGGTCCGAGCCGCGCTGATCAGCGGTAGCTCGAGGGTTGCGTCGCTGAAGAGGACCTCCAACCCGGTCACGCCCGGCGTGTACCACCCGTCCTCAGCGGCGTTGACGTACAGGCCGATGCGGTGACCCGGACGGACGATCCAGTCGTTCGGGTTCATCTGCAGCTCGATGTCGACACCGGGCACGGGCGTCAACGGCGTGGCGTAGGCGACCCGGCTGATGAGGTATGACCGTCCGTCGGGGTCGATGTCGTACAGCCGAGCGACGAGGTGCTGCTGGGTGTTGAACGGGATGACCGTGCCGCGCAGGACGGGTTCGCCGGCGATGTGGGCGTCAGAGGCCAGCGGAGCAGTCACCGACCAGATGCCGCCACCGCTCGCGGGGGTGCCGTCGAGCGCCTCTGGCTGGTCGATGTACGTGCCGTCGTTGAGTGTCATCGTCCACGGTTCGACGTCTGTGGGAGGCCACTGCGCCTCGGCGCGCCACGTGCCCAGTGGGCCACCGGACTGGATGGTGGCCTTGGGGTCGTCAACCGCGGGTGTCTGCGCCAGCAGGTGCTCCTCGAAGAACCGGAAGCTCTGGTCGAGGAAGCCGCCACGACCGATGTACTGCGTCTCTTGGCCGCGCTTGTGGTCCCACTGGCCCCAGATGACCTCAAGGTCACCGGTCAGGCTCTGCACGATGTCGAGGCCCACCGGCTTGGTGTTGGCGTCGAAGAAGCCGTTGTGCCACAGCACCGGTACGTCAGATCCCTCGGCGTTGCGGTACGGCTCGAGGTCGTCCCAGTACGCGTTGTCGCGGTCGCCGATCAGGTTCATTCCCTGCCAGTCAGCTGCGCACTTGGGACGCGTCTCGGCCCCGTCGACCTGACTGAGCGTGTAGTCAGCGCTGGTGGCTGACCCCGCCGACTGGGTCGGGAACAGATCGTCGGCAACGTAGACCGAGGTGGTGGCGTACCGGCCGGTCGCGTAGTGGACGCCGTTCTGCCAGAGCGCCGTGTAGGCCGACAGGCCGGGCGCCTGGATGACGGCCGCGGACAGGTGCTCGCTGGGCTCGCCGAGCGCCAGCACCTGCTGGGCTGCGTCGTATGACTTGCCCCACAGGCCGACCTTGCCGGTCGACCAGTCCTGCGTCCCGGCCCACTCGACGTGGGTGTTCATGTCGAGGTACTCGTCGTTGCCGTAGTACTGGAAGCAGCCGCCGGAGCCACCGAATCCGCGGACGTCTGCCGCGATGTACGCGTAGCGTCCCTCGGCGAACGCCGGGTGCTCAAACAGCTCGGGGAACCGGACCGGAATCTCGGAGTTGAAGTAGCCCAGCCCCAGCGAGCCGCCGTTGGGCGAGGTGTACGGGGTGACCGAGAGGATGATCGGGTGCTGCTCATTCTCGGCACGGTCAGCCGGGAGGTACACGCCCGCGTGCAGCCGCACGCCGTCGTGGCTCTCGTACCAGTGGTCGGTCAGCTCGTAGCCCTCCGGGGCCTGTAGCTGGCGCTGCTCGGCTGCGTCGGCGGCGAGGTCGCCCTGCACCGCTTGCGGCGCAGGGCCGAAGGCGGCGACGCCCGTCACGGTTGCGGCCGCGAGTCCGAGCGTGAGCATGCGACGAGACAGGGAGGGTAAGGACACGGTTAGGCCTGAGGCTTGAGGGACACGGGCGTCGTGAGTGTGTTCGCCGTCCGCGGCTCGGTTCCCTGCTCGTTTGCGGGCCGCGTGTGCCTACCGCGCGGCCCTCGCCGCACGGAAGTGTCGTATGCGACGCATTTCGGCGCAGTCATACTTACGTCACACGCAAGTGTCGTATGCGGCGCATCTCAGCGCAGCCGAGCTGGCTCACGCGATGCCGCCGAGCTGCTCGAGCTCTGCCAGCGACGTCTCAAGGTGCGTCAGCAGATCTTGGAGGTGCGGCAGCGCGTTGCGGTCGCCTGTGATGCCGATGTTGACCTGCCCGTTCACCGTCGCTGCCGTGATGTTGACGGCCTGCCCGTGGGTGGGGATCGACAACGGGTAGTCGCCCAGCAGCTTCGCGCCGTTCCAGTACATCTGCTGGCGTGGCCCCGGCACGTTCGAGATCACCAGGTTGAACGGGGGCCTGCGGAACGCTTCGA
>JBLFZR010000070.1:0-7067 GCA_047610595.1 Nitriliruptoraceae bacterium | reverse complement strand
CCACGGGTACTCCACGTGTGGTGTGTCGGTCGGCGCGCGACGGACAGCCTCGTGGTGGGAGGGACCGCTTGAGCGCGACGAACGTCCCGCCATCGGCGGAACGCTCGCCCGAGAGTACCGAGGGTGCGAGAAGTCGTCCACCTGAGGGTCCCTCGTCGCAACCGACGCGCGCGGCGCGCGCCGCTTGCTCGGTGCTATCTGCGGTTCGCGCATCTACGAGTGCGGTAGTACCTTCCGCCGACGCCGGCTTGGAGCCGGCACCGACGAGCAGCGCTCGTCCATCTCACAAGGAACGCATTATGAAGATCCGCATCACCGCCGCCGCCGCCCTTTCGGCCGGCCTCCTGCTGACCGCTTGCGCCGCCGACGACGCCGTCGACACGACGGAGGCCACGACCACCGAGGCGCCGGCCGACGAGATGGGCACCGAGGAGGTCGTCGTCGAGGACGAGACCACCGAGGAGATCGTCACCGAGGAGATCGTCACCGAGGACGAGGCCACCGAGGCGAACTCCGAGGGCTGAGCGCAGCGCAACCTCGCAACACGACGCGGTGCCACCCCTGGGGTGGCACCGCGTTCGCGTGTGACGACAGGTCACCGCCAGCGACCTTTCGCGTCCGGAAACGTCTGTAGCATCATCGTCGGCCAAGCGGCCAACACCGGCCCAACGCCGGCCCAACGCCGGTTTCACCCCCGGCCCACCGCCCATGGGGGCCCTTTATGAACACCCGAATCTTCGCGGCCGTGGCCACCACCGGTCTGCTGCTCACCGGCTGCGCAAGCAGCCCGACGGTCACGTTCGCGGGCATCGCCGACGGCGAAACCGTCACCAGCCCCGTCAGCATCTCCTTCGCCGCGGCCGACTTCGACATCGTCGCCGCCGGCGATGCTGGAGATTCGGCCACAGCCGGCCACATGCACGTCATGATCGACACCGCGTGCGTCGAGCCCGGCGTGGCCATCGTCAAGGATGACAGCCACATCCACTTCGGTGACGGCGCCACCACCGCCGAGCTCGAGCTGACCGCGGGCTCGCACACCCTCTGCTTGCAGGCCGGCGACGACGCACACATCGCGCTCGACGTCACCGACGAGATCACCATCACCGTCGAGGGCTAAGCCCCAGCGGCGCAGCCAAGCGAGATACGAACGGCGGTCTCCTACGGGAGGCCGCCGTTCGTGCATCGCGCCACCGCGAGCCCGACGGGACCCTCCCTCGGCCCTTCCCTGCACGCACGTCGGCACGGGGCAGTCGAGGCGCCGCCCCTTACAGGCGTGAGGGCTCATCGCTACGAGCGGTGAGGATCCATGGCCCCTCGGGCGTGATCGCCACCGTGTGCTCCCAATGGGCGGACGGCTTGCCGTCCGCAGTGACGACCGTCCAGCCGTCCTGTAGCTCGCGGGTCTCGGCAGTGCCGAGGTTGAACATCGGCTCGATGGCGATCACGAGACCGGCCGAGAGCTTGAAGCCCTTCCCGGCACGCCCGAAGTTGGGCACGCTCGGATCCTCGTGCAGCGCCCGCCCGATCCCGTGGCCGACGTACTGGCGCACGATGCCGTAGCCCTTCTCGTCGCCATGCGCCTGCACGGCCGCCCCGATGTCACCCAGCCGATTACCAACGTCGGCGGCCCGGAGCCCGGCCCACATCGCCTCGCGCGTGGTCTCAATCAGATCGCGGGTCTCATCGTCGACCGTGTCGATACCTCCGACCACCCGCGTCATCGCCGAGTCCCCATGAAATCCGTCAACGATCGCCCCACAGTCGATCGACAGCACGTCCCCCTCCTGCAGCACCACCCGCTCCGACGGGATTCCATGCACGATCTCGTGGTTCACCGAGGTGCACAGCGTCGCCGGGAACCCGCGGTAGCCCTTAAATGACGGGACGGCGCCGGCGCCTGTGATCACTCGCTCCGCGATGCGGTCGATGTCCAGCGTTGTCATGCCCGGCTTGAGGGCGGCACCGACCTCCTCGTGCGCCTTGGCAACCAGCGCGCCAGCTCGTGCCATGATCTCGATCTCGTCGAGTGACTTCTTGATGATCATCGTTCGCTCCGTTCGCAGCGCGACGACCGCCGAGGGCAGCCGTCGTGCGATTCGTTCGGTTATGTGAGATCAGCCACGCGGCAGCGGCTCGACATCGGCCAGCACCGACAACGCACGGGCCGTGACATCATCGATGTCGCCGACAGCCTCGACGTCGCGCAGCAGGCCTCGCTGGAGGTAGAACTCCTCCAGCGGCGCAGTGTCCGCCGCGTAGGACGCCAGCCGCGTGCGGATGACGTCCTCCTTGTCATCGTCGCGCTGGTACAGCTCGCCGCCGTCCTTATCGCAGACATCCATCACACTCGACGAGTTGAAGTCGACGTGATAGATCGCGCCACAGCTGCGGCACATTCGGCGCCCGGACAGGCGCGCCACGACCTCTTCATCGTCGACCGCGAACCGCAGCACGATCTGAATCGGCGTGCCATGCACCGCCAACATCTCATCGAGCGCCTCGGCCTGCGGGGTCGTACGCGGGAATCCGTCGAGATTCCAGCCGTTCTGGGCATCGTCCCAGCGCAGGCGATCGTCGACCATCCTGTTCGTCAGGTCGTCGGGAACAAGCTGCCCTGCGTTCATAAACGACTTGGCCTCGACACCGAGCGCTGTTTCGTTCTTGAAGTTCGCCCGGAACATGTCACCGGTCGAGATGTGCGGAACCCCGTAGGCCTCCGCGATGCGGATGGCTTGGGTGCCCTTCCCGGCGCCGGGAGGTCCGAGCATGATGACGCGCAAGGTGATGCTCCAGGGTCGTGCGGCAGCCCGCAAGAGACAGTGGTCCGCGCAGGTTACGCGCCCAGCGATGTTGCACAGGACCAGCGTCGCCGCAGGCTCGGAATCTCGCTGACGCGCGGCCCGACGAGAACCGAGCCGAGCACGCAAACAAGGCACCACGACAGCCCCCCCGACAAGCCCAGATGGCCGCAGAACGCCTAGCGACCGCCCAACCGACGCCGGCCGCAACCTGACAGAAACGAGACAGACCGGCGGACCAAGGTCCGCCGGTCTGTGCTGGGTCTCGTTGCATACCCATGGGCGCGCGAGGGGCGACGCGCAGTGGCGACGCGCAGTGGCGAGCCCGAGGGCGATCCCCTCGTTAGCTCAGGAAGCCTTCGTAGTTGCGCTGCATCAGCTGCGACTCGATCTGCTGCATGGTCTGCAGGGCAACGCCCACCATAATCAGCAGGCCGACGCCGCCAAGCGGGAACGCCTGAATGTCGAAGACGGCCAGCGCGACGAACGGGATGATCGCCACAACCGTCAGGTACAGCGCACCCGGAAGCGTGATGCGCGATAGCACACGCTCGAGGTACGCCGCCGTCTGCGTCCCGGGCCGGATGCCGGGCACGAAGCCGCCGTAGCGCTTCATGTTGTCCGCGACCTCGACCGGGTTGAACGCGATAGCGGTGTAGAAGTACGAGAAGAAGATCGTCAGCGCCGCGAAGATCGCGATGTAGACCCAGCTGACGCCGTCCAAGTACGTGGTGTTAAAGCTAACCAGCGGCTCCCAGCCCGTGACCGAGCCTGCGAGGATCGGCAGGTACATCATCGACGACGCGAAGATGACCGGGATCACGCCGGACTGGTTGACCTTGAGCGGGATGTACGTCGACTGTCCGCCGTAGCTTCGACGGCCAACCTGGCGGCGGGCGTACTGCACCGGCACACGCCGTTGACCTTCCTCCATGAACACCACGGCAACGGTGATCAGGATGCCGACGATAAACACGACACCGATCAGGCCCCAGCCACCACCGAACGCGGTGAACGTGCCGTCGCCCTGGGTCTTCACCAGCGCGAACTGCGACGGGAACTGGCTGATGATCGAGACGTAAATGAGCAACGACATGCCGTTGCCAACGCCACGCTGCGTGATGAGCTCGCCCAACCACATGATCATGGCCGTACCCGCCGTCAGCGAGAGCACGATAAGCATCGTGCCGCCGAAGCCATCGTTGGTCAGCACATCCACGCCGAACAGCGTGCCGTTCCCTGCCAACGTCGTAAGCCCCGTGGACTGCAGCACCGCAAGGACGATGGTGATGTAGCGCGTGTACTGGGTGATCTTGCGACGACCCTGCTCACCCTCCTGCTGGAGCTCCTCCAGCTTGGGGATGACCACCGCCAGCAGCTGCATGATGATGCTGGCTGTGATGTACGGCATGATCCCGAGCGCGAACACCGCCATCGCTGTGAGCGCGCCACCCGAGAACAGGTTGATCACGCTGACGATGCCGGAGCCACCGCCGTTGGTCGAGCGGACGCCCTCGAGCGCCTGCACGTCCACGAACGGAACCGGTAGCCACGAACCAACCCGGTACAGCACGATCAGCAGGAGCGTGAACACCAGCTTGCCGCGCAGGTCCGGGATTTTCAACGCGTTCAGGAACGCCTTCAGCATCGTGCTCTCCCCAGTACGGGTGCCGTACGACCCGTGCTGGGCCGAAGGGTGGACCCTGTATGGGTCCGAAACGAAACCTCGGTCGGACCCTGACAGGTCCGACCGAGGTTATAGGTCAAAGGTCGACGGAACCGCCGGCAGCGACGACCTTCTCGCGCGCGGAGGCCGAGATGGCACCCACACCCGTGATGGTCAGCGACTTGGTCAGCTCGCCGTAACCCAAGATCTTCACCGGCTGGTGCTTGCGCACCAGGCCCCGCGTCTCGAGCGTCTCGCGGCTGACGGTGTCGCCAGCCTCGAAGTGCTTCTCGAGCGTGTTGAGGTTGATCGGCGTCGAGTAGATCTTGTTGTTGTTCTTGAAGCCGGGCAGCTTCGGCTGGCGACGCTGGAGCGGCACTTGGCCACCCTCGAAGCCGGCTGGAACGGTGCCACGGGCGCCGGTTCCCTTGGTACCGCGGCCGGCGGTCTTACCGCCGGCTCCGCGGTCACCACGGGCGACGCGCTTCTTGGCCTTACGTGAACCCGGTGAGGGCTTGAGGTGGTGAAGCTTCATCTCAGGACTCCTGTGTGTCGTCGCTGATGACCTCGAACGTGACGAGGTGCGGGACCTTACGGAGCATGCCCCGGATCTCGGGCCGGTCGGGCTGCTCCACGGTGTGACGGATGCGCTTGAGACCAAGCGAGCGAACGGTGTCGCGCTGGTCCTGGGTGCGGCCGATGACCGAGTTGACCTGCGTGATGCGAAGGATGCTCATCGGCTACCCCCCGCTGCCTTGAGTGCCTCGAGCATCGCCTTGGGGGCGACGTCCTCGACAGGCTTGCCACGCAGACGCGCGATTGTGTGCGGCGAGCGCTGGTCCTTGAGACCCGCGACCACTGCGTGCACAACGTTGATCGGGTTGTTGGTGCCCAACGTCTTCGCCAGCAGGTCCTGGATGCCCGCTGCCTCAACGACGGCGCGCACCGGGCCACCGGCGATCACGCCGGTACCGGGTGCAGCCGGCTTCATCATGACACGACCAGCGCCTGCGCGACCGACAACCGGGTGCACGAGCGTCTTGCCAACCAGCTCGACCTTAAACAGGTCCTTCTTGGCCTCCTCGACACCCTTCTGGATGGCCATCTGAACTTCCTTGGCCTTCCCGTGTCCGATGCCGATGGTGCCCTTGCCGTCTCCGACGACGACGAGTGCCGTGAACTGGAACCGACGTCCACCCTTCACGACCTTCGCCACGCGGTTGATCGAGACGACCTTCTCCTCGAACTGGTCGCGCGCCTGGTTGCGGTCGTTGCCGCGACCACGGCCGCCACCACGCTTACCGCCTGGGCCGCCACCACGATTGCCGCCGGGGCCGCCACCGCGGTTGCCGCCTGGGCCGCCACCACGGTTGCCGCCGGGCGCTCCGCCTCGGTTGTCTGCCATGATCTTGTCTCCTGTCCGGGGCTACCCCCGGAGGTCTGTTCGTGTCAGGCCGCGATGGGCCCGGGAGCCGGCGTCGCGCCGGCAAAGTCGGTCAGAACGTCAGGCCGCCCTCACGGGCGCCATCGGCGAGGGCCGCGACGCGACCGGCGTAGCGGTTGCCACCACGGTCGAAGACGCAGGTCTCGATGCCTGCGGCCTTCGCACGCTCGGCAACAAGCTTGCCAACCTCGCGAGCAGCGCCGACCTTGCCGTCCTCACCCGTGCTCGAAGCGGCGTCCTTGGTGGACGCGGCGGCGAGGGTGTTGCCAGCGGTGTCGTCGATCAGCTGTGCGTAGATGTGCACGTTGCTGCGGTAGACCGCCAAGCGCGGGCGCGCGGCGGTGCCGCGGACGCGCTTGCGGATACGGGTGCGCCGGCGCGAACGCGCGGCTGCGGTGGTCTTGCGTGCCATGGTGATGCTCCTGCGACTGTCGTGTGGGCGCCGTGTGGCACCCGACAGGATCGCTGATTGTTGGTGTCCCTCCCGCGTCTCCGGCCGAGGCCTGAGTGCGAGGTACAGGGGCGCGAGGTACAGGGGGAGGTGGGGGCTGAAAGCCCCCACCGGGGGTCTGGGGGCGAGCCCCCAGCGATTACCGACCTGCGGCCTTACCTGCCTTGCGGCGGATGACCTCGTCGATGTACTTGATGCCCTTGCCCTTGTAGGGCTCCGGCGGACGAATCTTGCGGATGTTGGCGGCGACCTGACCCACGAGGGTCTTGTCGATACCCGTCACCGAGATCTTGGTCTGGTCAGTGACGACCAGCGTGATGCCGTCGGGGGCCTTGACATCGACCGGGTGGCTGAAGCCAACCTGGATCTCGAGGTCACTGCCCTTCTGGGCGGCGCGGTAACCGACGCCGACCATCTCGAGCTTCTTCTCGTAGCCCTGCGTCACGCCGTCAATCATGTTGGCGATAAGCGAGCGGACGAGACCGTGACGTGCACGGTGCGCCTGCAGGTCGGAGTCCCGGGTGACGACGATTTCGTCGCCTTCCTGGGTGAAACCGACGCCCGAAGGCATGGTCTGTGTAAGGGACCCCTTGGGGCCCTTGACGGTCACGGTCAGTCCGTCCAACGTGATATCCACGCCAGACGGGACCGGAATTGGGTGCTTGCCGATGCGACTCATGTCTAAAGCTCCTTCACCGTCACCAG
>JBLFZR010000069.1:0-7138 GCA_047610595.1 Nitriliruptoraceae bacterium | reverse complement strand
TCGTGCGGGTGCACATGCAGCGTGAACCGGCGACCCCGCAGCCGGTGGGCGATCGTGTCCAGCAGGCTGACACCACGTGCCCGCCATGTGGCACGTGGGATGGTCAGGCTGATCGTGTCCACACCTGTATGTGCCACGGCGGTAAGCATCTCGCGCCACCGGGTCGTGCAGCACAGCACGCGAAACAGCACGCCGATATCCGCAGTCCCCATCTCGACGCTCGGCGCCGTCGCATCGCCCACGATGCGGTGAATCCGGCTCGCATCGTGGCCTGTCTCGGTCGCCAACGACCGGGCCGCGAGCTCGTACGCCGGCGAAAGCTCGACGTTGGTGACCGATGTCGCCCCCGCCTGCAGCAGCGCAAGCCCCAGCTGCCCCACACCACCGCCGACCTCGAGGATCGTGCGTCCCGTCACACCGGACGCGACCAGCGGGTCAACGGCAGCGCGCTCATCAGCGGTAAGGCCATGGCGCCGAAACCGCCGCGCCGTGCGCTGCGCGGTGCGGGTCGTGAACACCCGGTCGTTGGCCTCGCTCTCGCAGCAGCCGCTCACGCCCGCACGCCGGCCGTCACGGCTTCCCTGATGATCGGGCTGTTGCGTGCGCGCAGGGCACCGCAGCTTCGAGCACGGACGAGCGAGGACATGGCGTGCCGTTGTTCGATCGAGCACCAACCATACGCGTGCTCGTGCTCGTGCTCGTGCTCGGGTCCGGGTCCGGGTCCGGGCTCGGGCGCACGCAGCACCCGCACAACCCGCCGGGCATGATGCGCTCGACGGTGGGAGCAAGGATGGGTAACAGCACGCGACCCGAGACCGGCGCGACACCGGCGCACGGCGACGCCATGGCGTCGCTGCAGCGTCTGCGCACCGCCGACGGGCGCATGTGCGCCGCGCTCGTGGACGGGCCACCCATCGCACCACTCCATATGGACGCCTTACGGGCGCTGGATGCCGGTGCCCGATCACTCGCGCAGCTGGCAGACGCGACAGAGCTGCACCTCGTGGCGGTGTCGGCCCTGGTCGACCAGCTGGTCACCACCGGGCTCGTGTCGCGGACGCCGGACCCCGACGACCGACGGCACCGTGTGATGCGCTTGACCGAGACGGGGCAGGCCGCCGCAAACCGCTTCCACGCGGTCGATCGGGCGCTGGCCGATCGCGTGCTTCCGACCATGACCGCGGCCGAGGCCACGCTGCTGGCCACGTTGCTCACACGGGTCGCCGGTGCCGCGACACAGATTGCGCAGGAGCTGGACCTCGACCCCAGGATGCTCGACGGCTACGACTGACCGGCACGGACGCGGTCGTCGCACGCTCGGTCCCCCAGCGGGATGCGGCCGGGCGGGCCACACTTCGCAGCACCACCCCGCAACGGAGCAGACGTGTCGCACATCCTGGTCGTCGACGACGACGCGTCTATCCGAGCACTGCTACAGGTCGCACTCGCCGAGCTCGGGACCGTCATCACGGCCGAGGATGGGGCGCATGCGATCGCAGCGACCACCGAGCGTGTGCCCGCGCTGGCAGTGCTCGATGTGATGATGCCGGGCGTCAGCGGGCTGAGCGTGCTTGAGATGTGGCGCGCCGATCCGCGCACCCGCGAGATGCCCGTGATCATGCTGTCAGCCCGCGACCAGCCGATCGACCGCTCCGACGGCTACGGCGCCGGCGCCGATGCGTACGTCACCAAGCCGTTCGAGGTCGACGTGCTGCTCACGCTGCTGCGCACCCTGATGGTCGAGCAGCAGCCTGACCCAGCCGAGCTGCTTGCCGAGCTCCGCGCCCATCCCGAGCACGAGTAAGCCGCCACCTGGGCGACGCTGCGGCGCTGCCCTTACGGTCAGCGGGCGCGGAAAACGCTTTGCACATGGTGCGTCACGGCGATCGCGACCAGCACGCCAAGCGGCACGTGCGCGGTGACGGCGTCGCCGCCGACGTACCCGAGCCCGATGATCGCGGTCAGCACGACCCCGATCGCGACCAGCCCGCCCAGCAGCGCGCGGTTGCGGCGGAACGCCGGGGTGGCCAAGACGAGCAGCCCCTCCAGCAGCAGCACCCCGAACGTCGCGTTCGCGCCGATCTCGTGCGCTGTCAGCGCCCAGCTGAACGTGCCACGCAGGAAGCCGCCGGCGAAGAACGACTGCAGCAGCACCCCGAGCAGCAGCAGCACCGCCAGCACTCGCAAGGCCCCAAGCTGAAAGGCCGGCGTGGGCGCTGTGGTCGACGCGATGGTCTCAGACATGGGATGGTCCTCGGCTCAGACAGGGCGGACGTTCGCCCGGACGCGGTGCAGGCTACGTCCGCAACATCGCTACATCGGCACCGTGACCGACCGCGCGTCCGTGTCGCCCTGTCCACCGACGGTGACGGTCGAAGACCGTTCGAAGCTCCCGGTGTGACCGCTGGGCATCGCTGCAACGGTCCGTACAGGCCCGACGCTGCATTGCCTCACCGCGAGCGGTCAGGGCGCAAGGCGGAGCACCGATGCTGGCATCGGGCAACGGGGGGGCACACTAGTCGCACACGACAGGTACCCAAGTGACCATCCCCTCCTCTTCCGATTCAGACGCAACCTCAGAGGCTGTGCAGGTGACCCTCGACACCGGTGACGATCCGGCGACGATCGAGGCCCTTGTCCAGCCGTCCGAGGATGCCGCTGTCGGCGCGTCCGATGACGCCCCCGACGAGGCTGCCGACGCCGCGGAGGCGTCCGTCGAATCGGCTGACGACGCCCCCGACGACGCGACCTCCGATGCCGCACCGGCACCGAGGCCCGCGGTCGCGATCCCCAACTTTGAGGCAGCCGACGCGGTCGCGAGCGAGGACAGCGACGACTCCGCGTCTGACGACAGCGACGACTCCGCGTCTGACGACGACAACTCCGCGTCTGACGACGACGAGCCGGTCGTGCAGAAGCCGGTCGTGCAGAAGCCGGTCACGAAGAAGCCGGTCGTGCAGGAGTCGGTCACGCCCGGCTTCGCCGAGCTTGGGCTACCCGAGTCCCTCGTGACGGTCTTGGACCGTCTCGGGTACGAGGAGCCGACACCGATCCAGACCGAGGCCATCGGACCGCTGCTCAAGGGCCGCGACCTGCTGGGTCAGGCCGCGACCGGCACCGGCAAGACAGCGGCGTTCGCGCTGCCGCTCTTGGCACGCATGATCGAGGCGGACCGCGGTCGCGAGACGGCGCCGTTCGGCCTGATCATCGTCCCCACGCGTGAGCTTGCGATGCAGGTCTCGGAGGCGGTGCACACCTACGGTCGCGCCATCGGCGCACGCGTGCTGCCGGTGTACGGCGGCCAGCCGATCAACCGCCAGCTACAGGCCCTGAAGCGTGGTGTCGACATCGTCGTCGCCACCCCGGGCCGTGCCGTGGACCACCTCAGCCGTCGCTCGCTGGACCTCTCGCAGCTTGGCATGGTCGTGCTCGATGAGGCCGACGAGATGCTCGATATGGGCTTCGCAGAGGACCTCGACGCGATTCTCGAGGCCACGCCTGCACACCGACAGACCGCGCTGTTCAGCGCCACGATGCCCAAGCACGTCGCCGGTATCGCGCGTCGCCACCAGAACGACCCGGTGAAGATCCGCATCGAGCGCGACGACCCGGCCATGGGCTCCTCGCCCCAGATCCGCGAGCAGGTCGTGGTGGTGGCACGCCACCACAAGGCCGACGCCATCACCCGACTGCTCGACGTCGAGCAGCCGGGCGCCACCATCATCTTCTGCCGCACGCGCACCGACGTGGATGAGCTGACGGCCACCATGAACGGCCGCGGCTACCGCGCCGAGGCGTTGCACGGCGGCATGGACCAGCGCCAGCGCGACCGCGTGATGAGCCGGCTGCGCGACGGCACCGCTGAGCTGCTGGTTGCCACTGACGTCGCGGCCCGCGGGCTCGACGTCGACCTGCTCACGCACGTCGTGAACCACTCGCTGCCCGTGGCCGCCGAGTCCTACGTGCACCGCATCGGCCGTGTCGGCCGCGCTGGCCGTGAGGGCGTCGCCATCACGCTGGTCGAGCCCCGTGAGGCGCGCGGCCTGCAGGCGATCGAGCGGCACGTCGGCCGCACCTTGACCGTCGGCCATGTGCCGACCGTCCAGGACCTCCGAGCTCGCCGTTTGGCGCAGCTGACGGACCGAGTGCGCGAGGCGATGCTGCGCAACAACGACGTCGTGCGACCGGTGCTGGACGCGCTGGCTGACGATGAGGACGCCGTCACCGTCGCGCTCGCCGCCTTGGCTGTGCTGCACGAGGAGGCCAGCGGCTCCAACGACGAGCGTGAGGTCCCCCAGGCCAGCCTCAACACAGGCGGCAAGAAGAAAGCCAAGTGGGAGTCCGACGCGGGCGGCAAGGGCGGCAAGTCGTTCAGCAAGGGCGATGCACCCGGCGGCAAGGGCCGCGAGGCGTACGCCCACAAGGACGGCGACACCTCACATGTGTGGCTCAGCATCGGCCGCAACCAGGGTGTGCGTCCCAAGGACATCGTCGGAGCCGTGTGCGGCGAGACCAGCCTGTCGGGCGGTGACCTCGGTGCCATCGTGATCCAAAGCAGCTTCAGCCTCGTTGAGGTCCCGACCCCCAAGCTGCACGAGGTCGTCAACAACATGGGCAAGGCCACGATCCGAGGCAAGAAGGTCCACGCCAAGCCCGACGTGCGCTAAGTCGTTACAGACATCGAGGCACCGTGCGCATGCGCACGGTGCCTCGATGTCTGTGCGCACGTTCGGCCTGCGCACATCTGCCCAGCTGGTCGAAGGTGGTCTGGCCGTGTGCGGCGAATACATCTCCACGACTCTCGACACCTTAGGACCGAGCATGCGTCTCCCAAAGCTTCTCTGCACTGCCGCTGTTGCGGCAGGCATGGCCGTCAGCGTCATCGCTGCCGCGCCAGCCGTGATGACCGATGATGCGGGCAGCGTCATAGATGAGGGAGAGGCCCCCGTCGAGCTGTACGGATCGTGCGATGACGCGCCCGGTGTCACCATCGTCAAATCCGACGCCACCGTCGCCACCCCGGTCGACACCCCGGTGGGCGCGCCGGTCGTCGGCGGCGTCGAGAACGGCGACGCTGGCACGTACCGGCTCAGCCTTGAGGGGTCCGAGGTCGGAACGCGCGGCAGCCTCCGGCTGACGCTCAGCTGGGAGACGCCGGCGATCGCTGACTACGACATGATTGTCAACGGAACGTCGTACGTCTCCACTGACAGCAACAACGAGGTGGCCACGCTGAACCTGGGCCACTGCCAGGACGCAAACGTCGAGTACTACGGCTTCATTGGTCTCCCGACCGACACTCTGACCATGACCGTCAGAGGCTGAGCCACACCGCGCCACCCGACGACCCGGCCTGCGTGCCGGGTCGTCGTCGCGTGTGCGGTTGACTCGTACGCCCGTCCCGCAAAGTTGGAGCGCAGGTGCAGTGGTCGTCGTTTATCGCCGTTGGCGACTCGTTCACCGAGGGGCTGTCCGACGGCCCAGGCTCGGATGGTCATTACCGGGGCTGGGCAGACCGGGTGGCCTGGTCGCTCGGCCTGCGCGATCCGCAGCTGAGATACGCCAACCTCGCCGTGCGCGGCAAGCTGCTGCAAGAGATCGTCGACGTCCAGCTGATCGCCGCGCTCGCGAAGCAGCCTGCGCTGCTGACGTTCCACGCGGGAGGCAACGACATCTTGCGCCCATCGGCCGACCTCGCGTCGGTGGCGCGGCGCTACGACCGCGCCGTCGAGCGGGCGGTCGCCGACGCCGGCACGGCCGTCATCTTCACGGTGCTGGAACGATCGGGCGCGTCCGGGACGACGGCGGACCGGCTCGCCGCACGCATCTCGGGGTTCAACGACGACGTGCGCGCGACCGCTGCGCGCCACGGCGCCACGCTCGTGGACCTCGCATCGATAACCGCGCTGCACGACCGACGGTTCTGGCACGCCGACCGGCTGCACCTGTCGCCGGACGGCCACGCGCGCGTCGCAGCCGCGGTGCTCGATGCGTTGGGGGCACCCGATCAGCCACCTGCGGGCCTCGGACCGATGTGGTGGCGCAGCCCGCTTACCGAGCTCCCGCCAAGCTCGCGGGCGGCACGCCTCAGCGGCGACCTGCGCTGGGCCAAACAGCACCTCGCCCCGTGGGTGGGCCGGCGGCTGCGCCGGGTTTCGAGCGGCGACGGAATGTCAGCCAAGCGCCCCCGACTTGCACGTCCCTAGCACGACCAACCGCAGCCATGTGCGCCTGAGCTGCGCCCCGTCAGCCGTGGCCTAGAACACGCTGAAGCCAGCGCGCGCCGCCAGCCGGGTCAAGGTTGCGGTGCCAGCCAGCGAGTTGCTCCGCGCGTCGAGCGGTGGGGACCACACGCACACCGCCAGCTGATCTGGGACGATCCCGACGATCGCGCCGCCGACGCCCGACTTGCACGGGATGCCGACCTCGAACGCGAACTCGCCGGCCGCGTCGTACGTGCCGCACGTCAGCAACAGTGCCGCCACGCGACGCGATTTCTCGGGGGTCAGCACCGCGCGTCCGGTGCCCGGGTCCACGCCATCGTTGGCGAGGAAGCGCATCGAGCGCGCCAGCTGCGCCGGCGTCATCCGCAGCGAGCACTGCCGGAAGTAGTCGTCCAGCACCTCCTCAACCGGGTGCGTGAGGTTGCCGAACGACGCCATCAGGTTCGCGATCGCCCGGTTGCGACTGCCGTGGTCGCGCTCGGACGCCCAGACATCGCCGTCGACGTCAACCTCGCTGCCTGCAAGGTCGGTGACCAGCTCCAGCAGCTCCTGCCGCGGGTCCTCGCACACGGTGCGCAGGTGATCAGCCACCACGATCGCACCGGCGTTGATCAGCGGGTTGCGTGGGATGCCGCGCTCTGACTCCAGCTGGACAAGCGAGTTGAACGAGGTGCCGGATGGCTCGCGACCAACCCGGCACCACAGCTCCTCGACGTTGTCGATCTTCTGCATCGCAAGGGTCAGGGCGAACACCTTCGAGATGGACTGGAGGCTTAGCGGCACGTCTGCGTCGCCCACGCTTGGCTCGTCGCCGTCCAGCCGCGACACCGCGATCGCGTAACGGTCAGGCGGGACCGTCGCGAGCGCCGGGATGTAGTCGGCGACCGTGCCCAGCTCGGCCAGCGGCCGGCACT
>JBLFZR010000068.1:0-7314 GCA_047610595.1 Nitriliruptoraceae bacterium | reverse complement strand
CTCGGGGTACGCAGACCCCGAGAAAATCATCATGCGCTTCTTGGTAACCGCCTCCACAGAGCGTCCTCTTGTCGTGGGCTCGTGGGCGGGGTGACCGTAGCCGTCCGCGGACATCACTCGCGTTGCAGCGCGCGCCGAGCGGCAGCCCACCCGAGCTTGGTGGTCTGGCGCGAGCGTGCGACGGCCAGGGCATCGGCCGGAACATCCTCGGTTATGACCGATCCGGCGGCGACGTACGCGCCCTTCCCGACGGTCACAGGCGCAACGAGCGCCGTGTCGCACCCGACGAACGCG
Source organism: Nitriliruptoraceae bacterium (assembly GCA_047610595.1). Classification (GTDB taxonomy): domain Bacteria; phylum Actinomycetota; class Nitriliruptoria; order Nitriliruptorales; family Nitriliruptoraceae; genus JBFGFG01. Next base: position 7,020 of record JBLFZR010000068.1, on the reverse strand, counting down.
CCGTCCTCAACGATCGTGCGGCTCTTCACCGCACCGTCGTAGTTCACGGTGATGACACCGCACGCGAGGTTGGCGTCCTCGCCGACGGTGGTGTCGCCCACGTACGCGAGGTGCGGAACCTTCGAGCGGTCGCCGAGCGTGGTGTTCTTCAGCTCGGTGAACGCACCAGCCTTGGTGTCGACGCCGAGCACGGTGCCGGGGCGCAGATGCGCGAACGGCCCCACGGTCGCGCCGGCGCCGATGATGGCCTCGCGCGCGTGGGTCGCGGTGACGGTCGCGCCGTCGGCAACAGCGCAGGCGACCAGACGCGAGTGGGGCCCGATCTCGCAGCCAGCGCCGATGACCGTGCCTGCCTCAAGCATCGTGCCCGGCAGCAGCACCGTCTCGGGTCCGATCTGGACGTCGACATCGACCCAGGTCGAGGAAGGGTCTACGACGGTGACCCCGGCGTAGCCCAGCGCGGTGAGATGGCGCGCGCGCAGCACGGCAGCGACCTCAGCCAGCTGCACGCGGTCGTTCACGCCGGCGACCAGCTCGACGGCGACTGGGACGGCGTCCACGGTGACGCCGCGCTCGCGTGCGATCACCACCACATCGGTGAGGTAGCGCTCGCCCTGGGCGTTGTCAGAGTCGAGCCCCGACAGCGCCGACACCAGCAGCGTGCGGTCGAACACGTACATCCCGGCGTTGAACTCGCCGACGCGCAGCTGCGTCTCGGTCGCGTCCTTCGCCTCGACGATGGCCGCGACAGCGCCGTCGTCACCACGGATGATGCGGCCGTAGGCGCCGGCATCGTCGACGATGCCGCTCAGCAGCGTGACCTCAGACTCGGCGGCGAGCAGCTCGACCAGGGCTTCGGTCGTGATCAGCGGCGTGTCACCTGCCAGCACCAGCACGCGATCCACGTCATCGCCGAGCATCGGGATCGCCATCTCAGCGGCGTGGCCCGTGCCGAGCTGCTGCTCTTGCACGACCGCGCGGATGTTGTCGAGCCCAACGCTTGCCGCCTCGGCCTCGACCAGCTCACGCTGGTGACCGACCACGACGATGACCTGCGCAAGGCCGAGGGGGCGGACCGCCTCCAGCACGTGACGAAGCAGGGTGCGGCCCGCAGCGCGATGCAGCACCTTGGGCAGGTCGGACTTGAACCGCGTGCCCTTCCCTGCGGCGAGGATGACGGCGGCTGTCGACACTGTGACTCCTGTGGTGGCACGGTCGCACCGAACGCTACAGCCGGTCAGTCGTCAGTCACCCCGGCCAGCACCTCGGCGACCACGGGCCGCACGGCGGCGCGCAGGGCCGCATGGTCCGCGCGCTGCAGCGCCGCGGTGACCGGCCAGCGGGCCGTCACGGTGCCGCCCTCTCCGCCTGTCATGATCGTGGCGCCGCCGCGCTCGAGCAGCTTGCGCACCGGTTCGTTCTCGGCACGAGCGGTTGCGACAAGCTGCCGGATGCCGTGCACATCCGCGCCGACAGCCAGCGCCGTGAGCAACCGCGGTCCGACGCCCTGCGCCTGCCACGCGTCGACGACGAGCAGCGCAACCTCGGCGGCGGACCGGTCCTCGGCCAGCCGGCCGTACCGCGCCACCCCCACTGGCTCGCTCCCCACAAAAGCCGCCCACGCCAGCTGGCTGGTGAGGTCGACCGCAGCGAGACGCCGAAACGTGCGCTCGGTGAACGGGGGCGGCTGGAGGAAGCGGCGCCGCATCGAAGCATCACTGACGGCAGGCGCCGTCGCGGCCAGATGCCGCCAGTCCTCGGGCCACAGCAACCGCAAACGCAGCGGGAGCCCGGCGACCAAACCCGCCACGATCGGCGCGCTCCGCGTCGCCCGGTTCGTCGCGCTGCGTCGGCGCGCGACGGCATCCAGCTGGAGCCGGATCGCGTCGACGGCCAGCAGCGCTGGACCGTCAGCGGGTGCAACGGTGGCAACGACCGTCTCGCCGATTGTCGTGCACGTCGCGGTCGCCGCCCCCCCGTCGAGCAGCCCTTGCTCGCCCACCCAGCTTCCGGGGCCGAGCACGGCCAGCTCGTGTGGCGGCCCAGGAACGTCCCCCGGGCTGCTGGCGGCGACGTGCACGGCGCCCGCCAGCAGCAGATGTAGACCGGTCGGCGCAGCGCCTTGGGCCACGAGCACCGACCCGTCCTGCACGGACCGGATGTGCAGCAGCGCGATGGCCTGCGCCAGCTCGGCTGACGTCAGCGATGCCACCAAAGGATGCGCGAGGAGCAGGCCGTCATGCACGCCTCATCCTCGTCGGTGCGACGCCGGTGATCGCCGGCAGGGATCGCCGTGTGGCTGGGAGGCCGGGACTCGAACCCGGAATGCACGGCGCCAAAGGCCGGCGTGTTGCCAATTACACCACCTCCCAGCGGTGTCACACAGCAACCCGGAGGCTACGCCACCGCGAGGACACAACCACGCCGCGGCACCTCGGTCAGACAGGTTGGAGCTGGCGCGTCGTCACGCGCGGGCCGCCGACGGGCGACGACACAACGTGCACCTGGCGGAACCGGTCGCCGACACGCTCGGCGATCTGTTGTGCATCATGCTTCGTTGCGGCCAGCCCGATCAACGTCGGACCGCTGCCCGACACCGTCGCCCGCAGCGCGCCGGCGCTGCGCAACGCCTCGAGGCCGTCCCCCAGATCCGGCAACAGCGAGAGCGCGGCCGCCTCCAGATCGTTGTGCACGCCGGACGCCAGCAGCGCAGCATCGCCGGTCCGCAACGCCTGCAACACGACATCGGGCTCGATGACCGACGGCGGAAGGTCAAGCTCGTCGAACTCGCGATAGACATCCCGCGTGGACAGGCCTCCCTCGTTCACGCACACCACCCAGTGAAACTCCCCACGGGCGAGCACGCGCGCCGTGTCTGCACCCGTCCCGGTGGCCAAGGCCGTGCCGCCCCACAGACAGAACGGCACGTCAGCGCCGAGCCGGGCGGCTGTCGCCGTCAGCGACTCGTTGCTGAGGTCCGAGGCCCACAACCGGTCGAGCGCCAGCAGCGTGGCCGCCGCGTCGACTGATCCGCCCGCCATGCCCGCCGCGACGGGGATGCGCTTCGTGAGGTGTAGCTCCGTGCGAGGCGCGTGGGTCATGTCAACATCGTCGGGCCACGCATCACCATCCACGACGTGCGGAACGCCGAGGTCGCAAAGCAGCTCGCGTGCCGACCGGATGATCAGGTTCGACTTGTCGACCGGAAGGCTGGGGCCGGCGTCATGCGTCAACGACAAGCGCATCAGCTGGCGGGCGGCCGGGTGCTGACGGGCCCACGGCGTGCCGAGCAGCTTGGCCGTCAGCTCGTCGTGGAGGTCGACGGTTTGCAGCACGGTCACCAGCTCATGGAGGCCGTCGGGACGCATGCCACGGATCGCGAGGAACAGATTCACCTTCGCCGGCGCGCGGACACGCACCTCCAAGACTGCAGCCTCTTGCTTCACCCGGCCCCCACCGTTCGCTCTGGCGGCGGAGGGTACGGCGAAGCACGAGGTGCTCCGTACGCACCGCTGAGGACCGAGGGCCTCGCCACCGCGAGGTCAGACACGCAGCGCCTCTGCGAGGTCAGACACGCAGCGCCTCTGCGAGGTCAGACACGCAGCGCCTCTGCGAGGGCGACAAACCGCTGGGGGGTCAGCTCTTCGGGACGGGTTGTGTTGGTCATGTCCAGCGATGCCAGCGTCGCCTCGACCCGATCGACATCCGCGACTGCCTGCAGCGTGTTGCGCAGCGTGCGCCGTCGGCGGGCAAACGCGGCGTCGATGACGGACCGGACCCAGGGGTCGAGATCGCCGTGCTTGACCAACCGCACCATCACCGAATCGACGCGCGGCATCGGCGTGAACACGTGCCGCGAGATGCTGCGTCCCATCCGAACGTCGGCCAGCAGCTGCAGCTTCACCGAGACGCCGGCGTACAGCGCATCGCCGGGCTTGGCAGCCCAGCGCTGACCGACCTCTTTTTGCACCATGACGTACGCATCGACGGCCATCGGATCTTCCAACGCCCGCAGCACCAGCGGCGTTGCAACGTTGTACGGAAGGTTGGCGACGCAGCGGAACGGACCGCCGCTCAAAGCGCCGAGGTCCGCCTGCATCGCGTCGGCCTGGTGCACCTGCACGTTGTCGACCTCCGACAGCACGTCAGCGAGCGCGCGGACCAAGCCGTGATCGATCTCGACTGCGACGACCTTGGCCACCGCGTCTGACAGTCCGAGCGTCAGCGAGCCGAGGCCGGGACCGATCTCGAGCACGGTGTCGGTGGGCTCGAGGCCGGCATCCTTGATGATCGCTGCGACCGTGTTGGGGTCGCCAACGAAGTTCTGACCGGCCGCCTTACGCGGCGCGAGCCCGTGCCGCGTCAGCAGCACGGCCACATCAGCCGGGGAGAGGCGACGGCTCAGGACAGCCCCAGCTTGCGCGCGCACGAGCCCCATGCGCTCCAGCCCTGTCGCGCTTGCACCCTCTTGCCAACCTCAATCTGCTGCGCCGGCGAGGCTTGGTAGGCGTATGCGGGGTAGCCCGAGATCTTGTTGCGGGTCCACGTGTTGGGGTGGAACTGGAGGCCGCCGTCGTAGCCAGACGAGCCGTTGTAATCCCAGCGGCCACCGGACTCGCACCGGGCCAGGTCGTACCAGACCGAACCGTCATCGGCCATGCGCCTGGGGGGGCGCGTCGTGGTGCCCCGCTCGACGATCCGGGTGACCGGCTCGCGAACGATCTCCTCACTGATCAGCGTCCGCTCGGTGACCGCACCATCGACGAGCATCAGCGCGTACGTGTCGAGACGGAGCCCCTCCACCCCGTGCTGCTGCACCCGAGTCTGATCGGTGAACAGCTCGGAGGTTGTGCCCGTCTCCTCGGTGAACGGCAACGACACCTCGTCGGTGGCGGTGTCGAACCCGACGCGCTGGACAACGACCTCGGAGGTCGCAGCGAGCGCGGCGTCCGGCGCCATGTTCATGAGGTCGTCGGTACCGAGCTCCACGCCCATCGTGTCCAGCAGCTCGGACACGGTCTCGAGGTGCGTGGCCACGTGCTGGACCTCACCGTCGGCGACGATCGTGATGACTGTCGGCGAGGTCACGGTTACGACGTCACCGTCCAACAGCGCAGTGCGAAGCGCAGGGCGCAGCACCTGCGTGGCGTCGATAACGAGGCCGACGTCCGTGAGCAGACCTTCGACCGTGCGCCACGTACCACGGTGGGTAACCGATTCGCCGTCCACAACCAGCTCGACGTCGATGGTGCGCAAGATGGTGATGGCCTCGACCTCGGCCAGCGGTGTTGTCGCTGCCGGGAGCACCATGTCGCCGGCAGCGAGCACCACGCCGTGCTCCTCGAGCACCTCGGCGACCGTCGCGTCGTAGGACAGGACGTGGAAGATGTCACCGTCGATGTTCAGCCGCAGTCGCTCGGCCGCCACCACGACCGGGATCGCCAGCGTGGCGACGACCAGAAGCACGATGAGGCGTCGACCGACGCGCGAGAGCTGGTGACGGATGGTCGTGGTCACGTCGTGGCCTTCGTAGGGACGGCCCCTGCGAAGGCAGGCGCGCCAAGACCGAACGCGCGGTGCGCGTTGGCAATGATCGCGCCGGCCACCTGCGAGGGGGTCAGGTCGAGGGTCTGTGCAAGCTGTGCAACAACGAGCGGGATGTTGGAGGAGTCGTTGCGCGTGCCCCGGTGTGGCTCTGGCGTGAGGTACGGGCTGTCGGTCTCGGTCAGCAACAGCTCCAGCGGCGCCACCGCGGCTGCATCGCGCAGCATCTGTGCGTTCTTGAACGTCACATTGCCCGCGAACGACATGAACCATCCGTTCTCGGCGCAGCGGGCTGCGATGTCCGCGTTCCCGCTGAAGCAGTGCATCACGACCCGGTCCGGTGCTCCGTGCTCGGCGAGCACCTGCAGGGTCGCGTCCCACGCATCGCGGCAGTGGATAACCAGCGTCAGATCGTGCCGACGAGCGAGGTCGATGTGGTCACGGAAGCTCTGGTGCTGCACGTCGTGGTCGCACCACTCGCGGTAAAAGTCCAGACCCGTCTCACCGATGCCGAGCACCCTCGGGTGCTGCGCCATCAGATCCAGCTGCGCGAGCGCTGCCGGGGTGGCCTGCTCGGCGTCGTTGGGGTGGATACCGACGACAGCCCACACGCCGTCGAACGCCTCTGCGGCGTCGATGGACGCCTGCGAGCTGGCGATGTCAGTCCCGACCGTGATCAGGGTTGCAACGCCGGCGACCGCCGCCCGCTCGACCTGCTCGGAGGGCGTGAGCTCTCCGTGATGGTCAAGATGGGTGTGCGTGTCGATGTACGACAAGATTGGCGGCATAGCTCCGCGTGGGCCGGGGACCGGGGTGCGATGTCGGGCGCGCATGGCGTCCGCTGGCGCTCAACACGACCTTGGAGTGGGCGTGGAACAGATGCTCTTGTCGAGCGCCCCGAACGCTACCCACATCAGCTCGCGTAGGGGAACAGGCGCGAGCGCCCAGCGCGCTCTTACCGATGTGTGAGATAGGTGTCGTACACATCGTTCTTGCGTAGGCCATGGCGCGCGGCGACGGCGCCCGCCGCGTCCTTGGCCCGCTCGCCGTCGACCACGCGCTCGGCGACCTCAGCTGCGAGCTCGGTCGGGCTGACATCGTCGGGCGGCGGTGGCGGGGCACCCGCAACGACCAGCGTCAGCTCGCCGCGCGGCGCAGCCAGGTCGGCGCGGTCCGCGAGCTCGGTCAACGTCCCACGCCACACCTCCTCATGGAGCTTGGTGAGCTCACGGCACAGCGCGGCGCGGCGGTCAGGCGCGCATGCCTCGGCCATCGACCGAAGCTCAGCGGCAGCCCGATGCGGCGACACGAACCACACCGAGGTGCGCTGCTCGTCTGCAAGCTCGGCCAGCCGTGCCGCACGGGCTACCCCCTTACGTGCGAGGAAGCCTTCGAACGTGAACCGCTCGGCCGGGAGCCCTGCCACGACCAACGCATGCAGCGCAGCGGACGGCCCGGGGACTGCCTCGACGAGGA
>JBLFZR010000067.1:0-7348 GCA_047610595.1 Nitriliruptoraceae bacterium | reverse complement strand
AGGTCTCGTGGCGCGAGACCGTCGCGGACGTCATCGCGATCCGTGAGGATGCGGACGGGCATATCGACCTCGGCGAGCTCGAGCGGCAGCTGCTGCTGCACGCTGACCGACCGCTGAAGATCGGTTCCTTCTCGGCTGCGAGCAACGTGACTGGGATCATCTCTGACACCCGCGCGATCAGCGTGCTGCTGCACCGTCACGGGGCGCTGTCGGTGTGGGACTTTGCTGCGGCTGCCCCGTACGTCAGCATCGAGATGGGGCCGCGCCACAGCCAGCCGGCGCACCCGGATGACGCGCTGGACTACAAGGACGCGATCGTCATCTCGACGCACAAGATGATCGGGGGCCCCGGCACGCCCGGCCTGCTGATCGGGAGGCGAAATCTGTTCACCAACACGGTGCCGACCGTGCCGGGAGGCGGCACCGTCGCGTACGTGAACCCTGACGAGCACTCGTATCTGTCTGACATCGAGCACCGTGAGGAAGGCGGGACGCCCGACATCATCGGCTCGATCCGCACGGGGCTGGTGTTTCAGCTGAAGGAGGCCGTGGGCGTCGACACGATTCGAGCGCTCGAGGAGTCGTTCGTGTCGCGGGCCATCGGCCGGTGGGGGGACCACCCCAACATCGAGATCTTGGGTAACCCCGATGCCGACCGGCTGTCGATCACCTCGTTCGTGGTGCGCAACGCGGGGCCGGGCGCCGATGACGGCCGTCGCTACCTGCACCACAACTACGTCGTGGCGCTGCTGCACGACCTGTTCGGTATCCAGTCGCGCGGCGGTTGCTCGTGTGCCGGTCCGTACGGGCATCGGCTGCTGGGGATCGACCTCGCGCAGAGTCACGCGTTCGAACGAGAGATCACCCGTGGCTGCGAGGGCATCAAGCCGGGCTGGGTGCGGGTGAACTTCAACTACTTCATCTCTGACGAGGTGTTCGGCTTCATCCTTGACGCCGTCGAGTTCATCGCCGAGCACGGCTGGAGGTTGCTGCCGCTGTACGAGCTGGACGCCACACGCGGGCTGTGGGTGCACGCCGACGGCCGCGCAGAGCCGCCGATGTCGCTGCACGACGTCACGTACGAGGGCGGTCAGCTGCAGTTCCCGATGCGACGGCGCACGCTCCCGGACGACCAGCTCGCCACGACGCTCCACGAAGCGCACCGCATCGTGGAGGGTCTGGACACAGCCGTCATCAAGCAGGCGACTCCGCCGGTGGACGGCGTGACCGAGGACTTCGAGGTGCTGCGCTGGTTCCCGTTGCCCCATGAGGTCGTGGCCGCCGTTGACGCCGCCCGCTGAACGCCGGTCAGCTGGTCTCTGCCGGTAGGTGGCTGACGTTGCTGAACGACTGGAGGCTCCAGATGGCTTGGCCCGCGATGGGGGCCGACCGCAGCACCGTGATTGAGGCGTGGGACGAGCTGAATCGTTCCCACTCCCACGGCTCCGGCTCGACGCCCAACAGGTGGCCCAAGATCGCCGAGTTGGTGCCGGCGTGCGCCACGATCGCGAAGCGCCGGTCGTCGGTGACGTCCATGTCCCAGAGGTTGCCGTCCTCGGAGTGTCGCTTCACACCGCGGTCCGCCAACAGGCGATCGACGCAGTCGGTGACCCGCAGGTGGAACTCACCGAACCCTTCGCCACCCGGCGCTCCCTGCCACCACTCGAGGCGATCGCGGCCCCGCGCGTTGCGGAACCACTCACCAACCTCAGCAGCCGGCGCACCGTCCCATTCGGGTGACAGCTTCAGCTCGAACAGGTCTTCTTCGAGCGAGGGCTTGATGCCAAGCAGCTCGGCCAGCGGCGCGGCTGTTTGCTGGGCACGGACAGCTGTCGAAACCAGCAGATCATCGATGCGTGTCGTGCCGAGCGCAGCAGCCGTGGCGGCGGCTTGGGCCCGGCCCAGCTGCGTGAGTCCCGGGTCGTTGCGCGCTTCCTTCTTGGGGCCCACCCATTCGGGTTGTCCGTGGCGGATCAGCAGCAGCTCCATGAAAACTCGCTTCGCTCGGCGTCCTCCTCACCATATGTCGTGTCACGCCCGCAGTCATGTGGTGGACGTCAGGTGCCATCACATGCCCTGAGGAGTCCTATGTGGGTCGGTTGGGGATGAACCCCGCACCACCCCTGACTCGTCCACCGGACGTTCATGCAAGGCCGAGGACGCCTGGGTTCATGATCCCCGCAGGGTCCAGCGTCGCCTTGACCGCGGTCATTGCTGCCGTGTGCAGCGGCGGAACCTGACGGCCGTACCACGGGGCATGGTCGCGGCCGACGGCGTGGTGGTGGGTGATCGTGCCGCCGCCAGCCAGGATGGCCTCGCTGGCGGCGGTCTTGATCGCATCCCAGCGGTCGACCTCTTGGCCGCGCACGCCGGGGGCGAGCACCGTCACGTACGGCGCGCAGCCGTCCACGTACGCGTGGGTCACGCGCACCGAGACCGACGCTGTCCCACACAGCTGCGTGGCTGCGTCGCGTGCCGCGCGTGGCACATCCTCGACCAGATCGTGCACGCGGTCCCACGTGGTCGCAGTTTCGAACGTTTCGACGATGACGCCGAGCCGTACAAGCGCGTCGCGCAGGTAGGGCGCGGCGAGGAAGGACGCGCGCCATGCGCCGGCGCCGCCGGACGCCTCGCCCGTCGTGTCACCGGTCCGCGTGTGTGGGCCGTCGGTGACGGTGCCGCCGTGGTCGCGGCATAGCTCCAAGGTGTGGGCCAGCACGGGGCCGAGCGGGTGGTCGGTGCCCGCAAATCCCGCGCCCTCGTACCCCAAGGCGAGCACCGCGTGCGACCCGTCGCCTGCACCGTTCAGCGCGGCCTCGGCGGCGTCCAGCAGCCGTGCGTTGGACGGTTGCAGTCCGGACTGCGTGATGGCCCGCAGCGCGTCAAGGCCCGCGTGTAGATCTTGGAACGACACCGTCGCAGATGCGCGGAACGTCGGTCGCGCCTGGACGCGGACCCACGCGCCAGTGATGACGCCGAACGCGCCCTCAGACCCAAGCAACAGTCGATCGGGGGATGGGCCAGCGCCGGACGCAGGTAGCCGTCGTGAGGACCAGCGCCCGGCTGGCGTGATGGCATCGACCGACTCGATGAGGTCGTCGATGTGTGTCGGGCCTGTCGCGAAGTGGCCGCCGGCACGGGTCGCGGCCCAGCCGCCCATGGTCGAGAACTCCCATGACTGCGGGAAGAACCGCAGCGTCAGGTCGTGGGGCCGCAACGCCTCGTTGATGGCAGGTCCGTACGTCCCGCCGCGCACGTACGCCGCGCGCGACACCGCATCGACCTCGGTCACGCCAGCGAGGTGCTCGAGGTCCATGGCAGCGACCGGCCGCGGTCGGCCACCGCGTGTCACGCCGCCCCCCGTCACCCCACCCACGACGGAGCTGCCGCCACCGAAAGGGACGCACGCGACGTCGGCCTCTGCCGCCCATGTCAACAGCCTTTCGACGTCGTCGTCGGTGTGCGGGCGTACGACCAGATCGGGGTAGCCGGGGAGCTCGCCGTGCAGCGCACGGACCACATCGCGGTACGAGTTGCCGCGTGCGTGTCGCACGCGGTCGATCGGCGCCGTCGACCCGAGGTGGGACAGAGCGTTCGGCAGCGAGACCCGCGGGGTGGGAACGAGTGAGGCCGGGTCACGAATCTCGACCGGCGTCGGCGGTGGTCCGCCCAGCATCCCGGCTACGACCTGCGCCAGGCCGTCGATGGCCGCTGCGTTGAGGTGCTTCTCCTCGTCGCCCCAGCCCCACCAAGATCGTGTCATCGGGCGCGCCTCATCGTTGTCGTGGTCACAGTCATCGCACCGTACGGATGCAGCAGGGCACCCGTCACAGCGACGAGAGGAGTACCGCGTGCTTCTTGCGCCACGTGCATCGACTGCAGCTCACCGTGTGTGCGGCCGACCGCCGGGCCGACCGCCGGGCCGACCGCGGGCGGAGGCGGACGCGATCGTGGGCGCTGGCTCTGTGCCGGGCGTCAGACAGCAGTCAACCGGGCACTCGGTCCAGTTCGCGCCCCGGGTGCCGAGCGTCAGCGCTGGCGTGTCGGCGAGATGCTCCTCCACCAGCTGGCGCAGGCCTGTCACGAACGCGGGGTCGACGCCGACCGTTGCAGCACGGGCGAACTCGATGCCGGCGGCCTCGGCGGTCGCGGCCGCCTCTGTGTCGAGGTCGTAGACGACCTCCATATGGTCGCTGATGAACCCGATTGGAACCACGACCACGGCCGGTGTGCCGCCCGCGGCCAGCGCTGCGATGTGGTCGTTGACGTCAGGCGTCAGCCACGGGACGAAGGCCGGACCCGACCGCGAGTTGTAGACCAGGTCCCAGCTGTGGGTTCCTCGGGTGTGCCCCGCCAGCTGCTCCATCGTGATGCGGCACGCCTCGCGGGTCTGGGCCTCGTAGTCGCTGTGGCGTGACATCGTGTGCGGGATCGAGTGGGTGGTGAACACGATACGGGCATCGGCCCGCACGTCGTCCGACAGCGTTGCCAGCGCGTCGTGGATGTAGCCGGCCTGAGGCCCGACGAAGCCGGGATGGTTGTAGTACGCACGGACCTTCTCGAACGTGGGGGCGTCGTCGCCCACCACGGCCCGAGCTCGCTCGACGTCCTCGCGGTACTGCCGGCAGCCCGAGTACGACGAGTACGCGCTGGTCAGCACCGCGACGGCGTGTCGCACCCCATCATCACGCATCTGCGCGATGGTGTCGGCGAGATACGGATCCCAGTTCCGGTTGCCCCAGTACACGCGCAGGTCATGCCCCGCGCCGTGCAGGTCGGCCTCGAGCGCGGCGCGCAGCTCGCGGCACTGCTCTTGGATCGGCGAGATGCCACCGCGGTCGTAGTAGTGCTGGCTCACCTCGACAAGTCGCTCGTCGGGTATCCCGCGACCGTCGGTGACGTTCTTCATAAACGGCAGCACGTCGTCGGGTCCTTCGGGGCCACCGAATCCCACGAGCAGAACGGCGTCGACCTTGGTCGCGGTGGTGTCGACCGTGGTCGCGGGGGTGTCTGGCATGGCATGGCCTCCGTCGCGGGTTGACTGCGTACAGCGACACTACGAGGAGCCGCCGATGCCCGACGTTACGAGCAACGACCGTTTGGCCCGTTTCGGGCGGGCGTTAGTGGTCGCGGCCCATCCCGACGACGTCGACTTCGGGGCCGCGGGCACCGTCGCGTTGCTGGTGCGCGCGGGGTGCGAGGTGCGATATCTCATCGTCACCGACGGGCAGGCGGGCGGCTTCGACCGTGATCTAGACCGGTCCCAGATGCCGGCGGTCCGTCGCGCCGAGCAGGTCGCTGCAGCCGCAACGGTCGGCGTGACCGACGTTGACTTCCTGGGCCTGACCGACGGCGAGGTGGTGCCCGATCTGGCACTCGCCGAACAGATCAGCCGGTCGATCCGCCAGCACACGCCGGATCTCGTCCTCACGTTCAGCCCCGAGCGCAACTACGAGCGGGTCGGTGTGTCACATCCCGATCACCGTGCGGTCGGCGACGCGACAATCGACGCGGTCTACCCGTTTGCTCGCAACCCGTTTGCGTTCCCGCATCTGTTAGACGACGAGGGGTTGGACGCCCATATCGTGACCGACCTGTGGCTGATGGGGCATCCGACGACGGATACGTACATCGACGTGACAGAGGTGTTCGACCGCAAGGTTGCCGCGATCGCGTGCCACGCGAGTCAGCTGACCGATCCGGCCGCCCTCGCCGATGCGATGCGTGGTTGGCTGGGGGATGCCGCACGGCGCGGCGGGCTGCCCGAGGGGCGGCTGGCCGAGTCCTTTTGGGCCGTGCAGATCACCTAGGAGACAGCGATGCGGGCAGGCGTGTTCCACGGACCGGGCGACATCCGGGTCGACGAGGTCGCCGACCCGCGCGACCCGGTAGGCGGGGAGGCTGTCGTGCGCGTGGTGCGCTCCAGCGTCTGTGGCTCCGACCTGTGGGCGTACCGCGACATCTCCAAGGGCGAGGAAGGCAGCCGCACCGGCCACGAGTTCACTGGCATCGTCGAGGCGGTGGGTGACGACGTCACCACCATCAAGCCGGGCGACCTGGTCGTGTCTCCGTTTATGTGGAGCTGTGGCGCGTGCATGGCGTGTCGCGCGGGGCTGCAGACCAGCTGCCCATCCGGCCAGTTCGTGGGCGGCAGCTACGACGCTGGTCAAGGCGAACGGGTGTTGATGCCGTTGGCGGATGGCAGCCTCTGGAAGGTGCCGGACGGCACACCGGAGGCGCTGTACGACCAGGTCCATCTGCTGTCGGACGTGCTGCTGACTGGCTACCACGCAGCCAAGCTCGCGGGCGTTGGCTCGGTCGGGCTCGACGGCCAGCCCGTGACCACCGCCGTGGTCATCGGGGATGGTGCGGTCGGTCTGTCCGGCGTGGTCGGGGCCAAGCTGCTCGGTGCGACCACGATCGTCGCCGTTGGTCACCACGATGACCGGCTCGAGATCGCGCGCACGCTGGGTGCCACGCACACCTCGAACCTGCGCGGCAAACAGCTCACCAAGCACATCAAGGAGCTCACCGACGGTGGTGCGCCTGCGGTGCTCGAGTGTGTGGGGGTGACCGGCGCGCTGATGACGGCTGCCGCGGTTGTGACCGGCGGCGGCAACGTCGGTTCGGTCGGCGTCCCGCACGGTGTGGAGCACGCAGGTTGGCTCGGGATGCTGTTCGGCAAGAACGCCGCGCTGCGCTCCGGTGTTGCGCCCGTCCGCGCGTACATGGACGAGGTCGGGCCGGCTGTGTGCGCGGGCGAGCTCGACGTGAGCGCCATCGCCAGCGACCGCTACGAGCTCGGCGAGCTGGCCGGGGCCTACACCGCGATGGACAACCGCACCGCGATCAAGTCCATCCTCGTCGTCGAGCCCTGATGCAAGCGGCAAGCCCGAGCGACGTACACGTCAAGCCAGGTCGAGCTACAGCTTGCGTAGGCTGACCTGCTGGACGCGGTGGTCGGGCCCCTTGCGCAGCACAAGGTCCGCACGTGAACGGGTCGGCAGCACGTTGTCGTGCAGGTTGACCTCGTTCACCTCGGTCCAGATCCGTAGGGCCTCGTCGCGGGCTTCGTCGCGCTCTATCTCGGCGTAGCGGCGGAAGTAGCTGCGCGTGTCGAGGAAGGCCGTGGTGCGCAGCTGCAGGAACCGTTCGACATACCACCCCCGGATGTCTTCGACGGCTGCGTCGACATACACCGAGAAGTCGAAGAAATCGCTGACGAACGCGACGTTGTTGCGTTCGGGACCGGACTGCAAGACGTTGAGCCCCTCGACGATGAGGATGTCCGGTTGGCAGATCTGAACGGACTCGCCCTCGACGATGTCGTACGACAGGTGCGAGTACA
>JBLFZR010000066.1:0-7399 GCA_047610595.1 Nitriliruptoraceae bacterium | reverse complement strand
CCACCAGCGACTAACACCAACACGCGCAGCCGGTCCCCGGGCCGGCTTCCCGTACCACTACTGAGCTGCACAAGCCCCGCCACCACCCGACAGGTATCTGCTGTGACCACCCTTGCCCCGCTCGCTGATGTGCTCCTCGATGCTGAGGTTCTGACCTTCGGTGATTTCACCACCAAGTCGGGCCGCAAGACGCCGTACTTCCTTAACTTCGGCAAGGTCCGGACGGGCAATCAGATCACCGCGCTCGCCGAGCTGTACGCCGCTCGTATCGAGGAGGCGTTCGGCGAGGTCGATGTGCTGTTCGGTCCCGCGTACAAAGGCATCCCGCTGGCTGTCGCGACGGCCGCCGCGCTGTCACGACGCACCGGTCGCGACGTCGGCTTCTGCTTTGATCGTAAGGAAGCCAAGGACCACGGCGAGGGCGGCGTGCTCGTCGGAGCGCTGCCCAAGGACGGCGACCGCGTCGTCATCGTCGAGGACGTCACAACCGCCGGCACCTCGATCCGCGAGACGATTCCTAAGCTGCAGGCTGTCGCACCGGGCGTGCGCGTCGTGGGCCTCGTCATCGCCGTCGACCGCGCCGAGAAGGCGCCGGGATCGGACCGCTCCGCGCTGACGGTGGTGGCAGCCGAGTACGGCCTCGTCGCGACCGCGATCGCCGGCATCGACGAGCTGATCGCCCACCTCGTCGAGCGCGGTGGCGTGCTCACAGACGACGACCAGACCCGCATCGCCGCGTACCGCGCTGAGTGGGGCGCCTAAGCCTGTAGCAGCACGGGCTGTGGTCTAGGCGCTGGGGTCGGTCGCCGGGGTGCCGGCGGCGCACTGGGGGCAGCTGTCCGGCGCGTAGGTGATCAGCGGCTCACGCACGAGCACGGTCGGCGTCCACGGCAGCGGCATGTCCTCGCTGGAGCGGTCGACCATCGCAGCGAAGCCGACGACCTCAGCCTTCTTACGCGTCATAAACGCGGCAGCGTTGGCAGCCGTCCGGCCGGTGCTCAGCACATCCTCCACGACGACCACACGGTCGCCTGGACCGACGCGCTGCCCCCGGCGCAGACCATGGCCCCGCTTGCCCTCCTCAAACCACAGCATCCGCGCGGCAAGCGCGTCGGCCACCGTGAACGCCAGCAGCATCGAGCTGACGCCAGGCGCACACACCACGTTGGCTTCCAGCTCATGCAGCTGGTCCGCTAGCTGGCGCCCGATGCGGCGCGCGAACGCCGGATCGCCCATCGCGATCGTGCACTGGAGATACGTGTCGGCGTGCCGACCGGACTTCAGCTCCCAGTGCCCTGTCTCGTGGACGCCGCGTGCTTTGAGCTCATCAAGAAGTGCCATTAGGCGGCCTGTCGTAGGGATTCAGCGATCGCCCGTGCCGCAGCGGCAGGGTTCGCAGCACGGGTGATTGGACGACCGATGACCAGCAGGTCCGCACCGTTTGCCACCGCAGCGGCTGGGGTCGCGGTCCGCGCCTGGTCATCGGCGGCAGAGCCGGCTGGGCGCACGCCGGGCGTGACCAACATGGTCGACGGGCCGACGGCGGCCCTGACGGCGACAAGGTCGGTCGGTGCGCACACCAGGCCCTGAGCGCCGGCACCGACGGCCAGCGCAGCCAGCGCAGGCACCTGCGTCTGCGAGCCAGGCGCGTTGATCGACGCAAGGTCGGCTGCGGTCATCGACGTCAGCACAGTGACCGCGAGGATGATCGGCTCATCACCAACACTCCCGGCATCCTCCCAGCCGGCCCGCAACCCCTCGACAGCGGCCGACACCATCGCGGCGCCACCGCAGGCATGGACCGTCGTCATCGCGACACCGAGCCGCCCGAGCACTCGGGCTGACCGACGGACCGTCGTCGGGATGTCGTGCAGCTTGAGGTCGAGGAACACCGGCGCGTGCTGGGCGATCTGCGCGACAGCCTCCGGCCCGTGGGCGCCGAACAGCTCGAGCCCGACCTTGCACACCGCCACCGCGCCAGCGACAGCAGCCGCAAGATCGACGGCGTCGTCCAGGGTGGGGACGTCGAGGGCGACGGCGATGGGCGGCAGCACGGTGGAGCTCCAGATGGCGGGTTGGCCTGGTGATTGAATGAGGTGATCGAGCTGCCCGAAACGGACACGGGCTTGCGATGTCTAGCGGGTCAGCTCCACGGCTGCACGGTGCCGCGCAGCTCGGCGATGCTCGCGAAGCCCCTCGCGGCCAGCCAGCTGCGCAGCTCACGCACCAAACGCTGCGTCGCCATGGGGTCTGCGAAGGTGGCCGTGCCGACGGCGACAGCCGTCGCGCCGACGCGAACCATCTCCACAACATCCTCGACGGTACGCACCCCACCCATACCGATGATGGGGGCCTCCGGTCGCGCCTGGTGCACCTGGTGAATGGCACGAACGGCGATCGGGCGAACCGCGGGACCTGACATGCCACCCACGGTGTTGCGGATGCGTGGACGTCCCGTCTCGGGATCCACCGCCATACCCAGCGTGGTGTTAATAAGCGACAGTCCGTCAGCACCCGCGTCCATCACGGCACGCGCGATCTCTGCGATGTCAGTCACGTCGGGCGTGAGCTTGCCGAAGATCGGAACGTCTGCGACAGCGCGAACCGCCTTGATCACAGCCTCGGAGGGACCGGGCTGACACGCGAACACGAGCCCGCGATGCGCCACGTTCGGGCAGGACAGGTTCACCTCAAGCGCCGCGATGTTGGCCAGGCCACGCAGCTTCTCGGCGACGATGCGGAACTCGTCGACGGTCTTGCCGGCGATCGACACGATGACCGGCACACCCTTGTCCTGCAGCCACGGTAGATCTTGCTCGATCCAGGCGTCGACACCCGGGTTCTGCAGCCCGATGGCGTTGAGCATGCCGGACGGGGTCTCGTGCATGCGAGGTGTCATCAGACCCTCGCGCGGCTCGAGCGTGATCGACTTGCACACGATCGCACCCAGCTCGGCGATGTCGAAGAAGCGATCAATCTCTTGCCCCGACGCGAAGCAACCGGACGCGGTCGTGATCGGGTTGGCCATGTGCGCGCCGGCCAGCGAGACAGACAGGTCCACGGTGGCCGGATCGAGAGCGCTCGAAGCAGCGCCAGGATCAACAGCGCTGTGGTGTGGTGCGGTGGTGGCGCTCATCCGAACAGCTCCTCATCGGTGTGGCGGACCGGTGTGGTCTGCGCATCCTCGGGATCGGCCGACGTGCCCACGGCCCAACGGGTGTGTTCCCATGCAACCTTGGCGCCGCTGAACACGGGGCCGTCGAGGCAGGCGCGACGGTTCTTGATCGTCCCGTCCGGCTCGTGCATCGGCAGAATGCAGGTCCAACAGACGCCCACGCCGCAGGCCATGTTCTCCTCGACCGATACCTGACACGGCACCCCAAGCCGGGCCGCCTCCTCGGCGACGGCACGCAACATGCCCATCGGACCAACGGCGTAGACGACGTCGCTCGAGCAGGCCTCTACGCGCTGCTCGAGCACGTCTGTGACACGGCCCTGCACCCCGTACGACCCATCGTCAGTCGTGAACGCGACGCTGCTGGACACGCGCTTCGATTCGATGATCGCGTGCAGGCGCGACTCGCTCGCGGCGCCGTTGACGAAGTCCACGCGGTTGCCAACACGCTGTAGCTCCTCGGCGAGCCAGAACAGCGGCGCGGCGCCGTAGCCGCCGGCGATCAACAGGCAGCTCACGGGGTTGTTCGGCAGCGGGAAAGGCACGCCGAGCGGGCCGATGACGTCGAGGTGCTCGTGCACCTGGACGCCGGTCAGCCACTCGGTACCAGCGCCGTGCACGTCGTAGACGAACGTCACGGTGCCGTTGGCCGCGCTGGCGATCGAGAACGGCCGGCGTAGCAGCGTCGACTGACCGCCGACACCCACCTCTATGAACTGGCCGGGCTTGCTGCGCTCGGCAACCTCGGGGGCTACCACGGTCAGGACCCGGTACGCACCCTCTTTGCGATGCTCCACAACCTCGAATCGGCCCGACAGCGGACCGTCACCGGGACGGCCCTCCGGCACCTGCGGGTGGGAGCGAGGGGCCACGGTCACGCGTCACCCCCACCAAGGGCGCGGGCGGCCGACAGGTGCTCCTGCAGCGACGTCACTGTGAGCGGCCCGGTCAGAAGGGATTCGATGCCTTGAATCGCCGCGAGGATGCCAGCGAGCGTCGTGATGCACGGGACACCGTTGGAGATAGCAGCCTCCCGGATCTCGTAGCCATCGCCACGGGTTCCGGACCCGAACGGCGTGTTGAGCACCAGCGTCACCTCGCCGTCGGAGATCAGCTGGATGATGCCACGATCGCCGTGGCTGACCTTGCCTACGACCTTGGCCGGGATCCCGGCACGCTGCAACAGGTCAGCTGTTCCCTCGGTCGCAACCACATCGAAGCCGAGGTCGATAAGGCGCTTGACCGGGAACACGATCGCACGCTTGTCGCGGTTGGCGACCGACACGAAGATCGAACCGCTGGTGGGCAGCACCATCGAGCCGGTCCCTGCCTGCGCCTTTGCGAACGCGGCACCGAACGATGTGTCGATGCCCATGACCTCACCGGTCGAACGCATCTCTGGCCCCAACAGTGAGTCGACGCCCGGGAACCGGTCAAACGGCAGCACCGCTTCCTTCACCGCGATGTGCGCGACGCGTGGGCCCGTTACGGCGTCGTGCAACGGCAGCATTGGGTTCTCGCCGCTCCGCAGCTCCTGAATGGTGGCGCCGAGCATCACGTGGGTCGCGACCTTGGCCAACGGCACGCCGGTGGCCTTGGAGACGAACGGGACGGTGCGCGACGCACGTGGGTTGGCCTCGATGCAGAACACCGTCTCGTCCTTCACGGCGAACTGCACGTTCATCAGCCCCCGGACGTTCAGCCCGCGGGCGATGCCCTCGGTGAACTCGCGGATGGCCTGAATCTGACTGCGACCGAGGGTGATCGGCGGCAAGGTGCAAGCCGAGTCACCCGAGTGGACCCCTGCCTCCTCGATGTGCTCAAGCACGCCACCGATGAACAGCTCTTCACCGTCAAAGACCGCGTCGACGTCGACCTCGATGGCACCCTCAAGGAACTTGTCCACGAGGATCGCCTGGTCAGGGAACGCCTTGATGGCGTTGGCGAGATAGCGCTCGAGCATCGCCTCGTCGTCGACGATCTCCATCGCACGACCGCCCAGCACGTAGCTCGGGCGCACAAGCACCGGGTAGCCGACGGTCTCGGCGATGGTGCGCGCGTCCTCGATGCTGCGCGTCACCGCACCCTGTGGCATCGGGAGCCCGAGGGCCGTCATCAGCGCGCCGAACTTCCCGCGGTCCTCGGCGTCGTCGATCGCAGCCGGAGAGGTACCAAGAATCACTACACCTGCGTCCTGCAGCTGCT
Source organism: Nitriliruptoraceae bacterium (assembly GCA_047610595.1). Classification (GTDB taxonomy): domain Bacteria; phylum Actinomycetota; class Nitriliruptoria; order Nitriliruptorales; family Nitriliruptoraceae; genus JBFGFG01. The sequence continues at coordinate 2,019 of JBLFZR010000066.1, read as the reverse complement.
GTGCGAGCTTGAGCGGCGTCTGGCCGCCCATCTGCACGATGACGCCGAGCGGGTTCTCACGCTCGCAGATCGCCAGCACATCCTCCAGCGTGAGCGGCTCGAAGTACAACCGGTCCGCGGTGTCATAGTCGGTCGACACCGTCTCCGGGTTGCAGTTGATCATCACTGCGTCGTAGCCGGCGGCCTGGACCGCCTGCACCGCGTGCACGCAGCAGTAGTCGAACTCGACCCCCTGGCCGATGCGGTTGGGGCCGGACCCCAGCACGATCACGCTGCGCTTGTCCGTCGGCAGCTGCTCGTCTTCGTCCTCATAGGTCGAGTAGTGATACGGCGTGTACGCCTCAAACTCGGCGGCGCAGGTGTCAACCGTCTTAAACACAGGCTTGATACCCGCTGCCGTGCGACGGCCACGGACCGTTTCCTCGTCGGTCTGCAGCACCCGGGCGATCTGGGCGTCCGAGAAACCTTCGCGCTTGGCGGTGCGCAACAGCTCGTCTGGGACAGCAGAGAGGTGCTCGTAGCCACGCAGCTCACGCCGGCGCTCGATGATCTGCAGGAACTGGTCGACGAACCACGGGTCAATGCCCGTCAGATCGCTGACCTGCTCGACGGACCAGCCGCGCGTGAGTGCCTCGTCGATTGCCTCGTACCGCTCGGCCGTCGGACGGATCAGGGCCGCCTCGAGCTCGTCGTCATCGACGCCAAGCGGCGGTTCGGCGCCGAACCCGACGCGCCCATCCTCGAGCGAACGGAAGGCCTTGTTCATGGCCTCCTTGAAGGTGCGCCCGATCGACATGATCTCGCCAACCGACTTCATCTTGGTGGTCAAGGTGTCGTCGGTACCGCGGAACTTCTCGAAAGCGAAGCGGGGAACCTTCACCACGACATAGTCGATGGACGGCTCGAACGCGGCCATCGTCTCTTTCGTGATGTCGTTGGTGATCTCGTCCAGCGTGTAGCCAACAGCCAGCCGCGCTGCGATCTTCGCGATCGGGAATCCGGTGGCCTTGGACGCAAGCGCCGAGGACCGCGAGACGCGCGGGTTCATCTCGATGACCAGCTGACGGCCGGTTTTGGGCTCGACGGCGAACTGCACGTTCGAGCCGCCTGTCTCGACGCCGATACGACGCAGCACCGCGAACGAGGCATCGCGCATCTGCTGATACTCGGGGTCCGACAACGTCATCGCGGGCGCGACCGTGACCGAGTCGCCGGTGTGTACGCCCATGGCGTCGATGTTCTCGATGCAGCAGATGATCACGCAGTTGTCGGCGTGGTCGCGCATCACCTCCATCTCGTACTCCTTCCAGCCGATGATGGACTCCTCGGCCAGCACCTCGTGGACCGGCGAGTCCTGGAGGCCCTGCAGCATCATCTGTCGTAGCTGCGGCTCGTCGTACGCGATGCCACCGCCCTTGCCGCCCAAGGTGAAGCTGGGGCGAAGCACGATCGGATAGCCGTACTCAGCAGCTGCCGCGAGGCCCTCGTCGACAGTGCGGCAGTAGTGCGACCGGGCCGACTCCAGCCCGATCTCGGTCATCGCGACCTTGAACTTCTGACGGTCCTCGGCGGTCTGAATCGCCTCGAGATCTGCGCCCAGCACCTCGACACCGTGCTCGGCGAGGATGCCGCTCTCATACAGCTCGACCGCGAGGTTCAGCGCTGTCTGGCCACCGAGCGTCGCGAGCAACGCGTCGGGCTTCTCCTTGGCAATGACCGCGCTGACCGCCTCAACAGTCAGCGGCTCGACGTACGTGACGTCCGCCGTAGCCGGGTCGGTCATGATCGTGGCAGGGTTCGAGTTCACGAGCAGGACGCGGTAGCCCTCCTCGCGCAGCACTCGGCAGGCTTGCGTCCCCGAGTAGTCGAACTCGCAGGCCTGCCCGATCACAATCGGGCCCGATCCGAGAACGAGGATCGACTTCAGGTCATCGCGGCGTGGCACGGTGGTCCTCTCGAGGACGAGTGATGTGGGAGGTAGTGCGGGGCAGTGCGGGGCAGTGCGGGGCAGTGCGGGGC
>JBLFZR010000065.1:0-7588 GCA_047610595.1 Nitriliruptoraceae bacterium | reverse complement strand
CAACGGTGGCGGAAACAACGGTGGCGGAAACAACGGTGGCGGAAACAACGGTGGCGGAAACAACGGTGGCGGAAACAACGGTGGCGGAAACAACGGTGGCGGAAACAACGGTGGCGGAAACAACGGTGGCGGAAACGGCGGTGGCGGATCGAACATCTCGTACCACCCCGCGAGCTTCGCCGGCGTGATCCTGCGCGCCTTTGACCTCGGGACCGGCCAGGAGTTCGGCGACAGCTCGTGGATTGAGATCGAGTTCGTGGACGAGCTGATGAGCGGGTTGCTCGGTCCCTCGAGCCCGACCGATCCCTATCCGGGCCCCCGCGGCGTCGCGATCTGCGCCACCGAGACCTTCGACGACTGCTGAGTCGTACGGACGGTGACCGCTGCGACCCCCAGATCTTTACCCCCAGATTCCTACCCCCAGATCCCTACCCCCATCAAGGAGCTCGAGATATGTCCGGCACCTTCACTCGGCGCACGATCGCCTTCCTGCTTGCCGTCATCCTTGCGCTCGTCGCTGCGATCTCGATCGTGTCGTACCTGCGTGGCGTCGAGACGGCGGTCGCCGCCGAGAACGAGTCGGTCACGGCCTACGTCGCCACGGGCGAGATCGCCGACGGCGTGCTAATCGACTCGGCGGTCCAGCAGAGGCTCGTGGAGGAGCGCGCGGTCCCTCGAGCACTGCTCGCGCCAGGTGCCATCACGGACCTCGGACAGGTCCAGGGGCGGCTGGTCAACGCGACCATCCTGCCAGGGGACCAGCTGGTCATCGGTCGCTTCGCGGAGCCAGGCGACGGTGTCCAGGTGCTCGCGATCCCGGAGGGCCATCAGGCAATGTCGGTCGAGGTGGGTATCCCACCCGGTGTCGCTGGCTACCTCAAGGAGGGCGACCACATCTCGATCATCGCATACCTCACCGTCCCGACGCAGGATGAGGCCCAGACCGAGACGAGCACCGATCTGGCGACCGGCGTCGCGACGACGCAGCAGGCGACCGAGCCGCGCGCGCAGTTCGTCGTGCAGGACGTCGAGGTGCTGGCGGTCGGGCAACGCATCGTTACGACCGCGCAGGAGGAGGGCGCGGCGCCCCAGCCGATTGCGTCGGTCCTGACGACGGTGGCTGTCACGGCGGACGAGGCCGAGCGGCTCGTGTACGCGACGGTCGGCGGGACCCTCTGGATGACCCTGCTGCCGGAGGACGAGACTGACCCGGTCGCGACCCAAGGTCGGACGGCCGAGACAGTGTTCGACGGCCAGTAGGGCCGCCACGTTGCCAGTCCCAACATCCAAACCAGACCGACCCCCGACGCGAGAGGCACCAACGTGCTGCTGACACTCGACCCCCGCCAGACGTTCCACGACCTTGTCGTCGCGCGAGCCCGGGAAGCCAGCCTCCCGGGAGAGATGGTGCACGCCAGCACTGTTGCGGAGGCCGAGGGCATGATCGCCAGCGGGGCGTCGCCGGACGCCGTGATCGGTGGACCGGGGATCGCGATGGCCGAGCTCGTAGGGGTCATGGAGATGCTCCGGGATCACGCACCGAACTGCGTGGTGCTGGCCGTCGCTGAGCCGACCGCGCAGACGCTCCACGCCGCGCTGCGGGCTGGCCTCCGCGACGTGCTGGCGCCTCAGTTCACCGCTCGCGAGCTGGCAGAGGCGCTCGAGGCGGCAGGGCAGGCCATGGCCGAGCGGCCGCTCCCGGGGCGGACAATCGCAGTCTTCTCCGCCAAAGGCGGCGTCGGCACCAGCGTCCTTGCGTCGAACCTCGTGCTGCGGATGTCAGAGCTGACCGGCGCGCCTGCGGTGCTGGTGGATCTGGACCTCGCATGCGCGGACCAGGCGGTGCTGCACGGCCTGCGACCTCGCTTCACGATCCAGGACGTCGCCGACGGATCGGATGATCAGGACACCGGGGCGCTCAGCCAAGCGCTGCTGCCAGTGCCAGACACGTACGTCCGCGTGCTGGCCGGTCCGATCGACCCGGCGGCGGCCGAGCAGATCGAGCACGGCGCGGTGCTCGCGGTGCTCCAGCGGCTTCGTCAGATCGCGGGCATCGTGATCGTGGACACGGCATCGACGTTCAGCGACACGACCCTGACGGTGCTCGAGCACGCGGACGTGATCGTGCTCCCAGTGAGCTTGGACATGATGTCCCTCCGATCGCTCGTTGTCACGCTGCAGACCTTCGCGCGTCTCGGGATACCGAAGTCACAGCTGATGCTCGTGGCGATGCGGTCGGACGCCAAGGTCGGTCTGACACCAGACGATGTCGCTCGCGCGACCGGCATGCCCGTCGCCATCGCGGTGCCGTCCAGCCGCGAGGTGCCGCTGTCGGTCAACACCGCCACACCGCTCGCGCTGTACTCGCCACGCTCCGCCGTCGTGCGGGCCGTGGACGAGCTGGTTGAGCTCCTCACAGACGGCGTCGAGTTCCATGGCGCAGCGACGGACCGCGGTGGACGCGGCCGCTCGCGCATGTCCCGACGCCGTGGGTCGCCCGTGGAGGTCGCAGCGCCGCCGGCATCACAGCCGCGGGCAGCTGAGGCAGCGTCTGCCTCGCCCTCGCCGATCGCGCCTGACGGGCCGGTGCCAGAGCCCGCGGTCGCTGAGCCGCAGCCTGCGGCCGCCTCGGCTCGGAGGGTGGTCCGCGTGCGCAAGCCGGACGCATCTGGCACGACCGATGAGCCGATGGCCGATCAGAGCCTGACACAGGTCGACGTGGTCGAAGACCTCACCGTCATCTCCTTCTTGGAGCCGCACGAGGACCTAGCGGCCATGCCGCCGCCCACCTTCAACCCGACCCCGACGGGACCGGCGGACGAGATCCGCAGCCGCCGTAACCGTCGCAGCATGAGGAGCTGAGCATGGGACTCTCCGATCGACTCGGTTATCAGACGCCCCCACCACGTCGTGGCGGCGCGACGGCGGTGGACGGACCGGCCGACGCGTCGGCCGACCCGTCGGCCACCGCAGGCAATGCCGGACCGGTCGTGTTGTCGCGGTCGCCGGTCGGTGCCGACGATCGCACCGCGGCGTTGCGCGAGCGTCTCCACGACTCTCTCGTCGCAACGTTGTCGGTCGATCTGGTCGACCTTGACGCGGATCCCGCGGCGCTGGAGCGGGTGGTCACCGATGAGCTGAACGAGGCCCTACGCCGCGAGGGGACGCCGCTGTCGGCCACCGACCGAGCGGATGTGCTCCGGCGGACGCTCGATGACGTGCTGCGTCTGGGGCCGATTCAGCCGCTGCTCGAGGACGTCAACGTGACCGAGGTGATGGTCAACGGGTTCGACCAGGTCTACATCGAGGTCGGAGGCCGGCTGAAGCTGACCGACGTTCGCTTCGTGGACGACAGCCACGTCCGGCGGACCATCGAGCGGATCGTGTCCCAAGTCGGACGCCGGATCGACGAGTCCTCGCCGTACGTGGACGCCCGGTTGCCCGACGGCTCGCGCGTGAACGCCGTGATACCACCCGTGGCCGTGGACCACCCCACGCTCACGATTCGGAAGTTCGCGCGGCACGCCATCGGGGCCGATGACCTGATCCGGCTCGGCTCGATGACGGAGGCCGCTGGGACGTTTCTCCGGGCCGTGGTTGAGGGACGGATCAACGTCCTGGTCTCGGGCGGGACCGGCGCAGGCAAGACAACGACGCTCAACGCGCTGTCCAACTTCATCCCAGCCACCGAGCGGATCATCACGATTGAGGACGCCGCCGAGCTGCAGCTGCAGCAACCCCATGTGGTCCGCATGGAGCAACGCCCACCGAACATCGAGGGCAGCGGCGAGGTGACGATCCGACAGCTCGTGCGCAACGCGCTTCGCATGCGACCCGACCGCATCATCGTCGGTGAGGTTCGTGGCGGTGAGGCGCTCGACATGTTGCAGGCCATGAACACCGGTCACGACGGCTCGATCTCGACCGTCCACGCCAACTCGCCACGGGACGTGCTCGCGCGCCTCGAGACGATGGTTCTGATGTCGGGGATCGACCTGCCGCTACGCGCCATCCGAGAGCAGGTCAGCTCCGCAGTACAGCTGATCGTGCACCAGAGCCGGCTGGCCGACGGCACCCGACGCTTCACGCACATCTCCGAGATCACAGGGATGGAGGGCGACCGCATCATGATGCAGGACATCTTCCAGTTCGATTTCAGCGCAGGACGCAACAGTGAGGGGCAGTTCCTCGGGTCACTCAAGCCGACCGGTGTGCGCCCGATGCTGCTCCAGCGTCTCGCGGACCACGGCCATGCGCTGCGCCCGTCCCTGTTTGACCCGGGCGAGCCGATGACCGACCGCGGTTGGTGATCCGAGTAAGTCCGAGCTCCCAGGAGGTTCCAGATGACTGTCATACGCCGGGTGGGACACACCCCGAATCCAGGTGCGCACCGCGCTGCGCGTCGCGGGGGGCTCGCGGCTGTGGTCGCGGTGCTGCTCGTCGGCACAATCACGATCGCCGCGGGTGCGTCCACGACCACGTCCACGACGACGGGCCCCGAGCAGCCGACGCTGCGGGTGGAGCGGGTCACGCTGACCCCTGACGGGTCGACCGAGGCCGTCGTTTCGGTCACCGGCATCGCGCCGGGTGACACGCTGACCGACGGCGACGTGATGGTCCTCGAGGAGGGTGTGCGGATCCCAGACGTGTCGGTCGGCCCGGTCGCCAGTGAGCCGTCGGGGGAGACCCCAGCGGCGGTGCTGACCGTGGACATCTCTGGCTCGACCGCGGGCGAGCCGCTCGAAGCTGCGATCGAAGCAGCGCTCGAGCTCACCACCGAGCTCGAGGCGGCCGGCGTGGCGGTCGGCCTGGTGGCGTTCGGCCCCGACGTGTCGGTTCTGACCCGGCTTGACGAGCCGGCTGGCAGCGTCGCCCGGGCGCTGTCCGGGCTCGCCGCGGCAGGTGGCACCTCGTTGTACGACGGCATCGCGCGCTCCGCTCGCCTCCTCGCGGACCACGACGGGCCGCGCGACATCGTCGTGTTCTCCGACGGCGTGGACACCACGAGCAGCACCGACCTGACGGGGGCACGTGGTCTGGCGGTGGACGGCGAGATCCGCGTGACCTCGGTGGCGCTTGACACCGGCGACATGGACCTCGCCCCGCTGCAGTCGGTCGCGACAGCCACCGGGGGACAGGTCATCCGCGTCGCGGAACCAGCTCAGCTGCTGGCGGCGTTCCGCGGCGTCGCCGCGGACCTCACTAACCGCTTTGTGCTGACGTGGACGGCCGAGCTGGTCCCGGCCCCGGCGACCCAGCTGTCGGTCGAGGTCAGTGTGTCGACCGACGCCGGCACGGTGACTGACGACCTCGTCGTGCTCAACACGCGGGTGCCCGTGATCACGCCGCCCAGGGTGTATGAACCGCCCCAGGCGCCCATCGGGCTGCTGGCGAACGAGGCTGGCCTGGTGCTCGGCGTCGTGACCGCGTTCCTGTCCGTCCTCATCGGTGGCGTGCTCATCCTCAGCGGGGCGGGCGAGCGCCGACGGCGCCTCCGGTTGGCCAGCCAGCTCCCGGCCTGGGACGGCATCGGGGATGGGCCGACCGCCGCGATCATCGCGACGGCGTCACTGACCGACCGGGCAGCCGAGGCGATGGATCGACTCCCGACCCCGGAAGGCCTTGAGGAGCGGCTCGGTGTCCTGTTGGAGCGCGCGGACTGGCCGATGCGTTCGAGTGAGTTCCAACTCGTGACCGTTGGGGCCACGTTCGGCGGCCTCGTGATCCCGCTCATCCTCTTCCGCTCGCTCCCGTTGGCGGTGCTGGTGGCGTTGGCCGGGGCCGCCGGGCCGTACGTGATGCTCAAGCTCGCAGTCGCGCGTCGCGCCGCCAAGTTCGAGGACCAACTGCCGTCGGTGCTGATGCTCCTGGCTGGCGCGCTGCGCGCCGGGCACGGCTTCACCACCGCGCTGGAGGGGACGGTTCGAGAGACAGACGAGCCCGCCCGCTCGGAGCTACGACGTGCATCCGTCGAGCAGCGTCTGGGTCGGTCGGTCGACAGCGCGCTGCTGGGCGTGGCCGAGCGGCTCCAGAGCTCGGACCTGCGCTGGGTAGTCAACGCCATCGCCATCCAGCAGGAGGTCGGCGGCAACCTCGCCGAACTGCTCGACAACGTCGCCTCGACGCTGCGCGACCGGGCATCGCTGGGCCGCAACGTCAAGGCGCTGGCGGCCGAGGGGCGATACAGCGCCTGGATCATCGGACTCCTGCCGTTCGCGATGTTCATGATCATGACGGTGATCAACCCGGAGTACGTGCGCTTCCTCTACACCGATCCCCGCGGCCTCGCGATGTCGGTGATCGCGATCGTGCTGATGGCGATTGGTGGACTGGTTCTCCGCAAGCTCGTCCAGCCGCGCTTCTAACGTCGGGAGACATCATGGATCCGCTCATCATCGTTGCAGTCGCCGTGTTCGGCGCGATCGTCGTCGGGGGCACGGCCGGCTTCTCGCTCGCGCTTGAACGCCGCCGTGTGAACCTGGCGCTGCGCTCCGTGGCGACCGTGGAGCTCGGCGCCGATCAGCTCCGCGACGCCTCGCTGGCGTTACCCGCAGCGAACCGGCTGCTCGTACCGGTGATGGAGCGAGCGCTGGGGGCGGCGCGCCGGTTCACGCCGGTGCATCAGCTCGCGCGCTTCGACGGAAAGCTCGAGCTCGCCGGTCACCCCGAGGGGTGGGATCCGGCGCGGCTCGCTGCCATCCGGTTCTTCGGCCGACTGATCGGGCCGATTCTGGCGGCCGCCGCGCTGCTGTCGGCTGGCGTCGGCACGGCGCAGACAGCGGTCGTCGCCGGAATGGTTGCGTTGATGGTCCACCTAGGACCCGACGTGCTGCTCAACCGGATCATCAGCCGACGCCGGGCTGAGGTCCGTGCCACCCTCGCGGACGCGATCGACCTCTTGATCATCATGGTGGAGGCGGGACTGGGGTTCGACGTCGCGCTCGGCCGCGTCGCGCGACAGGTGCCGGGGGCCCTCGGCGAGGAGATGCATCGAACCGTGCAGGAGATCCGCCTTGGTCGTGGTCGCAGCGACGCCCTGCGGGGGCTCGCGGACCGCACCGGCATCATCCACGTGCGCGGTCTGGTGTCAGCGATCATCCAGGCAGATCAGTTCGGCCTCACCATCTCTGACGTGCTGCGTCAGCAGGCGGACGAGCTGCGGGAGCGTCGGCGCCAGGAGGCGCACGAGCACGCGCAGAAGATCCCGGTCAAGGTGCTGATGCCGTTGATCTTCTTCATCATGCCGGCGCTGTTCGTCGTCCTGCTCGGGCCAGGCACCGTCCAGATCTACGAGGCGATCATCCGCTGATCGCTGTCCACAGGGCGCCGCACGGCCGGGGCCGCGCTGCCGGAATCCCACGGTTACCCTCTGGAGGTGTACGTGGTTCGCGGCTCAGGCCGACCACGCGACCAACGGGAGCACACAGATGGCCAAGTTCGGCGAGGGTGGGGACCTTCTGAAGTGCTCGTTCTGCGGCAAATCGCAGAAGCAGGTCAAGAAGCTCATCGCTGGTCCCGGTGTGTACATCTGCGACGAGTGCATCGATCTGTGCAACGAGATCATCGAGGAAGAGCTCGCGGAGCCGTC
>JBLFZR010000064.1:0-7730 GCA_047610595.1 Nitriliruptoraceae bacterium | reverse complement strand
TGACCAGCTCGTAGCTGCGGCCGCCATCGATGGACTTGCTTACGGCGATGTTCGCGAGGTTGATCTCCGAGACGTACACCGTGCCGTTCTTGTCGATCGCGAACTCGGGGTCCGAGAAGCCGGTGGCAGGCGCGCCAACGACGACACCGAGGCCCGAGACGGGAGTACGCGGCACGAAGTCCCACGCCTCGTTGTCGTCATCTGACACGTAGTAGTACGTCTGCCCCTCGTAGTTCTCGGCGAAGGCGGTGCTGGTGGGCGACGCGGCGGACGGCGAGTAGAAGTGCGTCGTGCCCGCGTGCGAACCCCACAGCAGCTGCCCGTCGGGGTGGCGGGTGATGATCGGCTCGCCACCTGCGCGGGTCGTGTCGATGTAGCCCATGTCGAAGGCCTGGGCCTGCGGTGCCACACAGAGCGCATCAGGTGCGGCCACGGCCGGGGTGCCGGTTGAGGCAGCCGCGAACGCGGTGGCGGTCATCGCAACCAGCGCGAGTGATGAGGTAAGACGGGCCGGACGGTGCATCGAGTAGCTCCCAGGCAGGACACACCCGACGTACGCCGGCTGCTGCTTTAAGAGTTCGACGTCCACCCACGCGACACCTCCCTGCACACAAACACGGCGCCCCGCGAGGAGCGCCGTGCCTGTTGTCGTGCGTTTCGATCAGTCGCGACGACGTCGCGCGGCCAGCATCGTCAGCAGACCGAAGGCAGCGATGCCAGCGCCACCACCGGTGTTGGCAAGCTGTCGGCCAGCAGCGTCCGAAGCCGCCTGCACCGCGCCCGCATCATCCTGCGACGCTCCGAGGACAGCCGTGCCCGCACCGGCAGCCTGCTCCGGCGCCGAGTCTGGTGTCCCGAGGGTCGGACCGCCGGTCTGGCGGATGTGCAGCGGCAGGCTGATCGCGCCGCCCTCGCGAGTGTCGGACACCGCGACGTGGACCATGCCGTTGCCGTCCACCTCGACGGTGTGGTAGTCGCCGAGGCGACGGTCGGTCAGGTCTGCCTGGCACGTGGTGCCGTGCTGGCAGATCGTGCCGGTGTGGATCGGCTCGCTCGAGGCGGTCGCGACGTTGAAGCCAGCGAGCGCACCCTCGGCGCAGCCGAGGCCGGTGTCGGTGGCTGCGACCATGACGTTCCACTTGGCGTCGGAGCCGCCGGCCTCACCACCGAGCTTGGCGTCGGTGGTCTCTGACGACTGGAGCCAGGTGACGGCGACGTTGCCCGCGTCACCGACGGCGATCCACGGCCACACGTCATCGTTGTCGGTCGTGTCCACCTGCTGCGGCGTGCTCCACGTTTCGGCCTGGTCGGTCGAGTACGCGTAGTAGATGCCCGGCTCACGGGTGTCGCTGCCGTTGTGCTCCCACACCGCGTACAGGTTGCCATCGGCGTCCATGTCGAACGTCGGCCCGATCAGGCGCTGCACGCCTGACAGCGCCATACCGGTGTCGATCTGGAACTGCTCGACGGCGAAGTCGGTGTCCTCGTTACGGATGTCGGAGAATCGCGCCATCGACAGCGTGTCGCCGTTGCTGGCCGGCGAGAGCTCGTACATGATCCCGCGGGCATGGTCGATCTGGATGTCGCCGATGCCATCGCCGTTCGTCGTCGACGGTGCACCCCATGTGAGGCCGCCGTCGGTGGACTTGGCCATGAAGTGCCCGAGGTTGCCGATGGCGCCGGCGGGGAACGAGCCGCCACCGAAGCCGTTGGCTGTCATGTACAGGTCGTCGCGCCTGTCAGCCGCCATCCACTGGCGGTCCGACGAGGTGAACGAGAACACGTTGACGAGGTTGTACGTGTGTCCGCCATCGACGGACTTGCTGACAGCGACGTTGGCGAGGTTGATCTCGGAGATGTAAACCGTGCCGTCCTGTGAGATCGCGAACTCGGGGTCCGAGAAACCGGTGGCCGGGACGCCGATCACGGGCGCTGCGGCCGCGACGGGTGTACGCGGCACGAAGTCCCAGCTCTCAGTGTCATCGCTGACGTAGTAATACGTCTGACCCTCGTAGTTCTGGACGAACGCGGCGGTCGAGGCGCTCGGCGCCTCCGGCGAGTAGAAGTGCGTGGTGCCCGCGTGCGAGCCCCACAGCAGCTGCCCGTCCGGGTGGCGCGTCACGATCGGCTCGCCACCAGCGCGGGTGGTGTCGATGTAATCCATCGAGAACTCTTGGGCCTGCGCCGGAGCGGTGCAGGCGACGTCGCCAGGGCCGGCGACGGCGGAGCCGACGGTGGTCACGGCCAGTGCTGAACCCAGCAAAGCGGTGAAGGCGAGGCTCGAGCCGAGCTTCGAGGTGCGAGACATACAAGTACTCCAGCAGTGAACGGTTTTATCTGTGTGTGTTACGTGAGTTCGCCACGTCCCCATCGATATCCTTCGCGAACCGTCGAACACGAAGGAACGGCGTGATCCGAAGCACACGAGCGCGCTCACCGCACGCCGCGCGGTCAACAACCGTCGCGCAACGGCCACGTCTGGCGGTGGCGGCGGTCGTGGCGGTGGCCGTGCTGACCGGCTGCACATCAACGCCAGACGCAGGCGCACCGGCGCCGGCTGCCGCTGGCACTACGGCCGCAACCGAGGCGGCCCCGGGGACGCAGACCGGCATCGCGGACCCCGACGACATCGACCCCGGCCGCCTCGCGCCGCTCGCGGGGCTTGCGAGCTGCACCGCGCCTGCACCGGCAGCTGAGGCCCTCGACACCGGGCCACTGCCGCTGCCTGACGCGTCAATCGTGGCGACTGCCAGCACGGACGGGCCGCTGCTCACCGCGCAGGGCTACAGCGAGCGCACCCCGGTCGAGATCATGGTCGGCTACCTCCGGCTTGAGGGCTGGACGGTGCTCAACGCAGAGGACGAGGTGTTCGAGTCCGAGATGCTCGTCGAACGCGACGGGCTGCGCGTGTTTGCTAAGGCGCAGGCCGTGTGCGAGCGCGGCTCGGCGTTCGTCATGTTCGCCAGCACCGACCCAGGACTCGTGCCGGCCCCCGCCGGCGGCTGACGCCCTGCCCTGCGGGGAACGCCCGGCACGGAACGCCTGGCGGCAGAGCACCTACGTCAGCGGCACTCCAGGCAGGGGCAGCCGGCCTCGTGCTGTGCCGACTCGTGGCAGCCGGGCTCACGGCACGTCAGCTCGTCGTCGCGTGCATCGACAGCGCCCACCGCGTGCGGCGCCTGCCACGCGGCGTGGGCACTGTCGATGATCTGCTGTGCCTGCCGCAGCGTGCGGGTCTGACGACCAAGCACGATCGACGTGGCTGTCGTGATCAGGTGGTGTGCCTCGTGAATGAGCTCTGCGACAGCGTCGCCCTCCGCGAGGAGGACTGTGACTGCGGTCACCCGGCCCACGAGGTCGAGCAGCTCATCCGCCACATCTACGTCGTCGTTGTTCTCGAGATCCATGACCGGCTCCTGCGCCCGACGATACGAACGCCACGATCGACACGATCGCGAGACACCCGCACCCTGTACACGCATCGGCGCAGTGATCTGTTACACCCACGATCTAAAGCGTGCGTCATGCGCACGTCACCGCGCCTGCGATGTCACGCAGCGCTCAGCGTGACCTCACCGTTGGCGAACACCAGCGTGCGGGTCGCGATGGCGTCGATGAAGTAACGGTCGTGGCTGACCACCAGCACGGCGCCAGGGAACTGCACGAGCGCCCGCTCCATGACCTGTGCCGACGTCACATCCAGGTGGTTGGTCGGCTCATCAAGGATCAACGTCGACGCACCCGACAGCAGGCACTGCGCCATCGCCACACGTGCTTGCTGACCGCCGGACAGGTTTCCGACCTTCGTCTGCAGATCGAGCTTGCTGAAGCGCAGCATCTCGAGGAACCGGTGCACCAGCTTTTTCGGTGCTGTCAGCGCCAACGAGTCCGGCAGCGCGTTCACCGCGTGCGACACCGACTTGCTCGGGTCGAGCGCGTCCAGCACATCGTTGTAGGACACGACGTCGCAGCCTCGCGGCCAGCGCACCTCGCCGGTGTCAGGCGTCTCGTCGCCGGTGAGGCAGCGCAGCAACGTTGACTTGCCCGAGCCGTTCGCGCCGATGATCGCCAGCCGGTCGCGGCGGCGGACCTCGAACGAGATATCGCTGAACAGCTGGTTGTCGCCGTACGCCTTGCTGATGCCCTCGACATGGCCCAGCACGTCCTTGACGTGCAGCCCGCCGTACAGCGAGGTGATGATCTCGTCGACCGGCTTGGGGGTGGACCCGCGCTTCGCGTTCGCGATCTTGCGGTTGACGCCCTTGCCCGCCTTCGCGGCCTCTTTGCGCGACGCGATGCCGGCCGCCTCGTACGCCAACAGCGATGCCTCGTGGATGTACTGCTTCTCGAGCGACTTCATCCGGAAGGTCTTCTGCACGATGTACTCGCTGAAAGAGCCTTCGTACTCGTGTAGATGGTGATTCTCGACCTCGACCATCCGGCTGACGGTGGCGTCGAGGAACTGCCGGTCGTGACTGACGATGACCGCGCCGCCCTTGAAATCGCGGCACCACGCTTCCAGCCACTCGACACCAGCGAGGTCGAGGAAGTTGGTCGGCTCGTCGAGCAGCAGCAGATCGGGGCCCTCGAGCAAGATCTTCGCGAGCGCCGCGCGGTTGCGCCAACCACCCGACAGCTGATCGATCGGCATCGTGCGGTGCTCGTCGGCGAAGCCCAGCACGCTGAGCGCCGTGTCGATGGTGCGCTGGTAGTCCCAGCCATCCAGCACCTCCATCTGCTCAAACAGGCGCGCCTGCTCGTTGATCAAGCGGTCCAGCGCGTCCCCGTCGGGGCCGGCCGCCATCTCGGAATCGATCTGAGCGAGCGCTGCCGTGACGGTGTGCACATCGGCGAACAGGTCGTCGAGCACCTCGGTGATGGTGCGGGTCCCGTCCAGCGTCGAGTGCTGCGAGAAGTAGCCGATCTTCACGCCTGGATCGAGCGTGACGGTGCCCTCGCTGGGGTCCTCGTGCTCCAAGATCAGCTTGAGCAGCGTGGTCTTACCCGAGCCGTTCTTACCGATCAGCCCGACCCGCTCGCCCGGGTCCACGCGGAAGAACGCCTCACGCAGCACGATCGTGTCGTCGTAACGCATCGTGACGTTGTGCAGCCGAATGAGGCTCATCGTGGTCCTGATCTTGGTCGGTCTGGGGTCCTGCGAGCATGACAGCGGCGCGCTGTCGGGCGCGCCGCTGATGCAGTCAACCTGCCTGCTCGACCAGGCGCAGATCGGGAGCTACAGCTGCTCGTCGCGCAGCAGACGGCGCAAGATCTTGCCGCTGGCTGACTTCGGTATCTCGGCGAGGAACGTGATCTCGTGCAGCTGCTTGTAGCTCGCGACCTGACCCGCAACAAACGTCTTGATCTCGTCGGAGGTCAGCTCGACGCCTGGCCGCGTGACGACGAACCCGATCGGCAGCTCGCCCGCCTCTTCGTCGGGCTTGCCGATGACGGCCGCGTCCGCGATTCCTGGGTGCGTCAGCAGCAGCGCCTCGAGCTCGGCCGGCGGGACCTGGAACCCCTTGAACTTGATCAGCTCCTTCAGCCGGTCGACGATGAACAGATGCCCGTCGCTGTCGATGCGGCCGACATCGCCGGTGTGCAGCCAGTGCTCGGCGTCGATCGTGGCCGCCGTGGCGGCATCGTTGTTGAGGTAGCCGGCCATCACCTGCGGCCCGCGAACCCACACCTCACCATCCTCGTCGATGCCGAGGAAGGCGCCCGACGCAGGGTCGACGATCGCGGTCTCGGTGTTGGGTGCGGTGACGCCGACCGATCCGGGCTTGCACTCGCCCAGCGGCGTCAGGTGCGACACCGGCGACAGCTCGGTCATCCCGTACCCCTGTACGACCTCGCACCCCAGCCGTGCCCCTGCCTCCAGCGCCAGCTCGGCCGACAGCGGCGCGGCGCCCGAGAACACCTGCTGCAGCGAGGTCAGGTCGAACTGGTCGACCATCGGGTGCTTCGCGAACGCCACCACGATCGGCGGCGCCACGAACGAGCGGGTGATCTTGTGCTCTTGGTGGATGGTTAAGAACTGCTCCAGCTCGAAGCGGGGCAGCGTGACGATGGTGGCACCGGCGACCAGGCCACAGTTCATCAGCACTTGCATGCCGTAGATGTGGAAGAACGGCAGCACGGCCACGAAGGTCTCGTCCTCCTCGAACTTGGCCGGCGCGAGCGTCTGTGCGACGTTCGCGACAAGGTTGGCGTGGGTCAGCATCACGCCCTTCGACAGCCCGGTGGTGCCCGACGAGTACGGCAGCACGACGACGTCATCAAGCGCGACCACCGCGTGCTCGGTCATCGGGGGGCCGAACAGGTCACGCAGGTTCTCGACGCCCGCAACCGGATCAATCGTGACGATCTGCTCGACCTTGGTGCCCACGGCCGCCTCGCGCGCAACGTCGAGGAACATCCCGACCGTGACCAAGATGGTGGCGCCCGCGTCCTCGAGCTGGTGGCGGACCTCACTGGCGGTGTACGTCGGATTGATAGTCGTGATCCGCGCACCGGTCATCGCGGTGCCGTGGAACACGATCGCGTACTCGGGGATGTTGGGCGCGAGGATCCCCAGCGTGCTGCCGCGACCGAAGCCCTTCGCCGCGAGCCCGCCCGCCAGCGCTGCAACGCCGCCCGCCAGCTGCGCGTACGACAGCGTGCGACCGGACGGGCCGTCCACCAGCGCCGGCTTGTCACCCAGCCGCGCCGCGTGCTGCAGCACGTAGCTCGTCAGCGGTACTGCCGGGATCTCGACGGGCGCGAGCGGGCTGGCGTGAATCATCGGCGGAGCTCCAGAACGGTGGTCATGCTGACAGCCGTGCATTCAACTCGCACAGACGCCCGACGTCAGCGATGCACGGCAGGCACTGCTGCCGCGGGGGTCTGCATCATGCCGCCGCAGCCGCGACCTGGTCATCGAGATAGCGACGGGCCTGACCGTCGGTCAGCCCCAGCTCGACCAGCCCACCGCGCAGCATCGCGAGGTAGTCGTCGTCCGGCGGCCGGGGGGCCGGACGTGCGACGTACGTGAACGTCGCTGCTGGCACACCATCGATCGGCGGCAACGTGACCAACCGGCCGTAGCGCTCACCCGGCAGCAGCACACCGCCCTCGCGCAGCAGCTGCTGCGACAGCTGCACCTCGCCCGGCGGGATGTGGTTCTCCTGCGCCACCACATCCTCAAACTGGTCGATTCCGACGCACCATGCACGCCCGATCGTGCTCCCGGCACGATCGAGTTCGAGGTACGCCGGTGCGCCGCGCCAGGTGAAGGATGGGCCGCCGAAGTGCAGCGCCATCGGCAGGTCGATCCGGCGATCTGCGCGAGCTGGCGTGGCGTCACGCGCACCGGGTGCCGACCACAGACCGTTCGGCGGCGTGCCGCCCTCGAGGTAGCAGCGGAAGCGGTCGGCGTACAGGTTCGAGCCGTACGAGACGTACCAGACGAGCTGATCGGACACGGATGTTCCTCGGTGGGTTATGGCGGGTGCGCCGCCGTAGCGAACCGGACCGGGGCCACGTGAGGCGCGTGTCCCGACGACTGGTTCACACAGCACCGACACACTGGACTGACTGCGTTTCTCGACAGATCTCTTGGCACCGCACGACGCACGACGCACGACGCACGACGCACTGCGGTGACCACGGATGGTCGCCCCGCACACCCGCACCTCAGGACCCCACGTGTCTCGTACCTCGACCGGCACGGGCCCGCGGCTGGTCACACG
>JBLFZR010000063.1:0-7738 GCA_047610595.1 Nitriliruptoraceae bacterium | reverse complement strand
CTTCCAGCGGAGGGGAAACTCGGTTCAGCCGATGTGGGCAGCTGCGACTCGGCGACGGCCGTTGGCGCCGGTGGCGGCGTAGACGACGGCGAAGAGGGTGCCTCCAACCAAGACGATGGAGGGCCCGCTCTGCACGTTGGCGTGATAGCTCGCGATCATGCCAACGGCGCCGGTCGCGGCGCCGATGCCGGTGGCGAGCAGCAGCATCTGGTGAAAGCGGTCGGTCAGCATCCGCGCGACGACTGCGGGAATGACCAGCGTCGCGGCGATCAGCGTGACGCCGAGCACCCGCATCGTCACGAGGATCGACAGCGACAGCACAAGCATCAGCAGGGCATCGGTCCGAGCGACGGGGACGCCAGAGACGTCCGCGACGTCAGGATCGAACGTCGCGAACAGCAGCTGGCGATAGCGGGTCAGCACCACCCCGGCCGCGAGGGCACCAACGGCAACCACGGCCAGAACATCGTCCAGGCCCACGCCGAGGATGGAACCGAACAGCGCGGCCTCGAAGCCGCGGCCCGCCTGCCCGAAGATCGCGAACAACGCCAGGCCCAACGCGAATGACGAGGTCGTGATGACGCCGATCGCAGCGTCAGCGCCGATGATTCGGCGGCGGCTCACGACGCTGATCGCGAGCGCCGACGCCAGCCCCCAGACGCCCGCGCCGAGGAAGTACGGGATGCCGACCAGGCTCGATACGGCGAACCCGCCAAACACCGCGTGCGAGAGGCCGTGGCCGATGTAGGACATGCCGCGCAGCACGACGTACGTGCCGATCATCCCGCACAGCGCCCCCGCGAGGGTCGCAACAAGCAGGCCGTTGCGGAAGAACGCGAACGCGAACGGGTCGAGGAAGGCGTCGATCATCGGGGCGCCTCCGCGTTGCGGCCCGCGATCGGTGCGAGGTCGCTGGCGTGGCGGTCGGCGTTGGGCGGGGCATCTACCACGACCGGCATGCCCCCGTGGTAGAGCACCTCCAGCGGCGCGCCGTAGGTCTGTTCGAGGACGGCGGGTGTCAGCACCTGCTGTGGTGTGCCCTGCCCGATAATCGTCTTGTTGAGGCAGACGATGTGAGGCAGGTGTGCCGCGATCCCGTTGAGGTCGTGGGTTGTCAGCACGATGGTGTGGCCGCCGGCGTGCAGATCCCCGAGCAGGTGCATCACCTCGTGTCGTGTCCGGACGTCGACGCCGGATGTGGGCTCGTCGAGCAGCAGCAGGTCTGGCTCTCGGACGAGCGCCCGGGCCACGAAGACGCGCTGCTGCTGTCCGCCGGACAGCTCGCGGATATGACGGTCGCCGAGGCCACCGAGACCGAGTCGCTCGAGCACGTCATCGACGCGGGCGTGCTCGTCGCGGCTGGCCCACGGTGCGAACGTCCGTCCTCGACGTGCCATCAAGATCACCGCGCGCACGGTCACTGGGAAATGCCAGTCCACGCTGTCGACCTGCGGGACGTAGCCGACCCGGAGGTCGCCCGTGCGCTCAACCAGTCCGGTGCTGGCGTGCAGCGTCCCAACCAGCAGCTTCAGCAGCGTCGTCTTGCCCGAGCCGGATGGCCCCACGAGGCCCGTGAACTGGCCTCGCGCAACGGTCATATCCACACCCTCGAGCACAGGTTCGGCGCCGTAGCTGTGGCCGACGCCCGTCAGGCGAAGCAGTGGTGCGCTGGCCGAAGCGGCCGCAGGTAGCTGGCTCACTGGGGGTAGCTCGCGTTGTCGGGCGCGGTGGGGGCGAGGTCGAGTGCATCGAGCGCTGATGGATCGCCGCCCAGCGCCTCGACAATGGTGCGGAAGTCGAACCGGAGCAGGCCGAGAAGCGAGTGATCGACGTCGCCTGGCTCACCTGGTAGATCGTCGTCGCGCAGCACGTCGACGTAGCTGACGCCTGCTTCTTGGCCGATCTGCTCCAGCACGGGGGACGGGAACACCTCGGACCCGAAGATCGCCGGGATGCCGGCGTCGCGCACCTGGGTGATGAGATCCGCAACCTCCTTCGCCGTCGGCTCGCCGAAGTCGCTCACCTGCACCGCACCGATGACGTCCCATCCGTAGCTGCGTGCGAAGTATGCGAACGAGTCGTGGTAGGTCAGCAGCCGTCGGTCGCTTGCCGGGACCGTGTCGAGCGCGCTGACCATCGCGGCCTCAAAGCGCTCGACCTCAGCGACGTACGCGGCCCGGTTCGTCTCGAACGCCGCGGCGTTGTCCGGGTCGGCCGATGTCAGCGCGGCGGCGACCGCGTCGGTGTATGCGATAACGAGAGTGGGGTCGGTCCACAGATGCGGGTTGGGCTTTCCCTCAGCTTCGGGGAACGAGAAGTCGTAGATCTCGTCGCCGGGTTCGAGCACCAGGTCACCGAGCGACACGATGGTCGCGTCCGGGCGGAGGTTCGCGTCCGCGAGCTCGCGGGTGGGCTCCTCGAGCTGCAGGCCGTTGAGAACGAACATGTCGACGGTGCTGAGCAGCTCGGCGACCGACGGTGCGGGTTCGAAGGTGTGGCTGTTGGTGCCCTCGGGGACGATGCCAGTGATGTCGATTAAGTCGCCGCCCACGGCCGCGACGATCGAGGTGATGGGCGCGACGGTTGTGGCCACGCGGAGCCGCCCATCGTCGGGCACACCGCTGCCGTCGTAGGACGGGCCGATGCCACTGCTGCAGCCGGTGAGGGCGAGCGCGGTGAGCGTGATCGCGACACAGCTTCTGGTTCTGGTGGAGCGCATAGTCAGATCCGGAACAGACGACGGGATGAGCAGCATGGTAGTTGCGAATCGTTCGCAATAACACTGTGACCCTGTCCTGTTGGCCGGGGTCGCGGCGCGCCAAGGGCATCGCGCGGCGCCCGTTTATCGACACGCGGCAGGGATCGGGGCTGTGGGTGTCGAACACCTACAGGAACCGATTCTGCAGAGGCCCCACGTGCGTCGTTCCGTCCAGCTATCCATCGCCGCCATCGCATGCAGCAGCATCGCCTTCGGCATCGCACCCATCACGGCTCTCGGCGGCTTTGTCGCCACGCCAGTCGCGTGTGAGGAGGGCGACGTCACGCCTGACGGGCGTGTGTTCCCCGAGCCGCTGGCATCGGTCACATATCTCACGTTCGCCGAGTTCGAGTGCGGCACCGCGCTTCTTGTCCAGCAGCACCCGGACCGCATGCGCGTCGACGTACTGCTCGAGTCCGCGCCGGGCGTCGAAGAGGAGGTCTACGACGTTGTCATGACCGACTTCACGGTGACCACACCCAAAGAGAAGCTGCTGATTATGTCGTCGATTCACGGCGACGAGATCGGCCCGCGTGAGGGTGCCGCTCGGCAGATCGAGGACCTGTTGACGAAGCAGAACCTTGCAGGGCTCGACGTCGACGAGCTGCTGACCAAGTTTGAGGTGCACTGGGTCTTCCCGAATCCAGCTGGCTGGGCCAAGGGAGAGGGCCTTGAGTCGGGTGACATCGGCATCTACACGCGCGGTCAGAGCGCGGGCACCGACCTCAACCGCAACTTCCCGGTCCAGGGCTTCTTCGCGTACAACAACGAGGGCTACTTCAAGCCTGAGGGCGAGGCCATCAAGGAGCTGCTCGTTGACGGCAAAGATGCGGGCCTCGGCTGGGGCTTGGGGACCGATAACCACGGTCAGCTCAACGACAGCTACCTCGCGGCCGGGCTGCAGATCGTCGGCCAGTTCGACTACCAAAAGTCCGAGACACTGGCGACGTTCGCTGACCGAATCGACGACGAGATGGCGAACTTCATCTCCACCGGTCCGTTCGCCGAGTTCCAGCTCGCGACGCAGGCGCAGGGCTACGACGTCGCCGGCGGCTACCGCTGGGGGACGCTGTACGACATCCTCGGCTACTCGGCGTCGGGCTCAGGCATCGACTACTACAACACCCCCGGTGACGTGGAGGGCGTCGGCTTCGCGACCGAGGTCACGGCCGGCAAGCAGCTCGCGGCCAACCGCTTCACCTACTCGGGCGTGCTCAACCAGCTGTGGGTCGACTCGATCCGCGCCATCAACATGGCCCTGTTCAAGGAGGCGCTGGCTCCGGTCGCGCACACCTTCGAGCTGGCCGGCGACATCGCCTACATCTTCGACCCGGTCCGAGTGACCGACACCGACGAGAACGGTCGGGGCAGCCAGATCAACACCGATAACCCCGGAAAGCACGACCAGCTGCCGTACTCGGTCTCCCGTATGGACTTCTTCGAGGAGCTCGCGCTACACACCGGCGAGGCCGCAGTGCGTCCAGTGACTGTGGAGATGGTCGAGGCGGGTGCAGAGCTGTCCGGCTACGCCGCCGTGATCCTCGCCAACGACGCGATGCCTGAGGCGGCGCTTGACTCGGCCGAGTACTTCGGCGCGCTGCGGGCCTACGCAGACGCGGGCGGCACGCTCATCCTCACCGACGCCGCGCTCGCGTCGCTGCCGGAGTTGGGTGTCGACGTCGTCGACACCGATATCACGATGGTCAAGAGCTACGTCGGGTCCGTGGACAGCTTCGGCGAGGTTGACAACGGCCTCAACGACGGGCTGCGCGGCATCGCCTCACAGACGTTCGACACGGTGCCGCTGGGCTACAACTTCGGTGGCTCCAACGACTCGGCCCCGAACTGGCGCGTCGACACAGCCAAGTGGGAGGCCGCGGGAGGCATGACCGCGGGTACGACCAGTGGTGACACGATCTACGGCGAGATCGGTGTCGGTGAGGGTCGCATCCGCATCCTCGGCGCGCTGCTGCCGGACCCGACGGAGGAGTTCTACCACCCCTTCGGGCTGCAGGACTACGCCGTGACCTACACCGGCTACACCCTGCTTCAGAACATGATTAACGCCGGCTGAGTCAGCGTGCGGACAACGGAACCCACCGCGTCAGCGGTGGGTTCCGGCGTTGGGATCTGCCATCTGAAGCCGGCGACGCGGTTGACAGAGCTGGTGTGTCGCGAGCAGCTTGGTGTCTGCTTACGTGGGCGGTCCAAGGCGGGCGCTCGTACGCTCTGCGACCCACCAACGGCGGAGCCCGTGTGACCAGCCAGACCATGCCAGCCGCCTGGACCCCGTCGTCGTGGGAGAACCTCGACGCCAAGCAGCAGCCGATGTGGCCGGACGCCGACGAGCTGTCGCGCGCGCTGCGCGAGATCGAGGCGCAGCCGCCGCTGGTGTTCGCCGGCGAGGCGCGCCAGCTTCAGACCCAGCTGGCTCGCGTCTCGCGCGGTGAGGCGTTCCTGCTGCAGGGTGGCGACTGCGCCGAGACGTTTGAGGCCTTCAGCGCGGATCAGATCCGTGACAAGTTCAAGGTCCTGCTGCAGATGGCGGTTGTGCTGACGTACGGCGCGCAGCTGCCGGTGGTCAAGGTCGGGCGCATCGCCGGCCAGTTCGCCAAGCCGCGCTCGGCCGACACCGAGACCCGTGACGGTGTGACGATGCCGAGCTACCGCGGCGACGCGGTCAACGGGCTCGCGTTCTCGCCGGATGCCCGGGCCCCGGACCCGCAGCGCATGGTGCGGATGTACCACCAGTCCTCGTCAACCCTCAACCTGCTGCGGGCGTTCGCTCGGGGTGGCTTCGCAGATCTGCGGCGTGTCCACGAGTGGAATCAGGAGTTCGTCGAGGACTCGCCGCAGGGCAAGCGTTACGAGGCAATCGGTGGCGAGATCGAGCGCGCGCTCGGCTTCCTCGCGGCGGCCGGGGTGAACCTGTCTGACCCGACGTTTCACCAGGTTGATGCGTACACCTCGCACGAGGCGCTGCTGCTCGGCTACGAGCAGGCACTCACGCGTCGTGACTCGCTGACCGGCGACTTCTACGACTGCTCGGCCCACATGCTGTGGATCGGCGAGCGGACCCGCGACCCGGATGGTGCGCACGTGCACTTCCTATCGGGCGTCAAGAACCCGATCGGCTGCAAGCTGGGACCGACCGCGACGACCGACGAGATCGATGCGCTGGTCGGCCGCCTGAACCCGAACAACGAGCCGGGGCGCCTAACGTTCATCACGCGCTTCGGCGCCGACAACGTCAGCGATGGCCTGCCGCCGTTGCTGGCTCACGTCCGCGAGCGCGGCTACGAGGTGGTGTGGTCCTGCGACCCATGCCACGGCAACACCTTCACGGCCGAGTCGGGCTACAAGACTCGTCGCTACGAGGATGTCATGGCCGAGGTACGCGGCTTCTTCGGCGCGCACGCACAGGAGGGCACCGTCCCCGGCGGCGTTCATGTCGAGCTCACCGGTGAGGACGTGACCGAGTGTGTCGGCGGCGCCCGCGAGCTTGCGTCCGAAGATCTCTCGCAGCGCTACGAGACGGCGTGCGACCCACGCCTGAACGCTGAGCAGTCGCTGGAGCTGGCCTTCGAGATGGCCGAGATGCTCCGAAGCTAAGAGCGAACGCTTCGTTTTGTGCCGGTTTGGCGCCGTATGTGGCACGACGCCTGCACACAACGCAGGCGGGCGCCGAAGGCGCGAGCGAGTTCTCGGTGTTAGGCGTGTTCGAGGTTGGTCACCAGCGTCGTGAGCATCGTTTCGCAGCTGGCGAGCTCGGACGGGGTGATCCACTCGTCGGGCTGATGGGCCTGCTCAATCGCGCCCGGGCCACAGACCACCGTCGAGATACCGCCGGCCTGATGCCAGCCGCCGTCCGTTCCGAACGGGACCAGACCTGCAGGCCCGGTGAACCCGGTTAGCTCGCGGACCAGGGACTCGGCAGCGCCGGCCTCCTCGGGGGCGAGCCCCTGCACCAACGGGCCGCGGTCGAACCTGATCTCGGACTCGGGTGCTGTCGCACGTAGGCCCGGGAGCACGTGCGCACGGGCCCACGCCTCGATGTCATCGCCGAGCGCCCAGCTGTCGTCACGGGGGATCGGTCGGTACTCCATGGCCAGCGTTGCCTCGCGCGGGATGATGTTGACGGCCGTGCCGCTGCGCATGATCGTCATGCCAAAGGTGGTGTACGGCGGATCGAAACGTCCGTCCGCAGCCTCTTCGCGGAGCTTGGTCGCAACGTCGTCGGCCTGGCACACGATGCGTGACGCAGCCACCAACGCGTTCGCAAACAGATGCGGCTTGGACGAGTGTCCTTCGCGGCCGGTGACGGTCACCCGAAATGACCGGACGCCCTTGTGCGCCACCGCCGGTCGCATCGAGGTGGGCTCGCCGACGATCGCGGCGCGTGGCTGCGTACGGGCCAGCAAGGCGTCGGTCATCGGTCCTGCGCCGATGGTGCCGACCTCCTCGTCCCAGGTGAGGAGGAACCACAGCGGCCGTACAAGCGCAGCGCCCGCTGCGGCCGGAGCGGCTACTGACAGCGCGGCTGCGAGGAACCCCTTCATATCGGTCGTCCCGCGCCCCACCAAGGTTGCATCACGCTCGGTCAGCACGAACGGGTCGGTGGTCCACGGCTGGCCTTCAACGGGCACGCAGTCGGTGTGGCCAGACAGCACCACGCCACCCGGCATGTCTGGACCGATGCGTGC
This sequence comes from Nitriliruptoraceae bacterium, assembly GCA_047610595.1. GTDB lineage: Bacteria > Actinomycetota > Nitriliruptoria > Nitriliruptorales > Nitriliruptoraceae > JBFGFG01. The sequence continues at coordinate 277 of JBLFZR010000063.1, read as the reverse complement.
CAGCAGCCCAGCCTTCGGAGGCTGAGGCTGTCCGAAGTGGTCCGAGGTTGGCGCGGCCACACGCTCGGTTACGGCTCCTGCTGCCCCGAGGAGCTGCTCGCACGCGTCGAGGACCGGAAGGTTGGACACCGCGCTCGTTGAATCGAGAGAGACCAGCCGCTCGAGCAGCTCGATGGTGGCGTTGGTGGGCACGGTGACCATGGCAGCTCGCGGGGCAGGGGCTCCTAGCCTGCCACCTCTTGGTCCCGGAAGCTTGGTGCACGCGGCCTAGCCTGCG
>JBLFZR010000062.1:0-7877 GCA_047610595.1 Nitriliruptoraceae bacterium | reverse complement strand
AAGCACCGCAGCCGCGACGTCACTGACGGTTACGAGCGCGCCCCTGCCCGGGCGATGCTGCGCGCCGTCGGCATGACGACCGAAGACTTCAAGAAGCCACAGGTCGGCATCGCCTCCTCGTGGAACGAGGTCACGCCGTGCAACATGCCGCTGGACCGCCTCGCCAAGCAGTCCAAGCTGGGCGTCACACAGGCCGGCGGATTTCCCATGGAGTTCACCACCATCGCGGTCTCCGACGGCATCGCGATGGGCCACGAAGGCATGCGCGCCAGCCTTGTCAGCCGGGAGGTCATCGCAGACTCGGTCGAGACGGTGATGCACGCCGAGCGCCTCGACGGCATGGTCACACTTGCGGGCTGCGACAAGTCGTTGCCAGGGATGGTTATGGCTGCGGTGCGGCTCGACGTGCCAACCGTGTTCTTGTACGGCGGGTCGATCTTGCCGGGTCACCACAACGGCAAGGACATCACCGTCCAGCACGTTTTTGAGGCTGTCGGTGCCCGCGGACGCGGCGTGATCGACGACGCCGAGCTGGAAGCGATCGAGAAGGCCGCGTGCCCGACAGAGGGATCGTGCGGTGGCATGTTCACCGCCAACACGATGTCATCCGCGGTCGAGGCGATGGGTCTCGCGCTGCCGGGGAGCGCCTCGCCATCGGCCGTCGAGCCGTCGCGTAACGACTTCGCGGTCGCGTCCGGCGTGGCCGTCGTCAACCTTCTCCATCTTGGCATCACCGCACGTGACATCGTCACGCGCAAGGCGCTCGAGAACGCCACCGCCGTCGTGATGGCGCTCGGCGGATCGACCAACGCCGCCCTCCACCTGATCGCGATCGCCCGTGAAGGCGACGTCGACTTCGACCTTGACGCCTTCGAGATGGTCGCACGCCGAACCCCGCACCTTGGCGATATGACGCCGGGTGGGCAGTTCAACATGCTCGACCTCGACAAGGTCGGGGGCGTGCCGATGGTGATGAAAGAGCTGCTTGATGCGGGCCTGCTACACGGCGACTGCATCACAGTCACCGGCAAGACCGTCGCCGAGAACCTCGCCGACATCAACCCGCCGGCGCCCGACGGTGTCGTCGTCTACCCGGTGAGCAACCCGATTCACGTCGAGGGTGGCCTCGCCATCCTCAAGGGCTCGCTGGCCCCAGATGGCTGCGTCGTGAAGATCGCCGGTATCCCCGGTGACAACATGGTGTTCGAGGGCCGGGCCCGCGTGTTCGACGGCGAGCAGTCAGCGCTGCAGGCCGTGCTGACCGGCGAGATCGTGGACGGCGACGTCGTCGTGATCCGCTGGGAGGGACCTGTCGGCGGACCGGGCATGCGCGAGATGCTTGCCACCACCGCAGCGGTGAAGGGTGCGGGCCTCGGCAACACCGTGGCGCTGCTCACCGACGGCCGCTTCAGCGGCGCAACGCACGGCTTCTCAATCGGCCACATCGCGCCCGAGGCAGCGCTCGGCGGCCCCATCGGGCTGGTGGCCGAGGGCGACCGCATCCAGATCGACATCCCGAACCGCACGCTCGACCTGCTGGTCGACGATGCCACCCTGGCTGCCCGCCGCGAGGCGTTCATCCCCCTCGAACCGCGCTACACCCGCGGGGTCCTTGCCAAGTACGCCCGCACGGTGTCCTCGGCCAGCCTCGGCGCCACTACCTGCGTCTGACACACCCGCTCGTACCCGCAGCCGACGGGGGCCGTGCACATCGTGCGCGGTCGGTTCGCGGTCATGCATCACGCGTGGTCCCCTCCCCTCGACCCCTCACCCGACAGGATCCGCCGCATGCAGTTCGAGGAGCTCCGGTTCGTGTGTCAGGAGGCCGCGACCGACATCGCGACCCGCGAGCAGCCGGTACGACCGCACGTCGTGCTGCCCGGCAAGGACAGGACCCGGCTGCTGGCGCTTCCGACGTTCCCCGACGACGACGAGGAGCGGCATGAGCTGCTGCTGCGCCTCGCTGCGGACGAGCTGGTGGAGGGCAACGTGCCGTGCTGGGGCTTCGTGTCATCGGCCGAGCTCGCCGAGGGTGGCGATGTGGTGGTCGTGGTGTACGGGGCCCGCAAGCACGCACCGCATCTGACGGCCGCGGTCATGATGGAGGGCGGCGAGCTCGACGAGTTCCTGCCCGCCGAGGAGCTAGATCCCACCGCGATGCCGTACCTGCACCCGCTGCAGCACGCCGTGGATGCGCTGCCCGCGATCGACACGCCGTCCGACGGCGTCTCTGGCGTACGCGGCACCGACAAGGACCCGCTCGCGGGTGGCTTCGCCGGTCTGCCGATCATCGGCCAAGGCTGAAGCTTTCGGGGTTATCGGCTGCGATCACCAGCGTGGCGGGGCGAGCTCGAGGCCGGCTGCCTCCGCGACGGCGCGGTAGGCGCGGGCCAGCGACGCGACCGTTTCGTGCGCGTTCAGGCCGCTCGGGTTCGGCAGCGCCCACGTCTCGACATCGGCGATCCACTCGTCGCGCGGCTGTAACCCCATCGTTGCTTTACGCCGCCCGAAGGCGTCGCGGTACGCGGTGATACCCACGAATCCGACCACACGCGGCGCCCATGCCTCAACCTTCGCGGCCACCTGTACGCCTCCCACTTGCAGCTCGTTGCGGGTCAGCTCGGAGGCTTTCGCCGTGGCGCGCGCGACCATGTTGGTGATGGCGATGCCGCGGTCACGCAGCCCGGCACGGTCCTCGTCGGTCGCACCGTCCGAGGACGAGATCTGGCGGGTGGTGATGCCCGCCTGCTGCAGCGCGGGGTAAAACCGGTTGTTGGGGAAGCTGAAATGTGTCCCCGTGGCAGCAGTCCACAGCCCAGGGTTGATCCCCACGAGCACCAGCTGCACGTCGTCGCCGTGCAGGTCCGGCACCGTGGCATCGCGGAAAGACTCCAGCTCGGCCCTCGTGAAGCGTGCCATCTCAGCCCACCAGGGTCGACAGCGTGACCATCGAGCCCGGCGTCGTCAGACAGAGCTCGAACGTGCCGTCCGGAACGGTGCGGGTTGTGTCACCACGCACGTCCTGCAGCAGGCCAAGCGGACCGACCCCTGCAAGCCGCCAGCGTCGCCCACCATGGCGCAGCTCTCCGTCCACCACCGCCGGAGCCGTGCCGCCGCCCAGCACAAGCCGCAGCGAGCGCCCCTCGGCAACCGCGTGCACCAGCGAGACGCGGCGCCCATCACTCGCGACGTGCGCCTCGACCGGGCCACCGTCCTGATGGAGCCGCAGCCACGCGTTGCTGCCGTCCGGCGCGCGCCAGATCGCGGCAGCGGTGGGCACCTGCCACCAGCCATCCCAGTCAACACCGGACGACTCGGCCCCGACCGCCAGCGTCGCCCCGGTCCAACCCGACCATCGACGCGGGCCTATCTCGTCAGTCCAGCTTCCCTGACGGGCCGGCTGCGCGCGAACCAACGGCGCCATGGCCATCACATCCTCCCCCGCCCCGGCGATGCCATCCACAACGAACGTCAGCGCGAGGTGATGTCCCTGATGGAGCACGTCCGCGTCCAGCACAGGGAACGGCCACGCGCCGTCAACCAGCCACGCCAACCACGGCGCCACGGCGCCGACGTGCTCTCGCAGATCCATGCCGAAGGCCCGCGTAAACGGAGGCACGAGCGTGCCGAGCCCTGGATGCCACGCCGCCAGCAGGTCGTGCCACACCTCGTCGCGTAGCACGCGGCCCAGCTCGGCCAGCTCTTGCAGCGGCGGTCGGTCGGCCCACAGCGACAGAGCCATCATGGTCAATCCGGTGTACGTCGGGCTCACGTGCTCCGCGACATGCCCGCGGTGCGAGCTGTCGGCGACCACCGCCCGCGCTCGGCTCCAGCCACGCGCCAACAACCCAACGTCGTCCAGCCAGCGGGCCGCCTCGAGCTCGAGCCAGGCCAGCTGAGCCGCGATGTTGGTCCAGCTGGCATCGACACGCCCGACCGGCTCTGCGTGCACGGCACGCACCACCGCGGTGCGTAGGTCACCAGCCAGCTCCTCGGGCAGCGCATGGTCGCGCAGCACGAGCGCGAGCGCGACGCCCACGAGCACACGCCCGTTCGGGTCGTGATCTTCAAACGCAACGGACCCAGGTTCGGGCGTCGGCTCTCGCGAGGTGCTGGGCCACGATCCGTGCCAGTCACGGCCGGGCACGTCGTACTGCCGGTCCACGACCGAACGCAGCGCACGCAGCGCCGTGACGCGGTCCCCGTCGTCGCCACGGCACAGCAGGCCGTACGCCCACCAGACGGTCGGCGGGAGCAGCCCGACAACACCACGCTGTACGACCTCACGGTCGTGGCGACCCGCGGGCGCCATCAGAAGCGCCTCCTCCTCGTCCCACCAGCGGGCCGCGAGCGCGTGCGCGTCAATCAGCAGTCGTTGCACGTCACGTGACGTAGCTGTCGATGGCGATGAACCGGGCGCTGGCTGTGGCGAGCGCGACCGGTTCACCTCCCTCGATCTCGTGGCTGAAGGCAGTCGCCACGGCGTCGATCTTGCGGCCGTCCACCTGCAGCAGGCGGGCGCGGAACGTCAACGGGACCCCGATCGGCGTGGGCGCCTGGTACCGAACCTTCAGCTCTCCGGTGTACGCCGGCTGGCCGACGAATCGCAGGATGCAGCCGAGGACGTCATCGAAGATCGCAGCCACGATTCCGCCGTGGGAGCGGCCCGGTGCCCCCTCATACGCCGGTCCTAGGGTGATGCTGGCGACCGCCTCATCCCCGTCGCGGTGCACCCGAATCCCGATCCCCATCGGGTTCCACGGTCCGGACACGAAGCAGTCGCTGAAGTGGTCCATCTCGGCGCCGTCGTCGACCGGGTCCGACCAGATCCCTCGACGCAGCTCGCCAAGGTCCCGCACGCGCCGCGGGGCAGCGTCCAGGGCGTCGGCCCCGGTGGTGGCCTGGGCCGCGACGCGCCGGAGCAGGGCAACGTCCGCCTCGCGGCTGTGCAGCGCATGCCCGAACCGTCGCATGGCCTCAGCCGCGAGCGCACGGGCAGCATCGAGCTCGCGGTCGTCCGCCACGCCCACCTCCTGTTCAAGAGCTGAACCCTAGCGAGCATCACGTAACCGGTCGTCGTACGTCGGCGCCCCCCGACGTGACCACGACACGTCCGGGCACACGCCCACCGTCGACCGCGTCAGGATGCGTCCGGATCCGCCTGTACATCTGGCTCGACCGGGGCAACAACCTCGACCTGACCGGCACGGCGGCCCTCGACCGTCAGCACGCGCACCGTCCAGCCCTCGACATCCACCTCATCACCACGACGGACAAGCCGGCCGAGCATCTCGGTCAGCACACCCGAGACGGTTTCGGCCTGCCCCTCCGGCAGCACAAGATCGGTCAGGCGGTGCAGCTCATCACGACGGAACGTCCCGGGGACGACCCATGCACCGTCTGAGGGCTTCGCAGAACGGTCTTCACCATCGAACTCGTCGGCGATCTCGCCGACCAGCTCCTCCAGCACGTCCTCCAGCGTGAGCAGCCCGGCCGTGCCGCCGTACTCATCAACCACCAGCGCGACGTGTGCCCGATTCTTCTGCATGCCGCGCAGCAGCTGCTCGAGGTCACGTGACTCTGGCACAGCATCCAGCTTGCGGAGCCAGTCATGGGCGGTGCGATCACGTAGCTCGTGCGGCTCCGCGATCAGCAGGTCTTTGATGTGGACCACGCCAACGATGTTGTCAAGATCTTCGCCGGTGACGGGCAGCCGGGTGAAGCCCGTGCGGGCTGCGACCTCGAGGATGTCACCGGGTGTCGCGTGCTGTGGGATGGTGATGAGGTCGACACGCGGCGTCATCGCATCCTCCGCATCGATCTCTTTCAGCCGCAGCGCCGCGGTCAGCACACGCGCGTCGGGCGCCTCAAGCTGCCCGTGGCGCCGTGACTCGCGCAGCGCGAAGTGCAGCTCATCGGGGGTGTGCACCAGCCCGATCTCGGCGATCGGCTCGACCCCGGTCAGGCGAACCAGCCTGTTCGCAGCCGAGTTCAGCAGCACGATCAGCGGCCGCAGCGCGGTGACATACCAACCGAACAACCGGCTCACCCGAAGCGCCAAGGTCTCGGCGCCGGCCAGCGCGAGGTTCTTGGGGACCATCTCGCCGAGCACCATATGTAGGAACACGACGATCGTGAGCGCCAGGCCGAACGAGACCCCGCCGAGGGTGCCGTCGGACCATCCCAACGGCTCAAGCCACATCGCGAGCAGGCCTGCGACGGCGGGCTCTGCGATCGCACCGAGCCCCAGTGAGCACATCGTGATGCCGAGCTGCGCACCCGAGAAGGTGATCGAAAGCTCCTGCAGCGCCTTGAGCGCCCGCAGCGCCTGCTTGTCGCCAGACTCGGCGAGCTCCTCGATCCGGACGCGCCGTGCCGCGAGCAGCGAGATCTCGGCCGCGACGAAGAAGGCGTTTGTCACAAGCAGCGCGAGGCCGATCAGCAGCGCAGGCACGTTCAGTCCGCGATGCAGCGTCTCGCCTGCGGCGGCGGCCAGCAGCGTCACAGCTTCCTCTCCCGGGCGGTGTCTGCGGGGGCGGTGTCTGCGGCGTCTGTGTCTGTGTCTGTGTCGAGCTTGCCTGATGCGAGCTCGCACACCATGACCTGCGCGACGCGAACCCCGTCCACCCGGTGGGCGACGATCTCCCAGCCATCAACGACCGTGGCGGCCCCGGTACGTGGGATGCGTCCGAGCTGGTCGATCAGCAAGCCGGCGACCGTCTCGTAATCGCCGGTCGGCAAGGCCCAGCCCAGCGTCTCGCCCGCGATGTCGACACGCACGGTGCCGTCCAGCAGCCAGCGGCCATCACCCTTGTCTTGGATCGCACCGTGCTCGCTGTCGAACTCGTCCTCGATCTCGCCGACAAGCTCCTCAAGAACATCCTCGATCGTGACGATGCCCGCCACCGCTCCGTACTCATCGATCACGAGCGCGAACGTCCGAGACCGGGCGCGAAGCTGTCCGAGCACCCGGCGCAGCGGCTCCGACTCAGGGACGACCACCGGCGGCGACATGATGGCGCCGAGCGTCGTGGTGGCTCGGTCGGCTTCCGCGACGGCAAGCACATCCTTGATATGGACGGTGCCGACGACATCGTCATCGTCAGGCGCGCGCAGCGGAAAGCGGGAGTGACCGGTCCGGCGCGCAGCGATCCGCAGGTCCTCAAGCGTGTCGTGAATCGATAGGAACACCACACTGGTGCGCGGGACCATGATCTCGTGCACACGACGATCTCCAAGCGCGACAGCCCGCGCCAGCAGCTGCCCCTGCGAGTCCGACAGCTCGCCGCCGTCGCGGGACGCCGCGATGATGCGCGCCAGCTCGTCGGCCGAGTGGCCCCCAAGTCGCTCGTGGGCCACCTCGACCCCAAACACACGACGTGTCAGCACGGCCGCCGACGCATCGAACAGCCGGATGATCGGCCCCAGCAGCAGCCCGAACCAGCGCATCGGAAGCGCAAGCGCGATCGCTGTTCTCTCGGGCAGCGCGAGCGCCAGGTTCTTGGGCGCGAGCTCACCCAACAGCATCTGGAACACCGTCGAGAGCAAGAACGCGAGCGCGACCGCGACCGTCGTGCGCGCATCGTCGCTCAGCCCCGTCGCACGCAAGATCGGGGTGACAACCGAGCCCAGCGCATCCTCCGCCAAGAAGCCGACCACCAGTGACGTGGCGGTGATGCCGAACTGCGCCGACGACAGCACAAACGAGAGCCGACCCAGCTGCTTGACCGCGGCGATGGCACGCCGATCCCCGCTGGCGGCGGCTTCTTCCAGCGGGCCCTGCCGGGCTGCGACAAGCCCGAACTCGAACGCGACGAACAAGCCGTTGGCCACGATGAGCACAGCGACGAGCAACAGGGCCCAGCCCGGGCTCATCC
>JBLFZR010000061.1:0-7911 GCA_047610595.1 Nitriliruptoraceae bacterium | reverse complement strand
GCATACACACCTCGGTCGCGCCGAGCTCCCACGCATCCTGCACGCGGTCCGCGATCTGATCCATACCCAGTGTGTACGCGTCCGGATCATCGCGGCGCTGCGCGAAGGCGCAGAACCGGCATCCGACGTAGCACACGTTGGTGAAGTTGAGGTTGCGATTAACGATGTACGTGACGTCGTCGCCAACGGCGTCACGGCGCACCTCGTCCGCCGCGCGCACCAGGGCCTCAAGGTCTGAGCCCTCCGCATCGAACAGCCGACGGGCGCGCGCGTCGTCGAGGATCTGGCCAGACTGGGCCGCGGCCAGCGACGCGGCCACGTCCCGCGACAGCCCGGTCGCTGTGACCGACAGCGCGTCAGCGGCGGTGCCGTACACGGCTACCACCTCGTGAATATCGCCGTAGACATCCTGGTGCAACGGATCATCGGCTGCTGCGCTTCGCGCGTTGCGGCCGTCCGCGGCCGAGCCGGACGCTTCGTCCCCGCTGATCACCGCGTCCATGGCGGCCGTCGTGTCACGCAACGTCAGCGTCGGGGCCTGCCACGGCTGCGGCTGCGGCAGGTGACCTTCGCGCGCGAGCCCCCCCGGGGTCGCGAGGTCAGCCACGGGCCGGGCCATCCGTGCGTCCAGCCACGGGTCAGGCTTCATCGCCCACTCGGGGTACACGCACAGCCGCTCGCTGAGCGTGAAGCCTGCGGCGGCGGTCCGCTCTGCGAGCGCATCGAGGTGCGGCCACGGCTTCTCTGGATTGACGTGATCGGGCGTGATCGGCGACACCCCCCCGAGGTCATCGATGCCCGCAGCGATCAGCTCGACCTCACGGCCTGGCGAGAGGTTTGGTGGCGCCTGAATATGCACCGTGGGGCCCATCACAACCCGAGCGACCGCGACCGCCGCCATCACCTCGTGGACCGGCGGCGACAGCTGCAGCCGCATCGCGGTGTCGGCCTTGGGCACGAAGTGCTGGACGATCACCTCTTGCAGATGGCCGTAGCGCCGGTGCGTGTCGCGTAGTGCCAGCAGCGTGTCTGCTCGCTCCTCGATGGTCTCACCGATGCCAAGCAGCAGGCCAGACGTGAACGGGATCGCCAGACGGCCGGCGTCCTCCAACATCCGCAGCCGAACCGCGGGGTCCTTGTCTGGCGCGTTGTAGTGCGCCTCGCCCTTCTCGAGCAGGCGGGCCGAGGTCGTCTCGAGCATCAGCCCCATCGACGCCGCCACGGGGCGCAGCAGATGCATCTCGGACCATGACAACACGCCCGGGTTGAGGTGCGGCAGCAGCCCGGTCTCCTCGATCACACGGATAGCGACCGCTCGCAGGTAGGCCACCGTCGAGTCGTAGCCATGCGCGTCCAGCCATGCCTTCGCGGCGGGATATCGCTCCTCGGGGCGGTCCCCCAGGGTGAACAGCGCCTCCTTGCAGCCCGCTGCCTGGCCCGCCCGCGCGATGTCGAGCACCTCGTCGGGCGAGAGGTACGCCGGGATATCGCCCTTCGGCGGCCACGCGAACGTGCAGTAGCCACACGCATCGCGGCACAGGTGCGTCAGCGGGATGAACACCTTGCGGCTGTACGTCACCCGCCGCTGGCCTGCGGCGTCACGCCCCCAGCCACCGTCGGCGAACCACGGCGCCTTGTCGCGCACGGCGCCGGCGTGCGCGAGCAGACGGTCCAGATCGTCGCCCGTGGACGTCAGCAGCGCCGCGATCTCGTCGCGAGTGAGGGTCCGGCCCTCCTCCGCGCGCTTCAATGCTCGAGGTCGTCGTCGGTCGCGCTCGGCCTCGTCGACCACATGCCCTCCGGGCCACGTCTGGTGAAGTCCGCAGGTTAGGGCGTGCCCTGCGATCACCACGCACCTGCACCCCAAGGGTGGCCTGTCTGCCCTCCTGTCTACGCTCCTAGCAACGGCGCCGCTCCTGTCTTGCGGCTCGGAAGGGTGCACGTGATAACGGTTCTCGCTGGCGGCGTCGGAGCTGCCCGATTCTTACGTGGCCTGATCGAGGTGGTCGACGCCAAGGACGTCACTGTGATCGTGAACGTCGGCGACGACATCCAGATCTACGGGCTGCACGTCAGCCCGGACCTCGACTCGATCTCGTACCACCTCTCGGGCACCGTCCACCCAGAGCAGCAGTGGGGCCGAGCGGACGAGTCCTTCGTCGTGGCGGGCGAGCTGGAACGGTTCGGCCACAGTCGCTGGTTCACACTCGGCGACCGCGACCTCGCCACGCACGTGCACCGCTCCCACCGCCTGACCGAAGGGCTGTCGCTGAGCCAGGTCACCCAGGAGGTCAGCGACGCGTTCGGCATCGCCGTGCGGCTCCTGCCCGTCACCGACGACCCCGTGCAGACCCGGATTCGCACCACCGACGGCCGCGACCTGCACTTCCAGGAGTACTGGGTCGGTGAGCGTGCAGCCCCTGAGGTCGCGTCTATCGAGCTACGAGGTCGCGAGCATGCCCGGCCAGCACCCGGCGTGATCGAAGCGATCATGGACGCCGAGACCGTGCTCATCGCACCGTCAAACCCGGTCGTCTCTATCGGGACCGTGCTGGCCGTGCCCGGCGTCGCCGAGGCGTTGGCCACGACGATGGCGCCGGTGGTTGGTGTGTCTCCGATAGTGGCCGGCGGCGTCGTGCGCGGCATGGCCGACCGCCTGCTGCCCGCGATCGGTGTCCCGGTCAGCGCCCTGGGCGTCGCAGCGCATTACGCACCGTGGCTGAACGGATGGGTGCTCGACAACGAGGACGCCGCCCATGCGGCCGGGGTCCGGGAGCTCGGGCTGGGGTGCGCAGTGACTGACACAATCATGAACGAGCCAGGCGTTTCGGCAACGTTGGCTCGCACCGCCCTCGAGCTCGCCGACCTGCTTCGCGGATGACGCGCCTGGAGGTCATCGCACTGCCCACAACCACCGAGGTGCGCCACGGCACCGACCTGTGTGCGCTGCTGCTTACCGCTGCGGCGGCGGCAGGCGTCACGCTGCGCGACGGTGACGTGGTTGCGATCGTGTCGAAGGTCGTCGCCAAGTCCGAAGGCAACGTCGTGACGCTGCCGCCGGCGCCGGATCATCATGCCGCGCGGCGACTGCTGGCCCGGGCGCAGGCCCGGCGCGTCGTGGCCGAAACGGCGTCCGTGCTGATCGTCGAGACGCACCACGGCTTCGTGTGCGCGAACGCTGGCATCGACACCAGCAACCTTCCGGATGGCGACGAGGTGGCGCTGCTGTTACCCGACGCACCCGACCGCAGCGCAGCCGAGCTACGAGCTGCGCTGGCGGCGCGGGTCGGGGTCGACGTCGGGGTGGTGGTGACCGACACGTTCGGGCGACCATGGCGCCTCGGGCTGACAGACGTGGCGCTCGGCGCGGCCGGCGTCGAGGTGCTGCGCGATGACCGCGGGAGCTCTGACCGCGAAGGCCGGACGCTCGACGTGACGATCACGGCTACCGCCGACCAGCTCGCAGCGGCCGCAGATCTGGTGCGAACTAAGAGCTCCGGCACCCCGTTCGTGCTGCTACGCGGCCTGCACGTCGCTGGACCCGGGTTCAACGGGCACCGCGCCTGTGATTTGATCCGGCCCAGCGAGCAGGACGCCTTCCGCACAGGAGGGCCGACGGCCGGCCTCGAGCTGCTGCAACGGTCAACCTCATCCGATGAGCCGCCCGCATCCCTTTTGCTCGACGATGCGCTGCTGCACACGCTGGCACAGGAGGGACGCAGGGCCTCGCCGGGCGCCACCTTCAGCCTTCGGCACGGGACACAGGCCGCGATCGAGATCGCCGCAAGCGAGTGGGAGGCAGGGCGCGCCGCAACCGCCGTCTGCGTCGCGGCCGCGGCCTTTGGGTGGTCGGCGCAGGTCACGCGCACCGACCATGGCGCCACCGTCCGCGTCGGCGCGACACCAACCAAAACCTGACGCAACCGCTCGAGCCTGCGCTGACGGCCGAACGGACTACGCTCCCCGACTTCCCAAACCACCCCGAACGTCCGAGGACACCGTGGCCGAGCAAGAGCGTCATACCAAGGCCGAGCGCCGTGAAGAGAAGCGCGGCAAGCGCGCCGAGGAGGAGGCCGCTGCGGTGGCCATCGCCAAGAAGGCCCGGGTCCGCAACGGCGTCTACGGCGTCTCGCTCGTGACCCTTGCTGCGGTGCTGATCACGCTGGCGCTGGGCAACCGCGCCCCCGTGATCGAGAACGCGCTCACCGTGTCCTCCGACGCGGTCGCGGCATCGCTCGCGTCGAACGGCTGCGTCGAGCTTGACGTGCCGTTGCTCGAAGCCCGTACGCATCTGGAGCCCGCGACTGCACCGCCAGCCGCAAGCCTGTACACCAACGGCCGCCCCACCGCGTCCGGTCCCCACTACGGGACCACGGGCCCGATCTTCAACGGCGTGCGTAACGAGCCACTCGACGAGCGCTCGACCACCCACAACCTGGAGCACGGCTCGGTCATCGTCTGGTTTGACGACCAGCAGCTCAGCACCGACGACGTTTCAGAGATCGATACCTGGGTCAAGACGCTCAACAACGCCGGGTTCGAGAACCAGAGCGGCAGCGGTGCCGGCATCCTCGCCGGACCGGTCGGCGACGGCGGCATCGACTCCGGTCAAGCCATCGCGATCCGTTACTGGGGCGGCGGCCTCGACTGTGACAGCTGGGACGACGCGTACGCCAACGGCGTCGTCGTCGACAACTTCGGCACCCGAGGCAACGCGCCCGAGTCCCCGCTGGGTCCGTACCCGGTAGACGCGCTGGAGTACTCGGACCAGGATGGTCCGACGCCGGCCGGAACGGACGCTCCAACGTCCGCCCCGACCGACACCCCGTCGACCGATCCGACCGAGATCCAGAGCTGAGCTGGTTCAGGTCGCGTGCCCCCGGGCGCGCGACCACCAGCGTGCGACCCAGCCACGCCAGTCGAAGCGCTCGAAGCCGGCCACCACCGTGGCCGGCTTCGTCGTTGCACGGGCCAGCACCAGCGCGCGCCGGCGTCGAGTAGGAGCCCACCCGACGCGAACCCGACGCACCACCCGACCGATCACTGCCGGCGTCGTGACACCGAGCCAGATCAGCTTCAGCACCGTCGCCAGCAGCACGCCCGGCGCAGCGGCTGCGAGCCTTCGGCGGTCGTCAAGCTTGGCGATGAGCAGCAGCCGGTTCGCAGCGTTGAGCTCCTCGACGAACTCGGAGCGTCCCGCTGCCGCACCGGAGCGGACGTGCCGGCCCGCCGCCGTTGGCGCGTGCACGGCACGCCATCCACGCAGGCGTGCGCGCCAGTCGACATCGACGTCGTCGTAGTAGGCGAACAGCGTCTCATCAAGCCATTCGAGGGTGCCATCCGGTCGCGGTATGGCGATGTCGTCGAGCATGGCTCGCCGATGCAGCGCGGCCGCGCCCGTGACACCAAACACCTCACCGCCGGCGCTTGGCACGGTCCGACCCTCGTCGCGGTTGTCGAACAGCCGCGTGCGGAAGGCGCGATGGCCGGTCGAGTCGATGACATCGGGCAGACCGCCGCGGGAGGGACGCCAAAGCGTGCCTTGCACCGACCCGATGCCTGCGTCCGCCTGCAGCGCCGCCACCAGCAACGCGACATGGTCCGGCTCGAGCCGGACATCAGGGTTGCACAGCAGCACCGCATCCGCGCCGGGTGCCGCGTCGATGCCAAGGTTGACCCCGCCGCTGAAGCCGCTGTTGACGGCTGACCGAATCACTCGCATCCGATCGGGGTGGCGCGCCGCAGTCGCCGTCGCGATCGCGAGAGACGCGTCGTGCGATGCGTTGTCCACGACGATGAGATCGAGCGGGTGCTCCTGCGCCAGCAGCGCCACAAGGCATCCTTGGACGTAACGCTCGCTGTTCCACATCACGACGATGGCGGTGACCCGCACGTCAGATCGGGCCGCTGCTGTCGCCCGCGGCCGTCCCCGCATCGCGGTCAGCCCCCAGACGAAGCGCCGGCCCTTCGCTCACAGCGAACGACGCGGCAAGGTCCGCGACACCCGTCGCGCCGCGTGTTGGCACGATCTCCAGGTTGAGCGGTTCCCCGAACGCCCACGCGAACCGCGCGGAGGCGTCGGTGACGACCGGGTGCACGCGGTGGTGTCCCGCAAGAAGGTTCGCGTTCAGCCGCATCTCGACGACGGCCTCTTGGCCGGCCTGCAGCGGACCGATGCCAAGCCCGTGCCACGCCGAGTGCGTCTCGTACACATCGCTACCGTCGCGACCCTCGACGCGCGCGCCGACGCTGCACGCCGGCAGATCATCATCTGCACGGATGCGGACCCGCAGCAGCAAGGGCCTCCCAGGATCGACAGCGGCGACAGCCTCGCCCGAGCGGTCAGTGAGGCTGCCACCGACCACCTCCACCGAACGATGCCGGCTGCGCTCGTCGCCGTCCTCATCGCTGCGTTTCACCACCGACGTCAGCTGGCGATACAGCGCGAGACCCTGCCCCACGCTGCCATCAAACGCGACGCGACCGCGATCAAGCACGATCACGCGTTCGCACAACGACTCGATAGCCGCCAGGTCATGACTCACGACCAGCAAGGTCTTGCCTGCATCGCGGAAGTGACGCATCCGCTCGAGGCTCCGGTGCTGGAACTCGGCGTCACCAACGCTCAGCACCTCGTCGATCAGCAGCACGTCAGGCGCGACAGTCACCGCGATCGCGAATCCGAGGCGTACGTACATCCCCGATGAGTAGTTGCGCACCGCGGTGTCGAGGAACGGGCCGACCCCCGAGAACTCGACGATCTCGTCGAACCGTTCTGCGATCTCGGCGCGAGTGAGCCCAAGAATCGCGCCGTTGAGATAGATGTTCTCGCGGCCTGACAGGTCACCATGGAAGCCGGCGCCTAGCTCGAGCAGCGACGCCACCCGGCCGCGGGTGTGCACGCTGCCCTCGTCCGGCGGCAAGATCCGCGCGAGCACCTTCAGAAGCGTGGACTTGCCCGAGCCGTTGTGGCCAACGACGCCGACCGCCTCGCCCTGCAGCACCCTGAAGCTGACGTCCTCCAGCGCGTTGAAATCGGTGTAGGTCGGACGGCTGAAACGGTAAAGCCGCTCTTTGAGGCCGGACGGCTTCTCGTGATACAGCCGAAACGTCTCGGTGAGGCCTTCCACCACGATGGCCGGTCCCTCGTCATCGCGCAGGCGGTCGCGCAGCGTGTCGAGCACCACGTCAGATCTCCTTGGCGAAGGTCAGCGCGAGGCGGTTGAACAGCACATAGCCCAGCGCGAACGTGAGGAAGGCGGTGGCCGTCGCGAGCGCGAAAAGCTCTGGGTCTGGCAGCTGCGGACCGGTCGTGACAAAGTGCAGCCCGTCCGCGTTCGCGCCGACGGAGCCAGGCGCCAGCTGGACGGTGCCGTACGTCGCCGTGCGAAACAGCTCGACGAACCATGACATCGGGTTTGCCTGGGCGATCTTGCCGAGCAGCGCCACAACGGGCTCGGTTGATGAGGTGAGCAGCGCCGGCGGGTACAGCACCGGCGTGGCGTAGAACCACACCAAGAATATGACGACGATGAGCTCTTGAAGATCACGGAACGGCACGTTCGCACCTGCGAAGATCATCGCCATACCGCTGGTGAAGACAGCCATAATCGCGACGACCGCGAGCGCCGCTGGCAGGTGCCACAGCACACCCCATCCGCGGGTCGCGATAAGGAACGGAAGCAGGACGAGCATCGCCAGCAGGAAGTGCGTCAGCTGCGCCAGCACCATTGAAAGCGGTAACACCTCACGCGGGAAGTACACCTTCTTGATCAGCGCCCCGTTGCCCACGATGGCAGTGATCGAGGACTGCGATGACGTCTGAAAGAACTGCCACAGCAGGTAGCCCGAGAGGAAGAACGGCGCGTAGTCGTCGATGTCCAGCCGGAACGCGAATCCGAACAGCGCGGT